>NZ_JBWLKN010000014.1:0-226838 GCF_059026195.1 Streptomyces sp. A01 | reverse complement strand
CGCCGAACAATCATTGCAAAAGCCCTGTCGGGCAGCCCCTTTCGGGGCCCCCGACAGGGCTTTCTTGCGTTTGCCGGCAGCGGTCACGCGCGGTGCGTGATTCCCGGATAAGGAGATCACCGGACATTCGGTGCACAGCGCCGGTGGACCCGCTGTGCGCGGGCGCGTCCCGTACAGGTAAAGTCAGCACGCATCATTGGCACGTTCCCACAGGAGGCCCCCGGGTGGAGGTCCAGGAGACACGCGTCCACACTGACCGTGTCCTCACCATCCCGAACATCCTCAGCATGGCGCGCCTCCTCGGCGTACCGCTGTTCCTGTGGCTCATTTTGCTGCCGGAGTTCGGTGGCCCCAAGAGCGATGGATGGGCCATCCTCGTCCTGATGCTGAGCGGCATCAGCGACTACCTCGACGGGAAGCTCGCCCGGCGCTGGAACCAGATCAGCAAGCTCGGCCGGCTCCTGGACCCGGCCGCCGACCGGCTGTATATCCTCTCCACACTCGTCGGTCTCACCTGGCGGGAGATCCTGCCGCTGTGGCTGACCGCCGCGCTCCTCGCGCGCGAGCTGATGCTGCTGGTGATGGTGGGCATCCTCCGGCGGCACGGCTACCCGCCGCCTCAGGTGAACTTCCTCGGCAAGGCCGCGACCTTCAACCTCATGTATGCCTTTCCTTTGCTCCTTCTGAGCGACGGAAGTGGCTGGCTCGCCACATTCGCTGCTATTTTCGGATGGGCGTTCGCCGGATGGGGTACAACGCTCTACTGGTGGGCAGGAATCTTGTACGTAGTACAGGTCCGCCGTCTCGTCAAGGCGGACCCCGCAGCCGGCTGAGCTCACTGATGCGCCAGCACTGCAAAAGCCGGGATCGCCCTCGCGTAAGCCTTTGGGGTAGCCGGGTGGGCGAAGTCGGCTGACCGTCTCTTCAAGGAGGACGCTTCCGACATGAAGGCCGTCGTGATGGCCGGTGGCGAAGGAACTCGCCTCCGCCCAATGACCTCAAGCATGCCCAAGCCGCTCCTGCCGGTCGTCAATCGACCGATCATGGAGCACGTGCTTCGCCTGCTCAAGCGGCATGGTCTGAATGAGACCGTGGTGACTGTCCAGTTTCTCGCCTCGCTGGTGAAGAACTACTTCGGGGATGGCGAGGAGCTCGGTATGGAGCTCACCTACGCCAATGAGGAAAAGCCACTCGGCACCGCCGGAAGTGTCAAGAACGCGGAAGAGGCACTCAAGGACGATGCGTTCCTCGTCATCTCCGGAGACGCCCTTACCGATTTCGACCTCACCGAGCTGATCAATTTCCATAAGGAAAAGGGTGCGCTGGTCACGGTCTGCCTGACCCGGGTGCCCAACCCGCTGGAGTTCGGCATCACCATCGTCGACGAGGAAGGCCGGGTGGAACGTTTCCTTGAGAAGCCCACCTGGGGTCAGGTTTTCTCCGACACGGTGAACACCGGCATCTACGTCATGGAGCCGGAGGTGTTCGACTATGTCGAGGCGGATGTCTCCGTCGACTGGTCAGGTGATGTCTTCCCCCAGCTGATGAAGGAAGGTAAGCCGATCTACGGCTATGTCGCCGACGGCTACTGGGAGGACGTCGGCACTCACGAGAGCTACGTGAAGGCGCAGGCCGACGTCCTGGAGGGCAAGGTCGACGTCGACATCGACGGCTTCGAGATCTCCCCTGGAGTGTGGGTCGCCGAAGGCGCCGAGGTCCACCCGGACGCGGTGCTGCGCGGACCTCTCTACATCGGCGACTACGCGAAGGTGGAAGCCGACACCGAGCTTCGGGAGCACACCGTCGTCGGCTCGAACGTCGTCGTCAAGAGCGGTGCGTTCCTCCACAAGAGCGTCGTGCACGACAACGTCTACATCGGGCAGCAGTGCAATCTGCGGGGCTGCGTGATCGGTAAGAACACCGACATCATGAGAGCCGCGCGGATCGAAGACGGAGCCGTCATCGGCGACGAGTGCTTCATCGGCGAGGAATCGATCGTCCAGGGCAACGTCCGGGTGTATCCGTTCAAGACCATCGAGGCGGGCGCGTTCGTCAACACCTCGGTGATCTGGGAGTCGCGCGGGCAGGCGCATCTGTTCGGCGCCCGCGGCGTCTCCGGCATCCTCAACGTCGAGATCACCCCCGAGCTGGCCGTGCGGCTGGCAGGTGCGTACGCGACGACGCTGAAGAAGGGCTCGACCGTCACCACCGCTCGTGACCACTCCCGTGGTGCGCGGGCGCTGAAACGTGCCGTCATCTCCGCCCTGCAGGCCAGCGCCATCGATGTGCGGGACCTGGAGAACGTGCCGCTGCCCGTCGCCCGGCAGCAGACCGCGCGCGGCAGCGCCGGCGGCATCATGGTCCGTACGACGCCGGGCGTCCCCGACTCCGTCGACATCATGTTCTTCGACGAGCGGGGCGCTGACCTCTCCCAAGGCGGGCAGCGCAAGCTCGACCGGGTGTACGCGCGGCAGGAGTACCGCCGTGCCTTCCCGGGCGAGATCGGTGACCTGCGGTTCCCCTCCAGCGTCTTCGACTCGTACACCGGCTCGTTGTCGCGTGCCGTGGACACCACCGGTGTCGCCGAGGCAGGGCTGAAGATCGTGGTCGACGCCTCGAACGGCAGCGCCGGGCTCGTGCTGCCCAGCCTCCTGGGCAAGCTGGGCGTCGACGCCCTCACCATCAACCCCGGCCTGGACGAGTCGCGTCCGACGGAGACGGCGGACACGCGCCGCGCCGGACTGGTGCGGCTCGGGGAGATCGTGGCGTCCGCGCGTGCGGCGTTCGGTGTGCGGTTCGACCCGGTGGGTGAGCGGCTGTCGCTCGTTGACGAACGCGGCCGCATCGTGGAGGACGACCGGGCGCTTCTGGTCATGCTCGACCTGGTGGCCGCCGAGCGGCGCAGCGGGCGGGTCGCGATGCCGGTGACGACGACACGTATCGCCGAGCAGGTCGCCGCCTATCACGGTACGCAGGTCGACTGGACGACGACATCGCCCGACGACCTGACCCGGGTCGGCCGCGCCGACACCACCATCTTCGGTGGCGACGGACGCGGCGGGTACATCATTCCCGAGTTCAGCAGCGTCTTCGACGGGACCGCCGCGTTCGTGCGTCTCATCGGCCTGGTGGCGCGTACGCAGCTGACGTTGAGCCAGATCGACGCGCGCATTCCCAGAGCCCATGTGCTGCGGCGTGATCTGGCCACACCGTGGGCGGTCAAGGGGCTCGTCATGCGCACCGTCGTGGAGGCCGCGGGCGACCGGTCGGTGGATACGACCGACGGCGTACGCGTCGTGGAGTCCGACGGCCGCTGGGTCATGGTGCTTCCGGACCCGGCCGAGGCCGTGACGCACCTGTGGGCGGAAGGCCCGGACGACGCGTCGGCCGCGGCACTGCTGGACGAGTGGGCGCACGTCGTGGACACCGCGGGTCGCTGACCCGCGACGGCCATGCCCGCGGCGTGTCGCCGCGTAAGTCGGCGGAGGTTCGCCTGGCTTGAGCGGGCTTGGCACGGCTTGACCAAGCCGGGGGCGCCGTCTCCCTCGGTCCGAACCGGCGCGCCGGTGGGGCCATTGGGTGACGGCGCCCCCGACGTGCGACGATGTGCGGCATGCCGCAGCAGCCCCCCGTTCGGAGCACCGTTTCGCCTCGCCCGCGTCCCGATGCCTCCATGTCGCTGCTGACCAACGTCACGGAGCACAGTCTCGATGACGGTTACGCCGAGGCCGCGGCCCGGCGGAAGGCCGAGGGAAAGCAGGGCTTGCCGCGCTCGGTGAGCGCCAGGCTGTGGCTGGCCGTCGGGCTGATACTGGCCGCGGGCGTGGTCACCATCGGGGCGGCCGAGGCGCGGATAGCGGCGCCCACGGTCGCCAAGGAACGCGAAGAGCTGATCGACCGCATCGAGTCGGAGACGTCGGCGGCCGACGCGCTGGAGGACAACGTCGACTCGCTCCGCGACGAGGTCGGGAAGCGGCAGCGTGACGCGCTGCGGAAGTACGGCGGCGACAAGGGCGAACTCGTCGCGCTGCTCGCCGGAGCCACCGAAGTGCGCGGCCCCGGCGTCGAACTCGTCGTCGACGACGCCAAAGGCACCGGCCAGGACGGTGGCGGTCCCCGCGAGAGCAACGACTTCTCCGACACGGGACGCGTGCGCGACCGGGACATGCAGCGTGTGATCAACGGGCTCTGGGAGTCCGGGGCGGAGGCCATCGCCGTCAATGGGCAGCGGCTGACCGCCCTTTCGGCGATCAGGGCGGCGGGGGACGCCATACTGGTCGACAACAAGCCACTGGTGCCGCCGTACACGGTGCACGCGGTGGGCGACGGAGAGCGGCTGCGTGCCGCGTTCGAGGACAGCGCCGACGGGCGGTACCTCCGCGTACTGCGGGACAAGTACGACATCCGCACCAGCATGTCCGTCGAGGACGAGCTGCGGCTTCCCGTGGCCCCAAGCCTGATCGTACGTACCGCGGAGCCGAAGGCCGGTGCCGCGAAGAAGAGCGGCACCGACACTGGAAAGGGCACATCTTGATCGCCGTACTGGGCCTCGTCGTGGGAGTCGTGGTCGGACTCGTGGTCCGCCCCGTGGTGCCGACGGTGGTCGAGCCCTACCTGCCGATCGCCGTTGTCGCGGCGCTGGACGCGGTGTTCGGCGGGTTGCGGGCGATGCTCGACGGAATCTTCGACGACAAGGTCTTCGTCGTCTCGTTCCTGTCCAATGTGGTGGTGGCCGCCCTGATCGTCTTCCTGGGAGACAAGCTCGGCGTCGGCGCCCAGCTCTCCACGGGCGTCGTCGTGGTGCTCGGTATCCGCATCTTCTCCAACGCCGCCGCGATCCGGCGGCACATCTTCAGGGCGTGAGGCCGATGCCTAGCGATGAGACACCCGACAAGTCCGAGCCGCCGAAGCCCGGGGAGGGCCCCGCGAAGCCGCGCGAGGAGCTGCCCCCGGAGCCGCCCGCGGAGGAGCCCGCGCCGCCCGCGGGCGAGCCCGAGCAGGTTCCGCCGGAAGCAACCTCGACCGCCGAGCCGTTGACGGGCCGTCAGCGTCTACTGGCGGGCCTGTGGCCGCCCCGGCTGTCCCGGCCCCAGCTCACCGCCGCCGTGCTGCTGTGCGTGCTGGGACTCGGCCTGGCGATCCAGGTGCGCTCGACCAACGAGAACAGCGTGTTGCGGGGTGCCCGCCAGGAGGACCTGGTGCGCATCCTCGACGAGCTGGATGACCGGACGCAGCGCCTGGAGGACGAGAAGCAGCGGCTTGTCGGCCAGCGCACGGAGCTGGAGAACAGCTCCGACCAGGCGGAAGAGGCCCGTAAACAGACGAAGCTCAAGGAGCGGCAACTGGGCGTGCTCGCGGGCACAGTCGCCGCCCAGGGGCCCGGCATCACCCTTCGCATAGATGACACCAGGGGCACGGTGAAGGCTGACATGCTGCTTGACGCCATCCAGGAGCTGCGGGCCGCGGGCGCCGAGGCGATCCAGATCAACGATGTACGGGTCGTAGCGGACACGTACTTCGCCGACTCGGGGATCGGAGTCGACATCGACGGCCACAAGGTGACTCAGCCTTACGAGTTCAAGGTGATCGGCAAGCCCGAGGACCTGGAGCCCGCGCTGAACATTCCTGGTGGAGTGGTGCAGACTCTGGAGAAGGAGCGGGCCACTGTGTCGGTGGAGCGTCAGGAGAAGATCGTTGTGGACGCCTTGCGGTCGGCGAAGCGGCCTGACTACGCTCGGTCGTCATCGTGATGAGCGGGGGACTTATGGGGGGCCCGTGGCAGGGGCGCGAGGTTGCGGGGGGTCGGCGCACCAGAACCGTGGTGCGTGAGGGAAACTGTCTGATGGTCACGGACGTTGTGAGGGTGTCCGGGTCGGCCGGTGTGTGCATCGAGGGTTTGTCCTGCCCCACGGGCGGGTCTGTTTCAGTCAAGGGGAATCGCCCGTGAAGTTGTTTGCGAAGTTGTTCGGCAAGAGCGCACGCCAGGACGGTGGCAATGCCCGTCACCGTGCGCAGCGTTCCGCTGAGGAGAGCGGGGCGCAGGAAGAGCGCCCGCTGTTCCGGGACCAGCTGGGTCCCGAGGGTGGCGACATGCCCGGCGGTCACGGCGCGTCGTCTGTTGACCCCGCTGCGTCCGGCCGCATAGGTTTCGGAGAACCATCAACCTCAAGTACGGGTGGAGGGTTCGGTTTGCCTGTTTGCACCAGGTGCGGGCACCGGAACGCCGAGGCCAACAAGTTCTGCTCCAACTGCGGCGCGCCGCTGCGGGCCGGGGCGTCGGCCGAGCGGGCCTCGGAGACCACCTCGACCATCTCGATCTCCGGGCTGGAGGCGTACGACTCCGAGACGACGGGACAGACCCAGCTGCCGTCGCTCTCGCAGGAGGCGCAGGCCGCCGTTGACGCGCTGCCGCTGGGATCGGCGCTGCTGGTGGTCCGCAGGGGCCCGAACTCAGGCAGTCGCTTCCTCCTGGACAGCGAGCTGACGACGGCCGGCCGTCATCCGCAGAGCGACATCTTCCTGGACGACGTGACCGTTTCGCGCCGCCATGTGGAGTTCCGGCGCGGTCCCGACGGCAGGTTCTCCGTCGCTGACGTCGGCAGCCTCAACGGCACGTACGTCAACCGGGAGCGTATCGACGCGGTCGTGCTGGCCAATGGCGACGAGGTGCAGATCGGCAAGTACCGGCTGGTCTTCTACGCGAGCCAGCGAGGCGTCGGCATCTGACAGAACCGAGGCGTCAAGGAAGGTTCATGCGTCAATCACCGACGGGCGGTGCCGGGAACGGCACCGCCTCCGCGGATGGCCGGCTGATGAGCATCGGCACCGTGCTGAGCCTGCTCCGTGACGAGTTTCCCGAGGTCACCATCTCCAAGATCCGGTTCTTGGAGGCCGAGGGCCTGGTGGAGCCGCGGCGCACCCCATCGGGGTACCGCAAGTTCGCCCAGGAGGACATCGAGCGGCTGGGGCACGTGCTGCGCATGCAGCGCGATCACTATCTGCCGCTGAAGGTGATCAGGGAGCATCTTGACGCTCTCGCCCGAGGTGAGCGGGTGCGGCTGCCCGCTCCCGCCCAGTCCCGTGAGCTGCTTGGCGACGACGCCGGGGAGCAGCGGGAGGAGCGCACGGCGGCCCGGCTGGGCCGTGCCGAGCTGCTGGCCGCCGCCGAGGTCAGCGAGCCCGACCTGGCCGAATGGGAGTCGTACGGGTTGCTCAGCGCTACCCCGGACGGCGCATTCGACGCGGGCGCCGTCAGCGTGGCCAGGCTCATCGCTGATCTTGGCCAGGCGGGACTCGAACCGCGCCATTTGCGGGCGATCAAAGCCGCCGCCGATCGTGAGGCGGGCCTGATCGAACAGCTGGTCGCACCCCTTCGGCGGCACCGTAACCCGCAGACCAGAGCTCACGCGGAAGCAACCGCGCGGGAGCTGGCAACACTGTCCATACGGCTCCATGCGGCTCTTGTAGAGACGGCTCTACAAGTCAGGACGCACTGAGTGCCAGGGTGCCCGACTACCCAAACCGGTCGGCCAGGTCCTAGGGTTGCTGTGTGAATGAGCTCGACGTCGTGGGTGTCCGGGTGGAAATGCCTTCCAACCAGCCGATCGTGCTTCTGCGTGAAGTAGGAGGCGACCGGTATCTGCCCATCTGGATTGGGCCGGGTGAGGCGACCGCCATCGCCTTCGCGCAGCAGGGCATGGCCCCTGCGCGACCACTGACGCATGACCTGTTCAAGGACGTGCTGGAGGCGGTGGGCCAGGAGCTCACCGAAGTCCGGATCACGGACCTGAGAGAGGGTGTCTTCTACGCGGAGCTGGTGTTCGCCAGCGGCGTGGAGGTCAGTGCCCGGCCGTCGGACGCCATAGCGCTGGCGCTGCGCACGGGTACACCGATCTACGGCAGTGACGGGGTGCTGGACGACGCCGGCATCGCCATCCCCGACGAGCAGGAAGACGAGGTCGAGAAGTTCCGCGAGTTCCTTGACCAGATCTCTCCGGAAGACTTCGACACGAACAGCCAGTGAGCCGCTGGCAGCAGCGATGTCGGACATCGCTGACACGGCATTCGAGAAGCCCTTCCCGGAACAGCGTCACCAGAAACCACTCGCAGGGTGATTATCACTCGGCGTGCCGAGTGTGGCGATCGTTGACGCACCCCGAGTGACTGCCTACCGTCGTGAGGGCAGGTCAAGGACGGAGGTCGGCGTGAGAAGCACCGGCGACGGTACGGCGGCAGGCGGTCCGTATCCGCTTCACGGGGGCGCGGCCGGTCAGGCGCCTGGATACTCCGGCGCGGCACGTGCCGCGACACCCGAAGAGCCCGCGTCGGACGACGTCGGCTACCGCGGCCCTACAGCGTGCGCGGCCGCGGGGATCACCTACCGGCAGCTCGACTACTGGGCGCGCACCGGCCTGGTCGAGCCCAGCGTGCGGCCCGCCTACGGCTCGGGAAGCCAGCGGCTGTACAGCTTTCGCGATGTGGTCGTTCTCAAGATCGTCAAGCGGCTGCTCGACACCGGCGTGTCCTTGCAGAACATCAGGACAGCCGTGCAGCATCTGCGGTTGCGCGGAGTGGCGGACCTCGCGCAGATGACGCTGATGAGCGATGGCGCGACGGTCTACGAGTGCGCCTCGCCCGACGAGGTCGTGAGCCTGCTCCAGGGCGGCCAGGGAGTCTTCGGGATCGCCGTGGGCGTGGTGTGGCGGGACGTGGAGTCGGCGCTGTCCCAGCTGCAGGGGGAGCGGGTGGACACCGGCGAGACGCTGGCCCGGCACAATCCGGCCGACGAGCTCGCGCGGCGCCGCAACCGCGCTGGTTAGCGCGATTGTCAGAGGCGTACGGCACCATCTCTGAGTGTGAGAGGTGCGCCGACGATCCTGCATCTGGACATGGACGCCTTCTTCGCCGCGGCGGAGCAGGCGGCCAAGCCCAGCCTGCGCGGGAAGCCGGTGATCGTCGGCGGCCTCGGGCCACGCGGCGTGGTGGCCACGGCGTCGTATGAGGCGCGGGTCTTCGGCGTGCACTCGGCGATGGCGATGGCGCAGGCCCGGCGGCTCTGCCCGAACGCCGCGTATCTCACGCCGCGCTTCTCGTTGTACCGCCAGGTGAGTGAAGTCGTCATGCGACTGCTGGCGGCCCTGTCGCCGCTGGTGGAGCCGCTCAGCCTCGATGAGGCCTTCGTCGATCTGGAAGCGGGCGGCGTCGAGGCGTCGTCCCGGGCCGCGCGGCAGGTCGGTGAGCGGCTGCGGCGGGAGATCGCCGCGGCGACCGGGCTGGCGGGCTCGGTGGGGCTCGCCGGCTCGAAGATGCTCGCCAAGATCGCCTCGGAGCAGGCCAAGCCCGACGGCCTTGTGCTGATCGAGCCGGGCACGGAGATGGCCCTGCTGGGCCCGATGACGGTGCGTGCCATCCCCGGTGTGGGACCGGCGACTGCGGAGGCGCTGCGGCGGGCGGGCCTCCACACGGTCGCCGAGACGGCGGCGGCGGGGGAGGCCGAGCTGGTCAGGCTCCTCGGCAAGGCACACGGCGCGTCGCTGTACGCACTGGCCAGTGGCCGCGACGACCGTCCTGTCGTCGCGGAACGGGACACCAAATCGGTGTCCGTCGAGGACACCTTCGATGTGGACCTGACCGACCGCGTCCGGGTCCAGACCGAGATCACGCGGCTCGCCGACCGGTGTGTCGAGCGGCTGCGGGCGGCGGGCAGGTCCGGGCGCACGGTCGTGATCAAGGTCCGGCGCTACGACTTCTCGACGCTCACCCGTTCGGAGACCCTGCGCGGGCCGACCGACGAGCCCTCCGTGGTGCGGGAGGCGGCCAGACGGCTGATCGACGGTGTGGAGACCACCGAGGGCGTACGGCTGCTCGGCGTCGGCGTGACCGGGCTCGCGGACTACACGCAGGAGGACCTGTTCGCGCAGGCGGCGACGGAGCGGGCTCTTGAGGAGGCCAGAGCCGGTGACACCGGCCCCCAGGAGTGGGTCAGCCCAGGGGGCCCCGACGGGGGCGCTGAGCAGCCGGTGGCGGAGCCGGCGGCCCCTGAGCGGCCCAGGAGCTGGCTGCCCGGCCACGACGTCCGCCACGCCGAGTACGGCGCCGGATGGGTCCAGGGCAGCGGCGTCGGCCGCGTGACCATACGGTTCGAGCAGCCGTGGTCGCCGCCCGGCCGGGTGCGGACCTTCCCCGTGGACGACCCGGCGCTGGCGCCCGCCGACCCGTTGCCGCTGGTGCGGCCCGCCGAGGATCAGTCATCCGGGCCCGCGACGTGGCCGAAGTCCTTATCGGGCGGCGGGGCGGGGGTGCCACCGCGATGCGCGGCGTCGAGCCCGTAGTGCCGGTAGAGCTGGACTTCCTGCTCGGGGGAGAGATGGCGGCCCACGCCGAAGTCGGGGGCGCCCTTGATCAGCGCGCGGTCGAACGGGACCCGCAGCACTTCGTCGACGACCTCGCTGGGCTCCAGGGGGACGAAGACGTCCCGGCTGAAGAGGCCGGTGCGCACCGCCGCCCACTCCGGCGTGCCGGTCGCGTCATCGAGATAGACCTCGTCCACGGTGCCGATCTTCGTGCCGCTGCGGTCGAACGCCTTCCGGCCGATCAGGTGCCGCGGATCGGTGTCGGTCTGCACGGTCCATCACCTCCTACAGGTCACGACTGCCTGTGACACCTACGTAAGGCCACATCATGCCGACTGGCCACTTGAGCGAACAGCCGGGATCGACGCTGGTAGGCTGGCCAGCGGCTGTAGACCCCATACGGGAGAGCCCTCCGCCGCAGGTGGACGGGGGCGCCGAAGGAGCAAATCCTCCCCGGAATCTCTCAGGCACACGTACCGTACGGGCGAGGTCACTCTGGAAAGCAGGGCGGGTCACGGACTGGCATCATTCCGGAGCCCCTCCTCACCGACGGTGAAAGCCGGTCCGCCGCAGCGGGCCGGTGAAGCTCTCAGGTTGAGATGACAGAGGGGGAGGCCGTCCGGGTACCAGCGCCTTGGTGCCCCCCGAAGGTCGTATGACCAGGAGGCCTCCGCAGATGACTGCACACCGCATCTCCCTCACCGAACTGGAGCGCGGCACTCCGTTCGAAGCGCGCCACATAGGACCCGACCGCGAGGCGCAAGCCAAGATGCTCGCCCAGGTCGGCTTCGGCTCCTTGGACGAGCTCACCGCGGCCGCCGTTCCGGACGTGATCAAGAGCGCCGAGGCCCTGCGGCTGCCCGGCGCCAGGAGCGAGGCGGAGGTCCTCGCGGAGCTGCGTGAGCTGGCCGACAGCAACCAGGTGCTGGCCCCGATGATCGGCCTCGGCTACTACGGCACTTTCACTCCGCCGGTGATCCTGCGGAACGTGATGGAGAACCCCGCCTGGTACACCGCGTACACGCCGTACCAGCCGGAGATCTCGCAGGGCCGCCTTGAGGCGCTGCTCAACTTCCAGACCATGGTCGCCGACCTGACCGGGCTGCCCACTTCCGGCGCCTCCCTGCTCGACGAGGGCACGGCGGCCGCCGAGGCCATGGCGCTCTCCCGGCGCGTGGGCAAGGTCAAGGAGGGCGTCTTCCTCATCGACGCCGACTGCCTGCCGCAGACCATCGCCGTCATCGAGACCCGCGCGGAGCCCACCGGGGTCGAGGTCGTGGTCGCCGACCTGTCCCAGGGCATCCCGGACGAGATCGCCGAGCGCGGCGTCTTCGGCGTCCTCCTGCAGTACCCGGGCGCGTCCGGCGCGGTCCGCGACCCGCGCGTCCTCATCGAGCGCGCGCACGAGCTGGGCGCGGTCGTCACGGTCGCCGCCGACCTGCTCGCCCTGACGCTGCTGACCTCGCCCGGCGACCTCGGCGCCGACATCGCCGTGGGCACCACCCAGCGGTTCGGCGTGCCGATGGGTTTCGGCGGTCCGCACGCGGGGTTCATGGCCGTCGGCCAGAAGTTCGCGCGCAGCCTCCCGGGCCGCCTCGTCGGCGTCTCCGTCGACGCCGACGGGAACAAGGCCTACCGGCTGGCGCTCCAGACCCGTGAGCAGCACATCCGCCGCGAGAAGGCCACCAGCAACATCTGCACCGCCCAGGTACTCCTCGCCGTCATGGCCGGGATGTACGCGGTGTACCACGGCCCGGACGGCCTCGCCGCGATCGCCCGCCGCACCCACCGCTACGCCACGGTGCTCGCCGAGGGGCTGCGGGCCGGTGGCGTGGAGCTCGCACACGACACGTACTTCGACACCCTCACCGCGCGGGTGCCGGGCCGGGCCGCCGAGATCGCGGCCGCCGCCCGCGCCGCCGGGGTGAACCTGCGCCAGGTCGACGCCGACCAGGTCGGCATCGCCTGCGACGAGACGACGGGCCGCGCCCAGCTCGCCGCCGTATGGGCCGCCTTCGGCGTGCACGCCGACATCGAGACGCTCGACGCCGGGGTCAGCGACGCGCTGCCGCAGGAACTGCTGCGCGCCGACGACTACCTCACCCACCCGGTCTTCCACCAGCACCGTTCCGAGACGGCCATGCTGCGCTACCTGCGCAAGCTCGCGGACCGCGACTACGCGCTCGACCGCGGAATGATCCCGCTGGGCTCCTGCACGATGAAGCTCAACGCGACCACCGAGATGGAGCCGGTGACGTGGCCGGAGTTCAGCGCGCTTCACCCGTTCGCCCCAGTCGGGCAGGCGCAGGGCTATCTGACGCTGATCAACGAGCTGGAGGACCGGCTCGCCGAGGTCACCGGCTACGACAAGGTGTCCCTCCAGCCGAACGCCGGCTCGCAGGGCGAGCTGGCCGGGCTGCTGGCCGTCCGGGCGTACCACCGTGCCAATGGTGATGACCAGCGTGTCGTCTGCCTGATCCCGTCCTCGGCGCACGGCACGAACGCGGCGAGCGCCGTGATGGCCGGGATGAAGGTCGTCGTCGTCAAGACCGGCGAGGACGGCGAGGTGGACGCCGACGACCTGCACTCCAAGATCGAGCAGTACGGCGACGAGCTGGCCGTCCTGATGGTCACCTACCCCTCCACGCACGGCGTCTTCGAGGAGCACATCAGCGACATCTGCGCCGCCGTGCACGACGTCGGCGGCCAGGTGTACGTGGACGGGGCCAACCTGAACGCCCTGGTCGGCGTCGCCAGGCCGGGCAAGTTCGGCGGCGACGTCTCGCACCTGAACCTGCACAAGACGTTCTGCATCCCGCACGGCGGCGGTGGCCCCGGCGTCGGCCCGGTCGGCGTGCGCGCGCACCTCGCCCCGTACCTCCCGAACCACCCGCTCCAGCCCACCGCCGGTCCTCAGACGGGCGTGGGCCCGGTCTCGGCCGCTCCGTGGGGCTCGGCGGGCATTCTGCCGATCTCCTGGGCGTACGTGCGGCTGATGGGCGGCGAGGGGCTGCGCCGCGCCACTCAGGTGGCTGTGCTCGGCGCGAACTACATCGCCAAGCGGCTGGAGCCGCACTACCCGGTGCTGTACACGGGTCCGGCCGGTCTTGTCGCGCACGAGTGCATCGTTGACCTGCGCGGACTCACCAAGGAGACGGGCGTGAGCGTGGACGATGTCGCCAAGCGCCTGATCGACTACGGCTTCCACGCGCCGACCATGTCGTTCCCGGTCGCGGGGACGCTGATGATCGAGCCGACGGAGAGCGAGGACTTGGCGGAACTTGACCGGTTCTGCGAGGCCATGATCGCCATTCGGGCGGAGATTGCGAAGGTCGGTTCCGGCGAATGGTCGGCGGATGACAACCCCCTGCGCAACGCGCCGCACACCGCGGCCACGCTGACCGGCGAGTGGACCCACGCGTACACCCGTGACGAGGCGGTCTTCCCGGCCGGTGTCTCGGCGGCCGACAAGTACTGGCCGCCGGTGCGCCGGGTGGACGGCGCCTACGGTGACCGGAACCTGGTCTGCTCCTGCCCGCCGCTCGACGAGTACGACAGCTGACGGGACTCCTCGCGCCGGGGCGCGGGGGACATGCGACGGGGCCGGTTCGGCGGTGACGCCGGGCCGGCCCCTCATGGTTCTTGTTGCGTGATGCTTGGTGCGTGACGTTCAGTGGATCGTTCTTGGCGCCTGTTTCCCGGCGCCGGGAGCCGTACGGCTGCGGCCGTGGTGCGGCCGCCGACGTGCGGCGCCGCGGTGCTGACCGGTGCGCTCAGCGTCGGCTAGGCGGCGGTCATGATGTGCTCGGTGCCCAGCGGCCGGTGCGGGTCGATGACCTGCCCGTCCGGCAGCAGCTCCCCGGTGTCCTCGAAGAGGAGGACCCCGTTGCACAGCAGGCTCCAGCCTTGCTCAGGATGGTGCGCCACGAGATGGGCGGCCTCCCTGTCCGCTGAGTCGGCTGTCGGGCACGCTGGTTGGTGCTGGCACATGGAAGAGATCTTTCGCTGTGGTGTGGTGGCTGTCCTGCGGCTCGGTGCGGTACTCATATCCGCTCCCCCGTAACTGTTGATTGGTCTCAGTCTTGCCCTGCGGGCGTGATTCCGCAGGCATTTAGCGGCAGCGCTCCTCACTAGATGAAGACGCGTCACCCGTGCGGGCGGTTGCCGCCCAGCAGACCGCCCCTTCGGGTGGTTCGGTGTAGTCACTCGTAACTAGTCTTTCCGCCCAGCCGTGTACCGGTCGTCGCGTACGGTGACGTGCCCCGCGACCAGGAAGGTCGCGGGGCACGGCAGTGCGGTGGCCGGTGCGGTGGCCGGGTGCTCTCAGGCAGGTGACCCGAGAAGCGGGGCGGGCGTGAGCCGGAGCGTCAGCATGGGCAGCAGTTCCGCGACACGGTGCGGCCGGTGGGCCGCGATGCCCGGTGGCGCAGGAGCGAGCGGCACCAGCAGGTCGGCGGGTGCGGGCCGGCCGGTGGCGGCGTCAGCCGCGGGGTCACAGTGCAGCCAGAGGGTGACCATGTAGAGCTCGGGCACGGACAGCAGCCGGGGCTGGTACGTGGAGGACAGCGTCTCCGCATGCCGCAGGGCACGTTCGGTCGAGACCACATACGGTCCCTCACTGAAGTGCGAGAAGGCCCAGCCGTCCGGCGTCAGCATCGCCTCAGCCGCGGCCACGGCGCGGTCCTCGCCGCTGATCAGGAAGCGCCAGCCGGTGAGCCGGGTGGTCGGAGCCTTGCCGTGACCGCCGCGCGGTGACACATGGTCGAGCGTATGGACGGGGAGCGGTCGCTCAGGCGTCAGTGGACCTGGATGCGAGCGCAGGGCCGGAGTCCGGGCTTCGCGGACCGCGGTGGGGGAACCGAGGGCCGTGAGGATGCTGCGTAACGCGGGCGCTGGAGCCGGGGGGACATGCAGCGGCATGGGCTCGCCTCTCACTTCGAGACAGGGGTGCTGGCGGGGGTGCGGACGTCGCTGTCAGCGTGCGGGGTCAGAGGGGGGCCGTGACGGGGTGCAGGGCGCCGACTCTCTGCCTCTTTTGGAGAGTTTATACGGCACATGTTCCCTATATGTTTCGGTGTGCGGCCGCGCTTATCTTGGCAAGGGGATATCCGGACCTTATGTTGTGGCGATTGATCCGTTTCTGTGCCGTGGATTGCGAGCCTGACCGTGGCTTTTAGCGTGGACGCAGACGGCTGAAAGTTACCTGTGTTTTACGCCACCAAAATTGGGCCGACCTGGTACGCCGCGCTGGTGCCTCGCCCGGATGCACAGCGCATGCCAAAGGACTGTGCCACATTGCCTATTCACAGAGGTTATCCCTCCTGCGGCCTGACGGGGCGTTATCGATCACACTGCCTGGGCATCATCGTCCCGTGACTGCCCCTGGCTCCGCCGGGGGAGCCAGGCCCCAGGCGGCCGGCGCGGCCGCGACCCGGTCTAGGAGGGACGGCTCTATGGGGGAGAAGATCGCGGCAGGCGGATTCGACCTGTCCGATCGGCAGCGGCACCGCGAGAAACTACGGCAGTGCCTCGAAGCGCTCGCGCGGCTGTTGAAGGAGAAGCGATTCGAGCGCCCAAAGAATCTCATGGGCCTGGAGATAGAATTGAATCTTGTAGGCTCCGACGGCTTGCCGAGGATGATGAACGCTCAAGTCCTTGAGCGTATAGCGAGCCATGATTTCCAGACCGAACTAGGCCAGTGCAACCTGGAAGTCAACATCGTTCCGCACCGTATGCACGGCCGTGTCCTCGACCAGTTATCGGAGGAGCTGCGCACCGGACTCGGGTACGCCGACCGCAAGGCCGGTGAGGTGTCCGCCGGCATTGTGATGATCGGCATTCTGCCGACGCTCGCCGCGCACGACCTGGTGTCGGCGAACCTCTCCCTGGCCGACCGGTACCGGCTGCTGAACGACGAGATGCTGGCCGCGCGGGGCGAGGACTTCGCGATCGACATCCACGGGGTGGAGCGGCTGACCTGCACGTCGGCGTCGATCGCGCCGGAGGCGGCGTGCACGTCGGTGCAGTTGCATCTCCAGGTGACGCCGAACCGGTTCGCGGCCGTGTGGAACGCGGCGCAGGCGGTCGCCGCCGTACAGATCGCCGTCGGCGCCAACTCCCCCTTCCTCTTCGGCAGGGAGCTGTGGCGCGAGTCCCGGCCGCCGCTGTTCGTGCAGTCCACCGACACCAGACCGCCGGAGTTCACCACGCAGGGTGTGCGGCCACGCACCTGGTTCGGAGAGCGCTGGATCGATTCCGCGTACGACCTCTTCGAGGAGAACCTGCGCTACTTCCCACCCCTGCTCCCCATCAGCGGCGACGAGGACCCGCTGCTGCTGCTGGACGACGGCAAGGCGCCCGGCCTGCCGGAGCTGACCTTGCACAACGGCACCATCTACCGCTGGAACCGTCCGGTGTACGCGGTGTCCGAGGGCGTCCCGCACCTCCGGGTCGAGAACCGGGTGCTGCCCGCCGGCCCCACCGTCACCGACGTCATCGCCAATACGGCCTTCTACTACGGCCTCGTCCGGGCACTCGCCGAGCAGCCGCGCCCGCTGTGGACCCGGCTCCCGTTCGCCACGGCGGCGGAGAACTTCGACGAGGCATGCCGCTACGGCATCGACACCGAGCTGCGCTGGCCGCTGCCGGGCCGTGCCGGGGGAGTGGCCCGGGTATCGGCCGTGCGGCTCGTCCTCGACGAACTGCTGCCGCTGGCCGCCTCGGGGCTGGACGCCTGGGGGGTGGAGCCCGCGGACCGGGACCGCTACCTCGGCGTGATCGCCGAACGCTGCCGCCGACGCGTCAACGGGGCCTCCTGGCAGACCTCGACCTACCACCGGGCACTGGCCGCCGGGATGGACCGGGAGGAGGCGCTGGCGGCCATGACACGCCGTTACTCCGTTCTGATGCGGACGGGCGAACCAGTGCACGCCTGGCCGGTCGGCATCGCGGACTGACGGGCGGCCGGGCTGGTGGGCGGACCGCCGGGCGAGGCGGATGAGCGCCGTCCGCCCGGCCCCGCCGGTGACCCTGTGTCGTAGGGACCGTGGGCGTCAGGCAAGCTGAGACCTCCCGGGTGAGATGGCACCGTACGCTTCGGCGAGTCGCGTCACGCGATCTCCGTAACAGGTTGAGGTCTTGGAGGCAGTCGTGCGGCCGCAGGCGCGTGAGGTGACCAGCTCGCTCCCGGAGGACGGGCTGTCGCGGCGGACGCTGGGCACCGAGACGCTGCTCGTGCTGGCGTTGTCGCTGGGGGCGAGCGGGCTGTCCGCGCTGATCGACTTCATCGGTTCGGCGACCGAGCCAGGCGGGCTCAGTGACCAGACCGCCAATCTGAACGCGTCCGAGGCCCCGGGCCGCCCTTGGCTGGACCTCGCCTGGCAGCTGTTCGGGATCTCCACCTCGCTCGTGCCGGTCGCCCTCGTCGCCCATCTCCTGTTGCGCGAGGGCGCGGGGCTGCGCTCCATCGGGTTCGACCTGCGCGCCCGCCGGTTCGACCTGGGCTGGGGCACGGCGGTCGCCGCGGGCATCGGCGGCACCGGACTGCTGCTCTACATCGGTGCCCGGGCCGCCGGGGCCAACCTCACCGTGGTGCCCGAGTCGCTGCCCGACGTGTGGTGGAAGTACCCGGTGCTCGTCGCCTCAGCCGTGCAGAACGCCGTGCTGGAGGAGGTGATCGTGGTGGGCTACCTGCTGCGACGGCTCGGACAGCTGGAGTGGGGACCGCTGGCCGCGCTCGCCGCGAGCGCGGTGCTGCGCGGCTCGTACCACCTCTACCAGGGCATCGGCGGGTTCTTCGGCAACATGGCGATGGGAGTGATCTTCGTGCTGCTGTACCGGCGGTGGGGACGGGTCGGGCCACTGGTCGCCGCGCACGCCCTGATCGACATCGTGGCCTTCGCCGGATACGGCCTGCTGGAAGGCAAGGTCAGCTGGCTGCCCGTGTCGTGACGGCGCGGGGCCCGGCGCCACGCCGTGGTGACCGCCGGCGCCCGCGTCGAAGAGCACCGGCCGTCCGGTAACCCCCGCCGCGCCGAGCCCGGCCACAGGCCAGCCGCCGCCCCGCCCCCGCTCTTCCCGGGGCGCCTGTCAACGAGGATCTACGGGAATCCGGTCGCCCGGAGCGGAAGGTCAGGGGGAGACGAGGAGTTCTCCGTCGATGACGGTCACGGCCTCGCCTTCCAGCTGCGTACGCTCGCCGCGCAGCACGGTGCGTACCCGTCCGGTGCGGGCCGATACCTGGAGTCCGGTCAGCTCGTCGCGGCCGAACCGGGGGGACCACAGGGGAGCCAGGGCGGTGTGCGCGCTGCCGGTCACCGGGTCCTCGTCGATGCCGGAGGCCGGGCCGAAGAAGCGGGAGACGAAGTCATAGCCGCTGTCGGGGTCCGCGGCGGACGCGGTGACGATCACGCCCCGGTGCTCCAAGCGCGCCACAGCGGCCAGGTCCGGGGTCAGCTCTCGCACCGTACGCTCATCCGCAAGCTCGACCAGCAGGTCGCCGACCTGCGGTCCGGTGTCGTAACAGGCCAGCGGCCGCGCGCCCAGTGCGGCCCGCACGCCGTCCGGGACCTCGATCGCGGTGAGCGGCGCGGTCGGGAAGTCCAGCGTGATCCGGGCAGCCGCCCCGGCCGCTGGGAGGGGATGCGGGGCGGTCGCGGTCAGGACCCCGCTGCGGGTGGCGAACCGGACCGTGCCCTGGGCGGCGCCCGTGGACGTCAGCACGTGGGCGGTGGCCAGCGTGGCGTGACCGCACATGGCGACCTCCACCGTCGGAGTGAACCAGCGCAGCGCCCAGTCGGCGTCCCGCGTGTCGCTCAGCGGATGGGCGAAGGCCGTCTCGGACAGGTTGACCTCGGCGGCCACCCGCTGGAGCCAGGCGTCGTCGGGGAACGCGTCGGCGTCGAGGAGGACGACCGCCGCCGGGTTGCCGGAGAAGGGACGGTTGGTGAAGGCGTCAACGATTCGCAAGCGCATGAGGGCACGTTAGACGTCCACTTGAGGCGTACGCCAAGGTCAATAGCCGAGCAATGGCCCTGAGGGCGGGTGCCTTCCGGTCATTGGCCTCAACTGGTGCCGCCCAGCGCTGGGGTTGGCCCGCTGAACGCGGGTCACGCCCACCACCCTGTCTGTGACGGTGGAGGCCCGGTCCGCGGGGCCTGGCCAGCGACGCGAAACTCTCACGACTCCGCTGACCGCTGATCGTTCCGCGGTATCAGGGGAAGACGACAGCAGCCGACACCAGCCGGATGAGATCCTGTACGCCGGGCGCCCGGGGGCGCGACGAGCGGTCCGGCCGCCGGGGCGGAAGCGGGCGGGCGGCGTAGGGAGGGTGCGGGGATGACCGGTATCAGAGCTGACTTCCTGTCCATGGCCCGTTCGGCCGCGGCCCTGCTGCGCGAGCCGGCGGTCGGCGCGGCCTGGAGCGGGCCGAGCGCGTTGCCCGAGTTCAGCGTGGGCGGTCTCGCCGCTCATCTGGCCTACCAGGTCCTGGCCATTCCGCAGTGCCTGACCGGGCCGGTGCCGGAGGAGCAGACGGTCTCCCTCCTGGGGCACTACGACCGGGTGCGCTGGATCGGCGCCGGTCTCGATGACCAGATCAACGTCCGTATCCGGCAGGGCGGCGAGGAGGCCGCCGCCGAGGGGCCCGTAGCGCTGGCGGCGAGCGTCGAGTCCGCCGTCGCGGAACTGGCGGACAGCCTGGCATCGGTGGCGGACCGGCCGGTGCGCATCCCGCTGTGGGGCCCGTGGTCGTTGCTGCTCGACGACATGCTGGTCACCCGCATGATGGAGCTCGCCGTTCATTCGGACGACCTTTCGGTCAGCGTGGGCATCGAGACACCCGTGTTCCCACCGAGCGCCGTCGAAACGGTGATCGACCTGCTGTCCCGCCTGGCCGTGCGCCGCCACGGCGCGACCGACGTCCTACGAGCCCTCAGCCGCGCCGAACGCGCCCCCTCCACCATCGCCGCCTTCTGAGCGCCCGGCGCGGACCGGCCCCATCGGCCCGCTCGGCGCCTGACCGGCGGCGGGTCACGTAGACAGCTGCTTCTCGAACCAGAGGTGGGCGTACGGCTCGTCGTTGAAGGCTTCGACCTCCTGGAAGCCGCAGGAGTGGTACAGGCTGATCGCGGCGCTGAGTGCCTTGTTGGTGTCCAGCCGCAGCACTCCGCCGCCGTGCTGGGCGGCCCGTGCCTCCAGCTCGGCCAGGAACCGGCGGCCGAGTCCGAGGCCGCGGGCCTGGGGCGCCACCCACATGCGTTTGATCTCGGCCGGGGCGCCGGTCGGCAGTTTCAGGCCCGCGCAGCCAACGGCCCGGCCGTGCAGCCGGGCGACCAGGAACAGGCCGTGCGGCGGGCGCAGTTCGCCCGCGTCGGGGAGCAGGCTCCGCGCGGGGTCGAAACCGGTCTCGAAGCGCTCCCGCATCTCGGCGAAGTAGGACCGCAGGCAGCGCTCGGCGTCGGGGTGGTCCGGGTCGACGACGTCCAGCGTGACGGTCGAGGCGGTCAGCAACCGGTCGACCTCGGCCATGGCGGCGACCAGCCGGCCGCGCTGGGACGCGTTGAGCGGCTCCAGGAGCGAACTGGCCAGCTCGTCGCTGCGACCGTCGAGCACGGCGCGCTCCGCGCGGCCCGCGGCGGTGAGCCGGACGGTGCGCACCCGTCTGTCGCGGGGCTGCGGCTCCACCGTCACCAGGCCGTCGGCCTCCAGAGTGCGCAGCAGGCGGCTGACGTACCCGGAGTCGAGACCGAGGCGCTCGCGCAGCAGCCGTACGTCCTGGCCCTGCTCGCCGATCTCCCAGAGCAGCCGGGCCGCGCCGACGGGCCGGTCGCGGCCCATGTAGTGGTCGTGGAGTACTCCCACGCGTTCGGTGACGGTGCGGTTGAAACGCCGCACCTGGTCGATCTGCGCCCCATCCATTCTCTGACTCTAGTCAGGTAACGCGTGCGAGGGCCAGCGGGGCGGGCGAGGAGGAGAGGCGGAGAAGGGTGTTGCCGGACGAGCTATCCCGATATATCGTTGACGTATCGCGACCGATCAACGATGCGACGTTGGTGGGTGAGCGATACACAGAAACGTGAGCAGAGATACGAAAAGGAGCACCACCATGCATGGACATGGACATGGACACGAGCATCACGGGCCCGGCCGTGGCGGCTGGGGCGATTCCGAGGGGCGTCGCGCGTTCGGGCCGTTCGGCCCGCCGTTCGGGGGCCCGCCCTTCGGCGGCCGGGGGCGTGGCGGGCCGCGTGGCAGGGCACGGCGCGGAGACGTACGGGCGTCGATTCTGGCACTGCTGCGCGACCGGCCGATGCACGGCTACGAGATGATCCAGGAGATCGGCGAGCGCAGCGGCGGCGCCTGGCGCCCCAGCCCGGGTTCCATCTATCCGACGCTGCAACTGCTGGAGGACGAGGGTCTGATCACCAGCGTCAGCGAGGGCGGCAAAAAGCTCTTCACACTGACCGACGAAGGACGCTCTGAGGCCGAAGCCGGCCCGCAGGCGCCGTGGGAAGAGGCGGGCCGAGGCGTTGACTGGGAGACCGCGCACGAGATCCGGCAGGCCGGTTTCGAGCTGATGGAAGCGCTGGGGCAGGTATGGAAGACCGGCAGCAAGGAGCAGCGTCAGAAGGCGCTCGCCGTCATCGGCGAGGCGCGCAAGAAGCTGTACCTGATCCTCGCCGACGAGGGCTGACCGACCCGCGGGACGTCCGGGTCAGCGGCAGTCGTCGCGGCCCGGGCGGCCTGGCGAGCAGCCGCTCGACGTGCTCCCGGCTGAGCCCGTGCGCCGGGTCCACGGGCAGCAGGAGCTGATCCCGCCGCCAGCGGCTGCGGCGTACGAGGCGCTCCGGAATGACGTCGTCCACCCAGGCGAACGGACGGCCCGCCGCGAAGCGCAGCAGCGGGGCCCACTTGCGACCGGCGAACAGGTCGAGCGGGGGCAGCTTGGGGTCGCCCGGCTGCGCCCGGTAATGCGTGAACTCCACGACCGGCAGCTGCGGCAAGCCGAGCAGCGGCGCGATGAGGCGGTTGGCTTCGTGCTCCCAGGTGGTCGCCCAGACCAGGTCGTATGAGCCGGACAGCTCACGTAGCCAGCGCCCGTGCTCGTCGGACAGCAGCACGGTGAACTCCCGCACCTCATGGGCGGTGAAACCGGCGGTTGGCAGCACCGGGTTGAGGACGCCGTCGATGTCGAGGAAGAGCAGTGGCCGGACAGTCATAGGGTCTCCTCGGCTCTCCTTTGTCGGCTCAGTCGGCTCAGTCGGCTTTGTCGGCTCTGGCGGCCGGGCGGTGCCTGGTCGCGAGCGGCGCGGGAGGCGGCGCGGGCCACGTACCCCGGCGGGCCGTCGCCCGTGAGTGGGGACGTGGGCCGGACGGGGATGGTTGCGACTCGCGTGGGTACCCGAGCGCCCGGAAGTCCCGAGAGGGGGCTTCCGGTCTCCTCCGTAAGGATGACCCCCTGGTCGTCGGTCCCCAACCACCGTGGGAGGCGTAAATGCTCCCCCGCGCGGATGCTTCGGGCGACAGGGGCTGATGGGGTGAGAGTGTGCAAAGTCGTATTCCCTCCTCCAGCCCGGCAGGAACGGCCGGCCCGGTCGGCCCCACCGGCGGGCCGGACGACCCGGATCGTGCCGGTGTCGCCGGTGCGGGCGCCGTGAGCGCCGCGCTCGGCGACGAGCTGGCCTCGGTGGTCGCCGGCGCCCGCAGGCGCGCCCACCGCGACGGTGACCGGCAGATCGACACCGCTCATCTGCTGCACACCCTGCTGGAGTCGGGTCCGCGGGTGACGTCGGCTTTCGACGGCGGTCCGCCGCAGGTGGCCCGGCTGCTCGGCTATCTCGCGCAGCGAACCATCGGCTACGGCCTGCACTGGCACGGAACGGTGGAGGATTCGGGAGCCGTTCCCGTCGTGCGCGAGGGCGACGCGCAGTGGTCGCCCGCCGTGGACGCGGCGATGGCGAGAGCGAGCGAGCGCGCCAGGTCGCGCGGCGCGGCCGTCGCCGGAGGGCTGGACTTGCTGGCCGCGCTCACCGACGACCGCGAGTGCCGCGCGGTGGATGTGCTGCAGCGGGCGGGCGTGGACCTGGAGTCGCTGGCCGCACGGCTTGCCCCGGACAGTGCCAGGAGTGAACTGGGTGACGGTCCTGTCGTGAGCTGACATGATGTGCCGATGCACGCGTCCAAGGGAAGGAGCGTCGGCCTCGGACTCGCCGTGGCGTCGGCGCTCACATTCGGCAGCTCCGGCATCGCCGCGAAACCACTCATCGAAGCCGGGCTGGAACCGCTCCACGTGACCTGGCTGCGCGCGGCGGGCGCGGCCCTGCTCCTACTGCCGGTCGCCTGGAGCCGCCGGGCCATGGTCGCCCGGCACCCGGCGCTCCTCGCCGGGTTCGGGCTGCTGGCCGTCGCGGGCGTCCAGGCGTGCTACTTCGCGGCGATCTCCCGCATCCCTGTGGGTGTCGCCCTGCTCGTCGAGTACCTCGGCCCGGCGCTCGTCCTCGGATGGGTCCGCTTCGTGCAGCGGCGGCCGGTGTCGCGGGCCGCCGCCGTCGGCGTCGCGCTGGCTGTCGGAGGACTGGCCTGCGTGGTCGAGATGTGGGCCGGGCTGAGCTTCGACGCCATCGGGCTGCTGCTCGCCCTGGGTGCCGCCTGCTGCCAGGTCGGCTATTTCATCCTCTCCGACCACGGCGGCGACGGGGAGGAGGCCGCGGACCCGCTCGGCGTCGTCGCGTACGGCCTGCTGATCGGCGCGCTCGTGCTGACCCTTGTGGCGCGGCCGTGGGGACTCGACTGGTCGGTGCTCGCGGGCCGGGCGGAGATAAACGAGGTCAGGGTCCCGGCGGTGCTGCTGCTCGGGTGGCTCGTGCTGGTCGCCACCGTCGTCGCCTACCTCACCGGTGTTCTCGCCGTACGCAGCCTCTCGCCCCAGGTGGCAGGCGTCGTGGCCTGCCTGGAAGCGGTGGTCGCGACCGTACTGGCCTGGGTGCTCCTGGGCGAAAGGCTGTCCCTTCCGCAGGTGCTGGGCGGGGCGATGGTGCTGGCGGGCGCGTTCATCGCGCAGACCTCCGTCCCCAAGCGAGCCGCCGCCGAGCCGGTCGCGGGGGCGTCGCCGAGTCCGTCACCGAGTCCGTCATCCGGGGCACCGGGCAGCGAGCCGCCGACGAGTGCGGTGGCGGTGGGTGACCGTGCGGGCGACGGCCATGCCGTGAACGACGGTGCGGACCACGGCCATGCCGCCCATGACCGGGTGGTCCCTGGCCGTGCGGACGGTGGGCGGCGTCCGGGAACGGACGATGACGAGCCCCGACCAGCTGCCGAAACGGAGTTGTCCGGCGACTCCCGGACCGCATAGTGTGCTGATCATGCCGATGACTGTTCTGCCGCCTCCTGCCGCGTAAGGCGGGCGGCCACCACAGGAAGACCGAGTTCGGGGCGCGGCCCTGAGCGGTTGGACGCTGCCCGCGAACGGGACGACGCGACCAACTCAAGCTGATTTTCAGCTGTCTTCCGTGGGAGAACAACTCGTGCTCACTCCTCTCCACCCTGCCCTGCCCGTGGGCCGGGGGCTGGCCTATGTCACCTTCGCCGCGACCACCTGGGGCACCGCGGGCGCCGCTGCCGCACTGTTGTACGGAAGCAGTGGCCTCGGCCCCCTGGCGCTGACCTTCTGGCGCACCCTCGGCGGGCTGGTCCTGCTGCTGCCTGTGGTGCTGCTGCGCGCACGCCGCAGGACGTCCCCCGCCGCCCCGCGCCCGCGCGAGTCACGACGGAACAAGGCGGTCCGGATTCTTGTCACCGGGCTGGCGCTCACCGTTTTCCAGGCCGCCTACTTCCAGTCGGTCGACGCGACCGGCCTCGCCGTCGGCACCGTGGTCACCCTCGGCGCGGCCCCGGTGATGGTGGCGCTCGCCGGGCAGGTCACCGGTCACGAACGGCTGGGACTCGGCAGCGCGTTCGCGATCGCCGGAGCACTTCTGGGACTTCTGGTGCTGGTGCTCGGAAGCGACGGCACCGGCGCCGTACGCCCGGCGGGTGTCGCCTTCGCGCTGCTCTCGGCCGCCGGGTACGCCACCGTCACCGTGTACACCCGGCACCTCGGCCGGGACGGCGGCGCCGCTGACCCGTACACCACCACGCTGACGTCCTTCGCCGTCTGCACCGTGAGCCTCCTGCCGTTCGCGGCCGCGGAGGGCCTCTGGCCGCAGGCGCACGACCTGGGGCGGACGCTGGGGCTGATGCTGTACATCGCCGCGGTGCCCACCGCGCTCGCCTACGGTCTGTACTTCACCGGACTGGCCGTCGTGCGCGCCACGACCGTCTCGGTGATCACGCTCATCGAGCCGGTCACCGCGGCGGCCATCGCTGTCGTCGTGCTCGATGAGGAACTGACCGCCGCGACCGTGGTGGGCACGGCCGTACTGCTGTGCGCGGTCGCCGCGCTGGCCGTGGCGGAGGCGCGCGAGGCGGCGGCGGCTCGTGGCGCGGCGGCGGCGCAGGCGAGCTGAAGCCGGACGGTCCGCCGCGCTCGCGGCTGCTCCGGAGCACGAGCTTGGTCACGCCATTCCGATGCGCCGCGCGCACCAGGTTCCTTACGCCTGGTGCGCGCGGCGCGCCGTTGCCGCCGCTGGCTCAGCCGGTCGCTACCGACCAGCCGCCGCGCCGCAGCTGGTGGGCGAGTGCCTCGGCGTCGCGCGGCGCCGCGCGCGAGGCCAGCGCGTCCGCCGTGCGCCGCCGGGTCTCCTCCGGCTTGTGGTTTGCGTACTTGAACTTGGCGCGCACGCCGGTCACTTCGAGCCGCAGCCCGCGGATGCCCGAGAGGCTGTGCCCGTACGGCTCCTGACCGGCGGCGACGGGCGCGGAGCCCCCTTCCGGCTGGAAGTGCGCGAGCTGGCTGGTGAGCAGCGCGGCCTTCTCATCCGGGTCGTCGACGATATGCGCCACGCAGGTCAGCTGCACGGCGGCGTAGAAGCTGGTGGGCACGCCGTGCTCGGGCGGGATGTCGCCGGCGGCCAGCCACGGGCCGGGGACGAAGACGTAGTCGTCGGCGACGCTCAGCAGCACGGTCGGCCGCGCCTCGATGGCGGGCCACGCCGGGTTGGGGCGGGCCAGGTGGATGAGCACCTCACCGCGCGACGCGTCGTACGCGAAGTGGGTGGGCTGTACGAGCGGGGCTTCGCCCGCCGGGCCGTTCACCGCGAGGTGTCCGAAGTCGTGTTCCGCCAGCCACTCGCGCCACTCGGCGTCGTCGTGGGCGGCGTCCCAGGGGTGTATCAGCATGGCGTGGACTGTCCTTCGTTCAGTTGCCGGCGAGGTAGCCGGGGAGGGCGATACCGGTTGCCAGGTCGGCGGAGGGCAGCGGCGTGCCGATTCCCTTGGTGACGGGCAGAATTCCGGCCCAGTAGGGCAGGGAGAGGTCTTCGGGCTCGTCGTCGGGGCCACCCTCGCGGACCTTGGCCGACACCTCGGCGAGATCGAGCCGGAGCACGGTGGTGGCCGCCAGCTCCTTGGCGTTCGGGCGGCGTGAGTCGGCGGCCCGGCCCGGCACCACGTGATCGACCAGGGCGTCCAGGGCGGCGACGCGCTCGGCGTCGTCGGTGACCTGGCGGGCGACGCCGTGCACCACCACGGAGCGGTAGTTGACGGAGTGGTGGAACGCCGAGCGCGCGAGGACGAGGCCATCGACATGGGTGACCGTGAGGCACACCGGCAGTCCGGGCTCCCGGTCCGCTTCGGAGGCGCCGGGCGCGCCCGCCATGCGCAGCGGCCGCGACCCGGTCGAGCCGTGTACGTAGAGTGTTTCGCCCACGCGGCCGTAGAGGGTCGGCAGCACGACGGGCGCCCCGTCACGCACGAAGCCCAGATGGCACACGTATCCCTCGTCGAGGATCGCGTGGACGAGATCGCGGTCGTACGAGGCGCGTTCGCGGGAGCGGGTGGGCACGGTCCTGTCGGTGGGCGTATACCCGGCGTGAGCGTCGTCCGCGCCTGGTGCGTCGCTTGCCGGACCGGCGAGGGACGAGGCGGTGAGAGAAGCGTCGGCAGCCATTGCGCTCTCCATTGTATTAGTGCATACTTTCGTTTGTGCTAGGAGAGTATCGGATTGAGGGGCGGCGTGCCGCTGATATCGCCGCCAGTGTGGAGCGGGCGGTCGGTTCAGGGAGCCTGGGGCCCGGTGAACTGCTGCCGCCCATGCGGGAGCTGGCGGTCGAGTTGGGGGTCAATCCCAATACGGTGGCGGCCGCGTACCGATCCCTGCGCGACCGTGGAGTGATAGAGACCTCGGGGCGCAGGGGCAGCCGGGTGCGCCCGCGCCCGGCGAGTACGGCCCGCGAGGAGATAGGCGTCGATACGCCCGAGGGGACCAGGGACCTCGCGACGGGGAACCCGGACCCCGCGCTGCTGCCCGCGCTCGATGACGCCCTCGCGGTGGCCGCCGGGCGTCACGCGCGACGGCCCGCTCTCTACGGGGCGCCGCTGATCGTCCCCGAGCTGGGGCGGCTGGCGCGCGCCGCCTTCGACGCCGATGGCGTGCCCGCCGGGCCCGTCGCCGTCACCTCGGGGGCGCTCGACGCCATCGAGCGTGTGCTGGCCGCCCATATGCGGCCTGGGGACGCGGTCGCGGTCGAAGACCCGGGCTGGGGGAGCCTGCTGGACCTGATCCCCGCGCTCGGGCTCCGCCCTGTGCCCTTGGCGGTCGACGACGAGGGCCCCCTGCCGGACCAGGTGGAGGCGGCAGTGCGCCGGGGCGCCCGGGCGCTGGTCATCACCAGCCGCGCGCAGAACCCCACGGGCGCCGCGGTCAGCGCCGGGCGTGCCCGAGCGCTGCGCGCCGTGCTGGCCGCACAGCCGGGCGTGCTGCTGATCGAGGACGACCACGGGCACGGCATCGTCGACCTCCCGCTGCACCCGCTGGCGGGAGCCACCGATCAGTGGGTGCTCGTCCGCTCGACCGCCAAGGCGTACGGACCGGATCTGCGGCTCGCGGTGCTCACCGGAGACCCGGTGACGGTGGACCGGTTGGGCGGCCGGTTGCGCCTTGGCCCAGGCTGGGTGAGCCATCTGCTGCAGAACACCGTGGTGCGGCTGTGGGAGACGGGCGCTGTGCGGCCCGAGCGGGTCGCCGCCGCGTACGGCGAGCGCAGGGATGCCCTGATATCGGCCTTGCGGGAGCGGGAGACAGCCGCGTACGGCCGCAGCGGGATGAACGTGTGGGTGCCGGTTCCTGACGAGACCGGCGCGGTGGCCCGCCTGCTGCGCGCCGGGTGGTCGGTCGCCCCGGGAGCGCGCTTCCGGGTGGACTCCCCCCAGGCGATACGGCTGACCATATCGACGGTCGCCCCGGAGGAGATCGAGTCGATCGCGGACGCCGTGGCGTCCGCGATTCGGCCGGCCCTCGCCGGCCGCTTCGGCTGACAGCTCCCGCCACGCGCCACGCGCCACGCGCCACCGGACCGGCGCCTGACCGGTCGGCGACGCGCGATCGTGACGGCCGGCGCCTGACCGGGTCGGCGGCACGTGACCGTGAGGAACGGCGCCTGTCCAGGCTGGCTACGCGTGACCGTGAGGAACGGCGCACCGTGGCTTGTCGGCGCCCCGGACCTCACCGACCGCTTCGCGCCTTCCGCGGGGTGCGCTGGGTCAGTGCCGCGCCCGCCAGCACGATCACCGCGCCGACCGGGGTGTTCCAGGTCAGCGCCTCATTGAGGACGGCGACGCCCGCCGCCGTCGCGATGACGGGGATGAAGTAGGTGACCAGCGTCGCCGTCGTGGGCCCGACCTCGGCGACCAGTCCGTACTGGAGAAGGAAGGCGAGCCCGGTGCCGAGCGCGCCGAGCGCGAGGACGGACAGCAGCGGAACGACGGGGAACGAGGAGGGGAAGGGGGCGAAGACCGGAGTGACGACGGCGAGTTGAGCGGTGCCGAGCAGCAGCTGACCACCGGCCATCGCGAGGTTGGAGTTCTGCGAGCTCGCCAGCGTGCGGCGTACGTAGATCCAGCCGACCGCGTAACTGAGGGAGGCGGTCAGCGCCATCGCCGTGCCCGCCGGGTCCTGCCCGGAGAAGCCCTGCCAGGCGCCCAGCACGGTCAGTACGCCGACGAAGCCGATCCCCAGTCCCGCGATCCGGCGCCGGGTCGGCCGGTCCTCCGACAGGGCGACGAGCGAGAGCACCATGCCCCACAGCGGCGTGGTGGCGTTGCAGATCCCGGCCAGGGTGGACGAGATGTGCAGCTCCGCGTACGCGAAGAGGGTGAACGGCAGGGCGTTGAGGAGGAAGGCCGCGACGGCGAGGTGACCCCAGGTGCGGGCGTCCCGCGGCAGCCGCTGCCGCTTGACCGCGAGCACCGAGAGCAGGACGGCCGAGCCGAACAACAGCCGCCCGAGGGTGACATACAGCGGTGGATAGCCGTCTGTGCCGACCTTGATGAGCAGGAAGCTGAAACCCCAGATGAGGGAAAGGACAGCGAAGCGCAGGCGCCAGTCGAGGAGGGCGCGGCGCCTCCCGGTGGGCGCGGTGGTCCCGTCGGCGGCGCCCACGGTGGGGGGCCGCTGTCCGGTGGCCTGGTCTTCGCTCCGCTGCGCGCGGGGCGCGGGGTCGGCGGAGGCATGGGCGGTCGCGGTGCCCGCTGAATCGGCCGGGGCCGCGGGAGAGGCCGATCGCGCGTCCGTGGCGGCGGGGGAGGAGAGAGAGTTGGGGACGGAGGGGACCGTGAGGGCGCGAGAGGCGGAGGGTGTGCGCATAGACATCACCATGGTGGTTGAAACCACTTAGGACAATCGATATTTCGTCCGCTGCATCGCGTAGCATTGCTTACATGTTGAATCTGGACCGCCTGCGGACGCTGTACGCCGTCGCGCGCCACGGCTCCGTCAGCGCCGCAGCCGACGGGCTGCACGTCACCACCTCCGCCGTTTCCCAGCAACTGGCCAAGCTCGAACGGGAAACCGGCCAGCAGCTCCTCGCCAAGAACGGCCGCGGCGTGCGCCTGACCGACGCGGGGAGGCTCCTCGCCGACCACGCCTCACGCATCCTCTCCCAGGTCGAGCTGGCCCAGGCCGACCTGGAGGCCCAGCGCGGCCAGGCCGTCGGCGAGCTGCTTCTGGGCGCGTTCCCGACCGCCGCCCGCGGACTGTTCCCCAACGCGCTGGCGCGGCTGCGCGTGGACCACCCCCAGCTCCGCGCCCGGCTTCAGGAGATGGAACCGGACGAAGCGGTACCGTGCGTGGTGCGCGGTGACGTGGACCTCGCGGTGGTGCTCGACTGGTACAACAAGCCGCTGCCCATGCCCGGCGGGCTCGTCAAAGCGCCACTGCTCGACGACCCGGCCGATGTCGCGATGCCCGCGTCGCACCCACTCGCGAACCGGGACGAGGTCGACCTGGAGGAGTTCGCCGGCGACGAGTGGGTCTCCTGGCCGAAGGGAGAGTTCTGCCATGACTGGCTGATGCTCACGCTGCGGGGCGCTGGCATCGAGCCGCGCATCTCGCACATGGCGGAGGAGCATCACACCCAGCTCGCGCTGATCGCCGCCGGACTCGGCGTCGCCGTAGCGCCACGGCTCGGCCGGGGCCCGGTGCCGGACGGGGTGAGGGTGGTGCCCGTACGCCACACGATGCGTCGGCACATTTACGCGATCTGGCGCGCGGACGCCGACCGCCGACCCTCCATCCGCGCGGCTGTGGACGTGCTGCGCGCTTCCGCGCGTGAGATCGACGCCTGACGCGTCCGCCCGCCGGGTGGCGGTCGCGGGCCTGCGGCTGAGCGCACCGCGTCGAGTCGGGCGGGCACCGACTGGGCGGAAAAGACAGCGAAGGTGCACGAAGGGCCCGAAGGAGCAGGGTGCAGGCCGACGGAGGGCGAAAGAACACGAAAGAGCTGTGGGCTCCGGGTCAGCGGGGGAGTTTGGTGAAGTCCCAGGAGACGACGGCTTCCGGGCGGAGCCGCAGCCAGGCGTGCCGCCCGTCGAACGGCAGCGCGTCGAGCCCGAAGTACTTGGTCGCGAAGAGCCGTTCCGGCACGTCGAGCTCCGCGTGGGGCTCACCGCGCCGGGGGACCTCGCCCACGATCTCCACAGCGCCGCTCAGCTCGACCCCGCGCAGCTCGCCGTAGTCGTGCCCGTCGTCCACGACGACCGACACCCTCGGGTCGTGCGCCAGGTCGGCCCACCGGCGGCTGCGGGTGAGGGAGTAGAGCCAGAGCGTGGAGCTGACCCAGGCGAACCACAACGGCACCACATGCGGCCGCCCCTCGGCCGAGACCGTGGCCATCCGGCAGGTGCGCTGCGTGCCGAGGAAGGCATCCAGTTCCTGCGGCGTCATCATGATCCGTCGGGCCCGTCGCTGTGTGGCGACCATCCGGTGTCCACCTTCCCTCGGCTGCCGTCCACCGGCTGCTGTGTTTCCCGCATCATGGGGTTTCCGCCGTGACGGTGCAATGGCGACCGGCCGCACATGGGCCGCAGACGGCCGCAGACGGCCGCAGACGGCCGCACACGGCCGCACACGGCCGCGCCGGGTCGACCGGCTCGTCCGAGACTCGTAGCGGGAGGGACCGCATGGCGTCATCCGCAGCTCAACTGCCCACGCTCGTCGACCCGTCGACGACGGTGCTGCTCACCGTCGAATGCCAGCGAGGCGTCGTCGGACCGGACAGCGCCATGCCCGACCTCGCGCACGCGGCGCGCGGGTCCGGAGCCCTGCGTAACGTCGCACGCCTGACGGAGGCCGCCCACCAGGCCGGGGTCCAGGTCGTGCACGCGGTGGCCGAGCGGCGGCCCGACGGCCGAGGCGCGAACCACAACGCGCGGCTCTTCCACGCCGCGGAGCGGCTGCCGGTGCAGCAGCTCGCCGGAAGTACGGCGGTGCGGATCGCCGAGCCCATCCCTGTGACGGCCGACGACCTGGTGGTGCGGCGGTTGCACGGGCTGTCGCCGCTGGCGGGGACGGGGGTGGACGCACTGCTGCGTAACCTCGGCTGCCGGACGCTGATCGTCACCGGTGTCTCGGCGAACGTGGCGATACCGAACACCGTCTTCGACGCGGTCAACCTCGCCTACACCGTCGTCGTCCCCGCCGACGCCATCGCGGGCGTACCACGGGAGTACACCGGAGAGATGGTCCGCCATACCCTGGCCCTGGTCGCCACCATCACGACGACCGACGACCTGATCGCGTGCTGGCGGCGGCGCCCACGCACCAGGGCGCGGTGAGCTGAGGCGCTCAGGAGAGCGCGGGAGCCGCGAGCGACTGGCGCCTCCGGCCGGATGCCCTGGGCGCCGCCCGTCGCCCGCTCCGAGCAGCGGGGAGCGGTGCGGAGCACCGGACAGACAGGCCAGGGGCCTTGGGCCGAGTCGGTGCCGGGCGGCTCGGCGGCGGGCGGTCGACTGTCACAGGCCGGACGCCGGTTCGTCAGGCGCCAGTTCGTGAGGGGGGCGCCGGGGGCGGCGCCATCAGCGGGCTGACGCCGGGGCCGCCGCCGATGCTCAGCGACTCGGCGGCACCGTTCGGCGTGCGGCCTGTGTCCCCTGGCCCTGCCCCGCGCCACCACTCGTACGCGTCGTACGTGCCCCGAGCAGCGGCCCGGCGGGCGCCGGGCCGGGCAGACCGCCCGCACCCGGCGCCCGCCGGGCTAGCTGCCTCCACTCGGCTCAGCTCGGCACTGCTCAGCTCAGCTCAGCTTGATCTTGCCGCCGGCCACGGTGACGTCCGCCGCGGGCAAGGGTTTGGTCGCCGGGCCTTGCTTGACGCTGCCGTCGGCGATGTCGAACTTGCTGCCGTGGCAGTTGCAGTTGATGGTTCCGTCAGCCACGGCCGCGACGGGGCAGCCCTTATGGGTGCAGATCGCCGAGAACGCCTTGAACTCGCCCGCCGCGGGCTGGGTCACGACCACCTTCTGCTTCTTGTAGACGACGCCACCACCCTCCGGGATCGCGCTCGCCTCCCCTAGTTCCTTGCCGCTCTCTCCGCTGCCTTCGTTGTCATCAGATCCACCGCAGGCGGCGATCGCGGCTGCGAGCCCGGCCGCTCCGACAGCGGCGACGACGGTGCGGCGGGTGGCGCCCCGCTCAGAGTCTGCCCGTTGCGTCATGGTGGTGCCTCCTGGTCCGGCGACGCTTCAGTGATCCCATACGGATGGGCGCAGCGTGGCGTTCAGCCGCTGAGTGAGGATGAGCGAGATGTACGGAAAACGACCTGTAACCGCGGAAGGTTCTCGGTGACGGCATTGTCCGTCGGCAGACGGGTGGCCGCCAGCAGGGGCAGCACCGTGCGGGGCCGTCCGGAGGACAGGAGTTCGACCGAAAGCGCAGTGCGTGCGGCCGCTACGACGTGGTCGTCAGCGAGCCCCCGCAGCGGCAGGGGTGGACGTCGCCGCGGGTGCCCGTGGCCGGCCGGTCAGGACGGCGTACGTCGGGCCAGGGCGGCGCCTACGCCTGCGGTTCCTCATCGGAGGGGGACACCCGGACATCCAGAAGGTGCTCCTTCCGGTGCGAGAGGAGCGCCGTCCGGGCGACGGGGGCCGGTGGGCTCAGACCGGCTCGGATGACCGGTCGAGGCGGTGGGCCGGGGTTCTCCAGGCACTCGCATGTTGTAGAAATAACCTACGCAGCATGGAGGCATTATGGGGGCGAACGATCGTTGGACCGTCGACTGCTACAACATGGTCGAAGCTGTTCCGCTTGTCATTCCTGAGGAGCTCTCGTGGATCGGTGATCTTCACGAGCGGGCCGCTCGCTACGGCGCCCGCCATGGCACGCCGATCCTGAACTTACCTACAGGCCACGCAGATCCGAGGATCAACCTCTTCTTCCGGACCGGCTCGATGGCGGGCGCGTCGATTAAGACGATGCGACGGTACGCCTACTCCCTTGCGGTGTGGCTGACCTTCCTCCACGTCTTCGACCGCCACTGGGACGAGGCGATGCCCAGCGACATCGAGGCGTACAAAGACTGGCGGATCACCGACGTCCGCAATCACGAGCGGGTCAAGGGCACGAGCTTCGACACCGACCGCGCCGCGCTCAACTGCTTCTACACCTAGGCGGCTCCCCGCTACCGGACGATCAACCCGGTGCCCTCCGTGCCCCGCGAGGCTCATGCGTCGAGGCCGTCTGGTCTGGTCGACAGGGACGGGAAGCCGACGGCAAGGAACGGGCGTGATCCCCTGAGGCCGGCGGCCAGCCGTCGACGCCAGGTGAAGTGGCTGCTGCGCAGCGGCTTCGAGCAGTGGCGCAATATCGGACTGCGCGGCTATGGGTTCGACGGCCTGAGACGCCCAGGGTGGCGCGGGTACAACGAGGACCGGGACGTCGCCTTCGTCGATGGCCTGTACGGCACCGGGGTGCGGTTTCAGGAGTGGGCCAGCATTCTCGACGTCGAGCTGCCGTTCGGCGCACGAGGGCGGTACCTGCGGACGTGGTTGGCCGCCGCGTGCATCAAGGGCTGTCCGGAGGAGGGCCGTTACTACAGGACCCCGCGGCGCGTGTTGATGGACTCGATTGCCTCGTATATGGACGAGGTGGAGGGGTCGCGGACGGAGGTGATCCGCCGGGCCCAGCGGGCAGGGCGCTACGACCGTTTGCCGGGGCTGCGGATCGTGACGGGCTACAGCGCGCGCACGCGGGAGCTGCACATCGAGTCGGCGTCCGGGGCCTCGGTGCCGATCTCCCTGGACGTGCTCGGGCCCGACGAGCGCCTGCGGCTGTTCCGCAGGACTCCCAAGGGGCTGGAGCCTCTCGCGGTGTGGCTCTCGCATGACGGCCTGCCGAAGAAGGTCGGAGGGTGGGAGGACACCTTCCGGGACGCCAACGAGCGCATCGCCGACCTGTGGGCCGACCTCTCGGCGGAAGAGCTGACGCCTGAGCAACGCGAGCGCCGCCGGTCACAGTGCCCGGTGTGGGCCCGGGCCCACATGTTGCGCCACTCCTTCGCTCTGCGCTGGTACTTGGTGTTGTCCATGGTGTGGGAGCCTCACCTGGACGGATACACCGACGAGCAGCTCAAAGACCTCCGGGATCAGTTCGGCGACGTCTGGTACGCGCTGTCGATCCTGCTGGGACACAGCCACCCGGACACGACGCGAGATCACTACCTGGCGCCGTTCACCGGGCTCCACGTCGACTACCTGATGGCGCTGCTCGACGAGGACGAGCAGACGGCGATGGACGCTCTTGTCCGGACCGCTGTAGCTGCCACCGGGGTGGCCCTGAGGGCCGTGGAGGATGTCCGATGAGCCGGGGCGGACAGCGAGCGAGTCTGCCGCCGGCCTCGTGGCAGCCACCGCAGCGCGGCATCGTGCCGGAGGGGTCCGGCACGCTGGTGCGATTCTTGGAGGAGTCGGGAAAAGGGTCCAGGACGTACGACTTCAGCACCTGCGAGGGAGCGCCCGAGCTGCAGCAGTGGCTGGCCCGGTGCTTCAGCCGTCGGGTTGGCACGGCCCGCACGTCATCCAAGCGCCTCAGGGCCGCGAACGGGCACTTCGATGCCCTGCGGGGATTCGCCCGAGTGCTCAACCAGGGGCAGACTCCGCCGACTTGCCCGCAGGAGCTTGCCGGTGCGCACATCCGCGCGTACGTGGAGTCCTACGAGGACCGTCCAAAGCGTCAGCACTCCGCGCTCAAGAGTCTGCGGACCGTACTGCGGGACGATCCGGAGATCCCTGAGGAGTTCCGCCAGAGTCTCTTCGACATCCGTGTGAAGAAGCCCGAGGAAATAAGCCCCGGCGCCTACGAGGACGAGGACTGGCAGGTGATCATGACGGCGGCGCGCCGAGACGTCCGCCTCGCTCGGGAGCGGATCGAAGCGGGACGCCGGCTCCTGGCGCGATGGCGCGCCGGCGATCTTGACCTCGGTCGACGCGAAGTCGAGGAGGGCGGACTCCTGGACATGTTCGACCGGACCGCCGATCTGCCACGTGGGTCTCGCTCGGGTGACTACAGCCGCACGGTGCAGCGGTGCCGTGGCTCTCGCCGCCTCATGGCGAAACTGTGTCTGACCAGGGCTGATGCGGTCGCGTTCTGTATTTTGCTGACGGCGCTGACCCAGGAGAACTTCGGCACCATCGCCACATGGCCAGCCGCGCACTTCCACCCGGAGGGGGCCCGGGACGACGAGCGGGTCGTCCTGGTCGAGGAGTCCAAACCCCGGCGCGGCCCCGAACGGGAACACATGATCGCGGCTCTGGAGCACCTGCCGGATGACGTGGCGGATCTCCTTGGGGTCGGCGCCGACGAGCCCCGCTCATGCGATCGCCGCTGCGCCTGTACGCACTCCTGCTCTCGCTCTCAGAGCTGCCGCGGCGCCACAGCGGGGAACACGCAGCCTTCGTCTCGCTCTACCCCACCGGCAGCCAACCGGGCCAACAGGCGGACCGCTGGGGCACAGGAATCGTGCCCCACGACGTCCTCAACTGGGCGCGCTCCCGCGGGTTCCGGGCGGCCCGGCACGCCACTCCCGGCAATCCAGAAGTAGACACGGTCAGGATCCGACAGACGGCACTAGAACGCCGCCAGCACCCCGTAGCGCACTCGCGCCGCACCCTCAACGACGTCTACCTCAAAGGCAGCGGCACAGTACGGGTCGACAGCCGGAGAGTCGTCGGCGCGGCCCTTCGCCAGGAGGTCGCCAAGGCCCGCGTGATCCAGTCAGTCCCGGTCTTCACCACCGAGTTCGTCGACTGGGCCCGCGAGAACCTGGGCAGGCCCGTGCCCAGTCGGGCCTGGAACCCCGGACGCTCAAGGACCTTCTCGACGCCCAGCGGGACACCGCCGCTGTCGCCTGTGTAGACCACCTCGCGAGCCCCGTCGCCGAGCCCGGCCAACCATGCCCAGCGTCCTTCCTGCAGTGCCTCACCTGCGAGAACGCCCGGGCACTGCCACATCACCTCCCCATTCAACTGGCCGTGCGCGACGGCATCCGCCAACGCCGTCCCCACCTCGACCCGCCGGTGTGGCAAGCCCGGTTCCTCGCTCCGCTCCAGCAACTGGAGGAAATCATCAAGCACTTCACCGATGCCGAGCGCGAGCAGGCCCAAGCCGATCTCGGCGTCGACCAACAGAGCCTGGTTGATGACCTTCTTGACGGCCGCTTGGACCTGCGATGACTACCGCAGCCGCCTTCCGCGCGGCACCGGAGGACATATGGCCGGCCGCCGACACCGTGGTCCTTCGCAACAGAATCCTGCGCGCCGGAACCGACCGGGATGCCCTGTCGCGCTTCGGCGACGGCGTCTGGCACATCAAGCCGGCCCACCCCGATGCACACATCAACATCACACCTCTGACCTGGGCCTACTACCCGACCGACTTCCAACTGCCTTTCAAGACGTTCTTCCTCGCCGCGCTCGACCACCCCAATCCGAGCAGCCCGGCCATCGTGCAGCGCGGCAATGAACGCGCGGGCGTCGCCACGTTCCGCTACTGATTCATCGACCTGCAGGTCTTCGCGGAGTGGCTCGTCGGCGCGGGCATCTCGCGCCTGTGCGATGTCACCGAGCAGCACCTCGACGCCTACCGTGCACATGTCCTGGCCCTGCCCCGCAAGCCAGGGCGGAAGGTGGACATCCTGGCCGCGGTGCGCACCCTGTGGCTGTACGGAAGGCATCTGCCGGCCGAAGGGCGCCTGGCCACCGGCTACCCCTGGCCCGGTGCCACCGACAAGGAGCTCAAAAGCCCCTCTGGAGGCCGGTCCAACAAGTGGCCACGGATCGCACCGGCGACCATGACCGCGTTGCTCGCCTGGGCACTGCACGTCATCGAGGCGGTCGGCCCCGAAGTACGAGACGCATGGGTCGCATACCAGCAGATGCAGACCGGGACACACGCCTCCCAGGCCGAATTCGACGGCCTGTCGAAGGAGGAACGCATCATGCGGTACATCGCCTGCTGCCGGCGAGATGGAACCCCGCTGCCCGGGCACCATCCCGACAGTGGGCAGCAGGGCATCAACTTCGGAGCCATCCAGCGAGTGCTCCATGTCCTCACGTTCACCGCGAGGCAAAAGCGCATCCTGCGGGAGTCGGGGCTGCCCGTCGCCGAGGACACCTACATCGGGCAGGTCACGGGCGTGATAGAAGGCCGCCCCTGGCAGGACTCACCCATCGCCGTCTCCGAACTGCGCCTTCTCGTACGCATGGTGGCCGCTGCCCGTTTCATAGTGATTTGTGACCTCAGTGGGGCGCGGCCCGGAGAGGTGCTCAATCTGCGGCCCGGCTGCCGGGACACCGACGAGGAGACCGGGGAACTGCTGATCGTCGGCCGCCGCGGCAAGGGCTACGACCGCGCCTCACTCCGGGATGTCCCAGAGCCCGAGGAGGAGGTCGACCAGCGGCCCTGGGTGGTCGTCGCCCCCGTGCATGACGCCATCGCCTTGCTGGAGAGCCTCGGCGACTACCCCTTCTTGTTCCCCGCCAGCTTCATCTACCCCCACACCGCAAGGCCCAACGACTTCAACGCCCGGCGGGGCGCGGCGATCAACAAGGATCTGGAGGACTTCGTGGAGTGGGTCAACGGCGCCTTCGGTGGCCCCGGCGCCGAGGTCCCCATTCCCTCAGATCCGACCAAGCACCTTCATGCGTCACGATTCCGCAGGACCCTGGCGTACTTCATCGTCCGGCGCCCCCGCGGACTGGTGGCCGCCGCACTGCAGTACGCCCATGTCCACACCAAAGTCACCCTGAACTATGCAGGCCGGGACGATTCGGCCTGGATGGACGACATCCAGCTGGAGACCCTGGAGATGGTGCTGGAACAGAACGAGGAGGACGCGCGTCTGCTGGAGAGCGGCGAACGCGTCTCCGGACCCTCCGCCGACGAGTATCGCCGCCGCGTGCGCAGACAAGCCCGGTTCGCGGGCCGCGTCGTCACCGCCGGCCGGAGCGTCCAGCGGCTGCTCGATCAGACGAACCCGGACATCCATCACGGCGAGGCCATGACCTGTGTGTGGCGACTTGAGACGGCCGCCTGCCGCAAGGCGGGGATGGAAGCAGGGCTGCCCGCCGAGGACGGTCCCAACGAAGGGGAGTGCCTGTCGAGCTGCGCCAATCTCGTCTACACCGACCGGAACATCGTCGAGCAACGGCGCCTCCAGAGACAGTGGACGGCCGCGGCAGCCGACCGGCTCAGCCCGCGCCCCCTGCGCGACCGGGCAGCCGCGCTGGCGGACAACAGCAGGGCCATCATCGAAGATCACTACGCGCACCCGGCCGATATCAATCCGACGACGAAGGAGGGGTGATGGGGCGCCGACCGCGTGACGAGGAAGCCGACCGGGCCGCGATCCGGGCCGCATCCGAACGGCTCCTGGCCGGCACCCCGCTGCGCTCGCAGTCCGGCAAGCTGACCGCTTCCCAGCTGATCACCGAGAGCGAGCTGCGGCGGGACGTGGTGTACCGGCACACCGATCTCATCCAGGACTTTCAAGCCCGTGCCAAGGCCCAGGACTCCACCCCGATCGCGATGCAGGAACTCGCCGAGGAGAACCGGCAACTCATCTCCGAGATCGGCGGGTTGAAGGATGAGCTCCGCCAGGAACAGACGAGGACCAAAACCCTCCGGATGATCATCGCAGAGCTCTCCCTCGAACTGGCTCAAACCAAGGCCGAGCTCGAGGGCTCCTCTGGCGTCACCAGGCTGCCGGATCGGCGCTGACAAGGCCATCGTAGGAAAGGGCCATGCTCGGCCGTGGTTCCTGCGGCGTCGAACAGGGGTCGTGGTCAGGCGCCCTGCTGCGCGAGGCAGCTGGCCAAGCTCGTCCCGGCAGCGGCCAGGGCATCGTTCATGGTGGTCAGGGCGGGGGCCGGGATAGCGCCTTGGCCGAGGCCGGCATCATGGACGAGGGCCTCGAGGTTCTTGCGTTGCTGGTCGTTGGCCACGGGGATCGGGCTGCGCAGGATCTCCCGTGCGGCGAAGGCGTCGCCCGCTTCGTCTGTGTCGTCAACCACCGTACGGGACAGCAGCTCCGTCAGGTTTTGGGAGTCGGCCGGGGCCAGGGTGATGACCGTCCGCGCCAGCCGTACGCGGAACATCCGGGTATACGGTGCGGGCGCCTCAACGGCGGCCTGTGCGGTGTCCAGGACGGTCGCGAAAAGTCCGTCCCGGGCGCGGCCCGCGATGGTCGCGGTGCCGTGCCGAAGGAGCTGGCGCACGGCCCCCTCCCACGGTTCGGTGATGTGCGCTTCGTCCAGCAGCGCGTCGGCGGTGTCCGGGTCGTTCGCGTGCCAGGCGGCGACGATACGGGCCTGCCTGCTGTCGAACAGCCGGTCGGGCTCGGCGTCGTACGCGGTGGCGTGCTGGGCGGCCTTGGCCCACTGGCCGGTGGCGGCCAGTAGGCGGGTGCCGTCGTCCGTCATCACGAACCGCAGCCACGGCTGGATGTGGCGCACGGTGGCCGGGGTGGTGAACCGGGTGAGGTCGATGCACTGCCCGTGGAGCGTCACGGTGCCGCCGTGGTGCACGGCCTGGTGCAGGTCGGCCAACTGTCGGTAGGCGGCGTCTGGGTTGCCGGAGCGGGCGGTCAGGCGGAGCAGGTTGATCATCGGCTGGAGCGCCGCGATGGCGACGTCGCCGTTGACGGGCCAGGCCGTCTCGAACAGGCGAAGCTGGCGGACGCACAGGTCGGTGGCCAAGTCGGGGAACCCGCAGTCGGAGGCGATCAGCGCGGACAGGTTCCAGGTGGCGCAGGCGGCGTTGATCCGGTCGTTGAGCGGGCCGGTTTGAACGGACTTATCGGCGCAGGTGCGCAGTTCCTCGATGCGGGCGGTGAGGCTGGGATACACCAGGTGGGGTCGGCAGACCAGCGGGAACCGTGCGGCGGCCCGGTGGGCTGCGGTCGGTGGGGGCATGGTCGTCACGGTGTGGGCCTTTCCGGAGCGTCGGGGTCGTGGTGCAGGACCGTGGCCGTGGCCGCGTGCGCGAGGACGCTCTGGGTGCGGGCGTGCAGGCCGATGCGGTTCCAGTGGAAGATCACGTGGTAGGCCACGACTTGGCGCAGTCCGCGGTCAAGGGCTCCGTCGCGGTTGGCGGTGCCGAGGTCCGAGCCCGCGTGGCGGAACGCGTGGACCCAGTCGGCGGCGCGCTTGAGGGTCTGATCGGACTGGAGCATCGGGCCGGTGGGGCGGGTGTCGGCGAGGAGGAGGTGCCGCAGGTCTGCGGTCATGGTGTGGATCTTGGCGGACGGTACGTCGGACGGCAGTGGGCGTTCCTGGGCGACGCGGTGCCAGACGTCGCCTTGCTCGTACCACTCCAGTCCGGCCGCGCGCATCAGGGTGGCGCACAGCAGCAGGGACATCTCGCGGCGGCCCAGGTCGCCGTGGGGTGTGGTGAGGATGGCGCGGCTGTCGGCGTGGAAGAGGGTGTGGGCGATGGCCATGCTGGTGTCGCCGCCGAAGGCCGCGGTCTCGGGTTCGTAGATGCCGGGCCACCAGCGTCCGACTCGTCCGTCGGCGGCGAGTTCGTCCAGGGCGGCGGGGATCGCTGGAGGTAACTGCGCCCCGTCGGGCAGGAGTAGGCGCATCCGCCAGCAGGGGTGCTTGCGGATGAACCACCATCCGGTGATCAGCCCGTCGTGTTCGGCCAGGTCCAGGGCGGGGGCGATGTGGTCGGCGACGGTCTGTTCGGCCTTGGCCCAGTCGGTGAACTGGACGTACAGCTGACGCCAGGCGGGGATGTGGGTCTGGCGGGCGAGAGCCTGCTGTCCGGCCTGCTGATAGACGGCGACGGCAGCGGCCAGGTCGGCAGGGTCGAGTCCGGCGCGGGCGGCGGTGGTGTCCGGGCTGGCTCCGGCCAGCACGTCCCCTACGGCGGCCAGCGCCGCTTCCAGCGGGGCGAGCGGGTTCAGTCGATCAGCAGGCATGCGTCCCATCCGGAGGTCGGTGCCGTGGCGTGGGCAGCGGTGGTCAGGGCGAGGGCGGTTCCGGCGTCGCCCTGCAGCAGACCGGGATCAGGGCCCGGGCCGGCGTGACGGGCAAGGGCGTCGGCCAGGCCGGGCAGTGCGGCGCCCAGAGCAGGGGCGGCGGCGTCACGGGCCGCGCGCCAGGCGGTCTGGTAGATGCCGGCCCAGCCGTGGCACAGGCCGGTGTCAACGATCGTGGACAGCTGGCCGGGGTCGGTCAGGCAGCGGGCCATGGCGGTCTCGTACAGGTGCTGGCGTGCCGCGTCGCGGCGGGCGAGGGCGGCGAGCTGTCCGGCGCGGGCTATGCCGGGGGTGCCATAGCACCAGCTGGGCCGGGCCGGGTCGCGCTGGGCGGGAAGGCCGGCGCGGAGTTCGTCGAGGTGGAGGTGTTCGGGCCACCAAGGTCCGGCGGGCCCGTCCTGCCGCCACGTGTCGAGCCAGTGGAGGACGGTGTCGATGGCGTCTTCGTGGCGGTCGACGGTCACGCCTTGGCGCAGGGCGCGGGCAAGGAGCAGTAGTGGGCCGCAAATGCCGTGTGCTGTACCGAAGTTGGCGTGCCCGTCGGGGACGGCGGACGGGGTGAGGTCGGGCTGGTGGTCGACCCACCAGCCGGGCAGAAATCCCTGGCCGCCGTCCCTGATGGGGAGGGTCAGCCGCACGAGGTAGGCCAGGACGGGTTCCATCGCGGAGCCAGACGGGGACCGGCGCAGCAGGTACGCGCCGATACCCGTCAGCCCGTAGAAAACGTCGTACTCATGGAAGCTGGCCGGGCGCCCGCTGCGCATGCGCGCCTGGGCCGCGTCGGCTCGCCGGTGGGCGAGTTCGGTGATGTGCCGGTCCACGGCTGACAGCGCGTCCTGGTACCGGGGTGCGTCGGGGGTGACGGCGCAGTCGAGCATGAAGGCGACGGCGGGCGCCCCCAGGTACAGGCCGCTGGTGTCGGCGGCGCTGATGTCGGTGGCGACGGCGGTCTTGATCCAGGCGTGGGCCTGCTGCCAGGTGCCGTGTCCGGTACGGGCGCGCTCGATGTGGAGGAGCGCGGTTCCGGTGGCACCTGTGGCCAGGGCCTGTGCCGCCCAGGGCTGGTCTTCGGGCGGCGGGGCGGGGATGGCCAGATGGCGGGCGAAGGCATCTGCCAGCAGGGCCGGGCTGGTTGTCGTGGTCACGGCTGCCGCTCCCGGTGTCGCAGGGCGCAGGCTCGGGTGAGCCGGCCGGTGGCGCGTTCGTGATCGGGGTCGACGGGCAGCGCCCGGATGTGGTGCTGGTGGAGTAGCGACCGCAGCATGCTGTCGGGGTCTCGCTGGGTGGCCAACTGCTCCCGGTATGCGGTCAGGGCGGCAGCGCGCCCTTGCCAGGCGGCGGCGACATCGGGGCCGCCGGGCAGGGCCAGCAGGGCGGTGTGCTCGGGATCGGCCAGTTCCAGGGCCAGCGTGGTTCGGTCCCGGGAGAGGGGGCCGTGCTCCTGGGGCAGGGTGCGGATCAGCCAGTCGGCCGCCTGTCGCGGGTCGCCGGTGAACTGCACGGTCAGGTCGAGCATGCTCGCGGCGGTGAGTGCCTGCCCCGTGGCTGGGTCGTCGGCGGCGGCACGTATCTGCGCCACGCTGGCGGACGAGTCCGCGGCGAACACCTGGTGCGCGGAGTCCAGGGCCGGGCCGTGTCCGTACCGGCCGGTGTGCGGCAGGTAGGTGGCCAGCTCCAGGTGGGAGGCCAGGCGCTGACGGTGGAGTGAATTGGCCCAGGCGTGGACCAGTTGGGCGGCCGGGCCGTAGTCGTCCGGGGTGGGCAGGTGAAGGTACAGGGCCAGGTGCTGGCCGGAGTCCGGGCGGGTGGTGTCGCGGTGACGCCGGAACCACCAGGTCGGCACGGTGGCGAACTGGTCGAGCAGACCGGGCAGGTGGCCGGTCAGGATCTCGTCATGCCGCTGGGGGTGCGCGAACAGGCGGGCGTACAGGACAGTGGAGCGGCCCGGCATCAGGGGGCCGGCGACTGCGGGCCCCGGCCGGCGCGGGACCGTGCCGGCCGGGGCGGAGTTCGCCAGAGGAATCAGCAGCTGGTGGGGGCGGCCGATCCACGCCCGGTCCTGTGGGGTGGTGGTTTCACGCAGCTCGACAAGGTGGGTCCTCTCCACGCAGGCGCGCAGCAGCGCCCGGTGAATCTGCTGGTCAAGGTCGATGGGCAGCTGCTGGTCGTTCTCGACCAGGGCAATGCGGTCCGGGACGCGAAGCCGGTCGCGCCATCGGTCCAGCGCCTTGTCCCACTCGGCCATGGGCGCGGACCGGGCGGGCAGTTCCCCGGCGGTCAGCAGCCATCGGGCGGGCGCGAGGATGGTCCGCTTGTACCGGACGCGCGGCAGGTAGGGCAGGGTGGCGGCGACGCCGAAGGTGAACGTCCTGTAGGCGGCGCTGCGGGCGGTGGTGATCTCCGCCAGGAACCGGGCGAGCGGCGGCGTATGGACGGACGCCTCCAGTGCGTGGGGGACGCACGGCTCGACGTGCTGCCCGGTCGAGGTGCGGATCAGGTAGAACCGGCGGGAGTCGGCGATCACCGCCAGGTCGTCGAGCGGGATCACGCCGGGACCGGGCTCGTGGTGCTGACCGAGGGGGATGGTGTGCGGCAGGACCTGCAGGGTGCGGGCGACGTTCTCGTTGCGACGCCGCCGCGGAGTGAACGACAGCTGCGCCGGGATCGCGCCGGGGCTTGCGGTTGCGTACGAGTCGGTGAGCGCGGACTGCGCGGGCCGCGGAAGCAGGTGCGCGAAGCGGCCGAACATGCTGCTGCCGGGGCGGGGCGCTCCGGTGACCAACAGCTGGTAGTCGCCCCGCTGCACGGCATCCAGGGTGGGAGCGTGGATCTCCACGGCGATCTCTGCCCGGGGTACGGGCAGGGGTGGTTCGGTGTGGTCGCCGGTCAGATCGGCGATCGTCGCCCGGGTGAGGACGAGCTCGCGGCGGCCGTCGAGCGTCACCTCCTGGAGCAGGCGCAGGATCTTCTCGTCCCGGTCGGTCATCTGATACGGCGGCCGGGTGCGGTCGGAGCCCAGGAAGCCCGCGGGCATGCCGAGGCCGCTGTCGGCGACCAGGTCACGAACCGGCACCGCGGAGTCGGTGCCATACCGGTCGAGGAAACGCTGGTGGTAGTCGCGCCACCGCGGATACCCGTAAGGGTGCGGCGACAGCTGGTGCGTGACCTGGGCTGCTTCGGCGGCTTCGTTCAGCAGGGCCTCGGGGATATCGGGGGTGCAGTCCAGTGCGGCGTCGACCAGCAGCGGGACCGGGGCGACGGAGCTGAGGCGCTGCATGTCCTGGACGAGGACAGAGCCGGATGCCCAGGAGGCTGTGCCGGTGGGCTGGTCGATCCGGTCGCGGATGGCAGCAAGCTGGGACGCCAGGTCGGCGACGTCGGGGATGCTGGCCGCGTCGGCTTTGTCCAGCTGGGTGCACACGTGGGGGAGCGGGTCGACTGACGTCATCGGGGGCCACAGACTGCTGATCAGGATGTGCTTGTCCAGCAGGTCGGCGATCAGGTCGGCGAGCTGGTCGGGGCGCGCGGTGGGGAACTGGCCGGCCAGGCGGCGCACCAGCTCGCCGTACGGGATCGGGGTGTGGGCGGCGGTGAGCGCGGTGGCCACGGGGCGGGTGAGGCGGATGGACAGCTCGACGGGGGCGACGTGCGGGGTGTGCGCGTCGGTCGGTTTTCCGTCCACCACGTGCCGGTTTCCGCGCGTGCGGCCGGTGTTGTTGGCGACGACGCTCAGCCTGGCGAGGAGGGCGGGGCTGGTCTCCAGTTGCGTGATCACGTCCGTCATCCAGTCGGAATCGGGCCGGAGGATCGTTTGGTAACCGTCTCCCCACTGGACTCGTGCGGTGTGAGCCGGCCGTGCGGGAGAGACTCCCGCGAACACTCCGAACGGTGTGGGGCGGTGGTTCCAGCGCAGCAGGTAGGCGGCCACGGACCGGACGGCCCGGCGGATTCGGCGGGCGTCGGTGAGGGTGCCGTTCAGGATCTCGGTGACGCGCTGGCACAGCACGGGGCTGGCGGCGGACAGCGCGTCGGGTACTGGGTCGTGCCACACCGCGGCCAGCCACTGGCGGCCCTGGGCGGGGACGTTGTCGCCGTACAGGTCGAGATCCGGAATGGGTATCTGGCGGGAGGCGGTGGAGGCCCGCAGCAGCGCTCCGGGCTGCCACTGGTAGGTGATGGGTGATCTGCGTGCCACTGGTCCCCTTCTCGTATGGGATGGAGTGCGCAACAGGTGCCGCCGGGGCGACAGCCGACCGGCTGCCGCCCCGGCGACGGGAGGGACGCGTCAGGCAGCGTCCTCGATGGTGGAGGCGCAGGAGCTGGCCCCGTTGGTGCAGGTGTTGCCGCAGCCGTCGCTGGTCGGGCAGTTGAAGTTGTAGACGGGGCTCTCGGAGACGACGACGCGGACATCCAACTGGAAGTCGTCGTCGGCGAGGTCCTCGATCGGCAGCCCGGCCGGGGCGGTGACGCTGTCGAGTACGGCAGTAGTCATGTGATCCACTCTCTGTTCCGATGGGATGGTGCGAGAGACCTGGCCAAGCGCCGCGTTCTACGCGACCGGCCAGGAGATCGAGATCCGGCTGTGCTCCTTGCCGATGATCCGGTCGCCGGTGATCCGGTCATCGGGCGTGCTCGCCGGGTAGACGGCGATGCGCGGGCCGGGACCGCCGCGGTATTCCCTGCCCCAGGTGCGGACGATGTCAGCCAGCCGCTCGGCGAAGGCTTCCCCCCCAGGGCCGTAGGCGTGGAACCCGAATTCCGCGGTCTTCTTCTCCGCGTCGCGGCGCACCACGATGTACCCCAAGTCCGGGCCGTCGATCGCGACCATCGAGAACCCGAGGTTGGTGGGGCCGATCGCGCCGGTAGCCAGTTCGGGGTCGATGGACATGCTGCAATACGTCGGCACGTGCGCCGCCAGATACATCTGGAGGGTGCCGATGGGCTCCTGACTGGCGACGGTCACCCCGGTCCACGTCTCGGCGCGGTCGGTGTCCAGCACGCCGTCCAGCAGCGAGGGTTGGGCGGGCAGCCCCTCGTCGAAGTACAGGGTGACGCCCTTGTCTCCGGGCAGCTGCATCACTTGCTGGGAGTGGGTGCCGGCACCCTGCACCGGAACGAAACCGCACACATGGGCGCTGGTGGCGACCAGGTGGTCGCCCTGCCGGACGAACCCGTAGGTGCGGCTCAGGCCGTTGATGCGGAGCGGCACGACGAGCCGGCCGTCGTCCTTGAGCTGGTCGATCCAGGCGGGCGGGATGTCCCAGGCGCCGACGGTCACCATGATCGCGTCGTAGGGGGCGTTCTTGGCATAGCCGTCCTCGGCATCAGCGACGACGACGTTGACGTCGGTGTAGCCCGCCTCGGAGAGGAAGCGCTCGGCGCGGGCGGCGGGCGCGGGGTCGATGTCGACGGTGGTGACCTGTCCGGTGGCTCCCGCAAGCTCCGCGATGTACGCAGCATTCGGCCCGTTGGTGCCGATCTCCAGCACGTTGTCGCCGGGACGGATGTCGGCCTGCTCCAACTGCATCGCCTGGATCTGCGGAGCGGACACCGAGCTGGTGTGATTGCCGTGCTCGTCCTCCTGGGTGACCACGGCGTTGTAGGTGCTGTAGGCGTCGTCGAGCGACGCCTCCGGTACGGCCAGGTGCCGGGGCACCTTGCGCATGGCGGCCTCGACGCCGGGCGACACGATCGTGCCGTCCTCTTTGAGCTGGTCGACGGTCTTGTTGCGCAGCTCGGTCGCCTGGTTCTCGTCGGGCAGTTCGGTCATGTGGCTGGTCTCCTCGTGGTGCGTGTACGCGAAACCGTGATGATGTCGGTGTGCGTGTCGCTGCGCCATGCGGCCCTCTGGCCAAGGTTGAGATTCAGCCTTCTGTGGCCGGTCGGTTTGTCGTACGGCTTGCTGGTGCGGTATCAGCGGCAGTGACCAGCAGGGGGAGTCGGGATGCTGTGCTGCTGGCCACGACCACCAGGTGGTCACGCCCCTCGGCCGTTCGACCTGTCCAGGTTTCTCGACCGAGGGACGGTGACTCGGTCCGGCATGGTGCTCACGGGGGTGCCAGGCCGGGCGTTTCGTCCAGTGATCGTGCGGGCCGTGGAGGGACGTCCATGCGGCCACCGGCGATCAGGGGTTGACGCGGAGTGGCGCAGCGGCAGGCGCGCGTCTGCGGACCGTGAGCCAGGCCAGCGGTGTGATCGGGCGTCGCCATGGCGTTGATCGCTGTATGGGATGGCTGCACTTCGGCGAAGTCACGGGCGGGGACTGCGGCGGCCGTGGCGGACGTCAGCCGGGGCGGAGGCGGGTGCGTGATCGGTCACGGTGGCGGTCACCTTCTCCTCCCGGGTCGCGCGGGGTGTACGGCGGGCGTCATCGCAGCACGTCCTTTCGCTCGTAGATGCGGTGGCGGGAGCGCGTCCCGATCAGGGAGCGGGCCCTTCCTCGACGAGCCAGCCCGCAGCGGCTTCGGCCAACTCGCGGCGGCGCGCGGCGTCCTGGGCGGTGCGGTGCGGTGTGACGCCGCTGGCGTGGGCGGCGACCAGGAACGCGCCGTCGGCGGCGATGCGGCGGCACAGCGCCGCGAACGCGTCCTGGCCAGTCGCAAGCGAGGCCAGGGAGAAAGCGACGATTCCCCGTGCGGTTCCCTCTGCCACCAGGGTCACCGCACGCATCCACCCGAGACGGTACTCAAGCGGCTGGCTGCCGTCTTCGTCGCGGATGGTCTCGGTCACAGGCCAGTCGCGGGCGTGGGCGTACTGCTGAAGATGCTCGGCGATCAACGCCGCGGCGTCGTCCTCGGCGGCACAGATGTACAGAGCAACCGGAACCCGGCGGCGGGGAAACAGAGCAATCGACATACCCTCAGGGTCACGAAACGATCACCACAAGTGAATGCACGCCGGGTGGCAGTGGCCAAAGTCGTTCCGGGCTGGGCGCGACGCTCCTCGGTAGCAGCGCGACCGGGTCGGTGCTGGGTACTACGGGGCGTGGTAGTCGCGGCGGGTCACCCGGCCAGCAGATCGGCGCCGAGGACGCCACCGAGCTTGCGCAGCGCGCCCTTGTTCGCCTGCCCGATACGTCGCCCGACGATCACGGGCAGGGCCTGGTGCCGAGCCCATTCCGGGTGTTCTGTGCACACCTCCATCAGACTGTCCAAGGCGGCGTCCCACGTCCGCGCGTCGCACTGAGCCGCGGCCAGATCCAGCGCGAGCCGGTTCTGAGTGGCCTGCTGAAGCGCGGAGCGGTCGCCCATGCTCTTGCCCAAGGTGAGGGCCTTGCCGGCCTGGCCGAGGGCGACGTTGATGCCGACCGCCTGGGCGGCGGCGTACACGGGTCCGAAGGACACGCCGTTCGTGGTCAGGTCGCCGCCCATCCGCGCACCGACGGCGTGGGCGTGGCTGAGCAGGTCTCCGGCCCCGTCGGCGTTGCCCCTGCGAGAAGCGACCACCGCGGCGAAGGCGATGTGGCAACCGTAGACGGCCAGCCGCTTCGGGTCGCTGTCGCTGTAACGGGGCTCGATGGAAGTGGCGGCCCGCTCGGCGACCTGCTGGGCCTGCTCCAGGCGCGCATCGCGCAGGTAGACCCAGGAACGCCCCGAGGCCACCAGCGCCTCCCGCAGAGGGTCGGACGCCTGATCGGCCTGGGCTTGGGCGTGCCCCACGGCCGCGTACGCCAGATCGCGGGCGCCCATGAGGTTGGCGCAATACGCGGCTAGCCGGTAGCAGTCCGACAGCACGCCACGTGCCGCGCACACCCGGTCGGTCGTTGTTGCGGCCACTGCGGCGGCGGCCTGTCCCACCAGCGGCGCGGCCATGCGCGCCGCCCCGGAGTAGTCCCCCTGCTGGTACAGCTTCCACGCCGCTGCGAGCGCGGCGGCGTGCGCCTGCTCGTCGGGGGGAGGGGCGTCGGTCCCGATCCCGGCGGCGGTGTCGTGGACGGCCAGTGACAGCTGCCGCATCGCGGCGCGGTCGGCCGCCGCCATCGCGCGGCGCGGAGTTTGCTGCCCGAGCAGTACCGACACATCCGAGTGCAGGGCCTCCGAGACGCGCATCAGCGTCGGCAGGCTCACGGTGCCGTTCTGCTCGATCTTGCGGATCGTGCCGACCGACACCCCGGCGGCCTCTGCCAGCGACTCTTGCGTGAAGTCGGTGCCCCGCAGCAGTTTGACCCGTTGGCCGGTGGAGTAGTTGTCCCAACTGCCCATGCCCAAGCCCCACTTCCGCGATTGGCCGCACAGGCGACGGTACGCGCATTCACCTCCAGCGGGTAGAAGGTCCACTCCATCGGGTCCGGGTCGCCGCGGGTGATCGGCGGTCACGCACTCACGCTGGGGCAGGAAGAACGTCCAGCAGCCCGGCCAGTCGCGCGACGGTGTCGGCCCGACCGTCGGCGTGCACCGTGGTGATCCCCAGTGCGGCGGCCGGGGGCAGGTTCACCGGGTTGTCGTCGACGAACACGCACGCGCTGCCGGGCAGGCCCATGCGCTCCAGCGTGCGCTGGTAAATCAGCGGATCGGGCTTGGCCACGCCTTCCCGCTCGGAGATCACCGTGACGTCGAACAGCTCCCAAACGCCCAGTGCCCGGTACGGGTCATAAGGGGCCAGGCCGAAGGAGTTCGACAGCATGGCCACGGTGTACCCGGCCCTGCGAGCGGCCCGCGCGAGCGCGATCATGTCGGCAGCCGGGCGAACAGCTGCCCACGCCTGGCCCATCAGATTGTGATGGTCCGCAATGCCCATCAGCGCGGCGGTACAGCGGTTCCACTCCGCCTGCGGCAGTTGCCCGATCTCCAACGCCTTATACAGCGCGCGCCCTTCGGGATGGTCCTCCAGAGTGTCGCCCCACGCGGTCGAGGGAAGTTCCTGGGACAGGCACCATGAGCGGTGAGCGGACTCGACTTCGTCGGTCAACACCCCCACGAAGTCCAAGATCAGCCCCCGGTAGGGGGCGCGCCCGTCAGAGCTCTGCGCCACGCTTACACCAGCCTTCCACTCAAGATTCGACACCGCGAACGTACCCGTCCCTGCTCGCGGAATCGGAGGCAGACGGCCATGGGGAACCGCATTCACGGTCGACCGACGCCTCACCACCCGGGGATCCGGACAGCACGAAGCAACGCAGTAACGTCATGTGCACCACGAGGCAACCGATCCCACCAGGAGTGGATCTGGCGCCACCGAAGCATGTCTGAACTGGCTTCACGTCCCATGCCGTTCAGGCGCTCGTCCGTGAAGATGACTCCCGTCCACACGAAATTCGACCCCCTGAGATCGCCGTACTCCTCGTCCACCCGCGCGAAGAGAACCAGCACATGCAGATCATTCAGGGAAGTCGTCTCGCCACGGACGTCCTCGTATCTGGTCGCCTCCAAGGAGCCTTCGTCCGGGGCCTGAGGTGCGGAACGGGCCTTGACTCGCACGCGGGCCAGCCCGCAGTACCGGTCCTCCGGAGGCCCATCTGCATCAGTGAACGGCGCAGTGCCCGCGCACGCGTCCCACGCCCACCGCTCGCCTCGGCGTTGTCGCGCGAACGCGGCCAGGCCGGGAACCCGTTGAATGACGGAGGCCCAGGGGACAGCCAGGTCGACCGTCAGAGAGCTTGTGGGACCGTTCCATCCGCCTATGGCTGGACCGAATTCACCGGATTCGTCGAATCCAGTGCGTACGGCTCGGGCTCGGTTGCAGGCCGCCGGCACGGACACACTCGGCCAGAGGGCCGTTGGGGTGAGGGACTGTGCCAGGCCGCCGATCGGATTGCTCCTGTCCGTCGCCAGCCCCGCCTTCTGGAGCCGGTCACGCGCTGACCACATCCCAAGTAGGACGTCGCCCAGCATGAGCACATCGTCAGAGGTGTCCATGACGGACGCCGACCTCCCGGTGCAAGACGTAGGGGCGGATACGCTCGTGATACGAATCTCGACAAGCTGAAACTCGACATGTGGCTTGCCTAGTGAACGGAGGTCAGGTGGAGACGCCCGGCGGCGACGTTCTCCTCCAGATGGTCGATCCGGGCGGTGCCGGGGATCGGGAGGATGACCGGAGAGTGGTCGAGGAGCCATGCGAGGGCGACCTGAGCAGAGGTGGCGCCGAGTTCGGCCGCTACGGCGGCGATCTCAGCCGTCGCGTCTGTCGCGGCTCCGGCGACGGGCCGCCACGGCAGGAACGCGATCCCCGCCGCCTCGCAGGCCGCGAGCACGGGCTCGTGCTCGCGGTCCAGCAGGCTGTACCGGTTCTGCACACTCGCCACGTCGACGCTCTTCCGCGCCTCACCGAGCTCGGCGACGGTGACCTCGGACAGCCCGATCCGGCCGAGCTTGCCCTCGGTTTGGAGTTCCCGCAGCGCGCCCAGCTGCTCGGCCAGGGGGATCTCCGGATCGATGCGGTGCAGCTGAAGCAACTCGATCCGCTCGACGCGGAGTCGGCGCAGGGCCTGTTCGACCTGATCACGCAGGACGTCCGGCCGCCCGTCGAGCCTCCACTCGGCGGAGGGGCCCGATCGCGCGACGCCGACCTTGGTGGTGATGAGCAGGTCATCCGCGTAGGGACGCAGCGCTTCGGCGAGGAGTTCCTCGTTGGCTCCCCAGCCGTACATGTGGGCGGTGTCGATCAGTGTGACGCCCAGTTCGACGGCCCGCCGGGCGACGGCGAGGGAGGTCTCGCGGGCCGGGCCCGGCTCGGTGGGCAGCCGCATGGCGCCGAACCCGAGCCGTCGCACGCACAGGTCTCCGCCGATACGGAACGTGGTCGATGTCATCTGCTGTCTCCGCCCCCTCGCTCAGGAGCGAACGTTAGCAGCGTAGTTGACCCTGGCCCGGCCTGCGACGACGGCGTTCAGGATGTTCAGGACGGGGCAAGCGAAGCACGGGGTAAGCGAAGCACGGCGCCATTCCACGTCGGTGAGGGCCATGTCGGCGGGACGTGCGGGGCCGGCGGGCGTGCGGAGGCGAGGTCCATGACGGTGACGTTGGGACCGGTTGCGGGGGCAGGCGCACCATGCCTCAGAGAACTGAGAGCGTGGCCCGCCTGCCCCCGCTGGACCGCACCGGGCTTCCTGAGCGGTTACCGCTTACCGCTTACCCGTTATCCGGCTCACGATGGCCGACCTGGGAACGCGGCACTCCGCCCCTGCCGTGGCGACAGGAGCGGAGGGCCGGAGAGTCACAAGGTGCGTTCGAGGCGGTCCGCCATCAGCGCGACGAAGCGCGAGGGGTCGGTCAGCTCGCCGCCCTCGGCCAGCAGCGCCATGCCGTAGAGAAGTTCGGCGGCCTCCTGGAGACCGGTGTCGTCCTTCTGCTCGGTGTGCGCCTTGTTGAGGCCGCTGACCAGCGGGTGCCCGGGGTTGAGTTCGAGGATGCGCTTGGCGGAGGGGACCTCCTGGCCCATGGCCCGGTACATGTTCTGCAGGGCCGGGGTCACATCGTTCGTGTCCGAGACGACGCACGCCGGTGAGACGGTGAGGCGGGAGGAGAGCCGTACCTCCTTCACGTCCTCGCTCAGCCGGTCCGTCATCCACGTCAGCAGCTCCGCGTACTCCTGCTGCCGCTTCTCGCGCTCGGACTCCGCCTCCTTCTTCTCCTCCTCGGTGTCGAGGTCCACCTCACCCTTGGCGACGGAGCGCAGCTGCTTGCCGTCGAACTCGGGGACGGCCCCGACCCACACCTCGTCGACGGGGTCGGTCAGCAGCAGGACCTCGATGCCCTTGGCGCGGAACGCCTCCATGTGCGGCGAGTTCTCGATGGCCTGCCGGGACTCGCCCGTCATGTAGAAGATGTGCTGCTGCCCGTCCTTCATGCGCTCCACGTACTGCCGCAGAGTCGTCGGCTCGTCCGCGTCATGGGTCGAGGCGAACGAGGAGACACCGAGGATGGCGTCGCGGTTCTCGAAGTCGCTGAGCAGCCCCTCCTTGATGACACTGCCGAACTCCCGCCAGAGCGTGGCGTAGCGGTCGGGGCTGCCGGACATCATGTCCTTGATGGTGGACAGCACCTTCTTCGCCAGCCGCCGGTGCATCAGCTGGATCTGGCGGTCCTGCTGGAGGATCTCCCGCGACACGTTGAGCGACAGGTCCTGCGCGTCGACGACGCCCTTGACGAAGCGCAGGTAGGGCGGCATCAGCGCTTCGCAGTCGTCCATGATGAAGACGCGCTTCACGTAGAGCTGGATGCCGCGCTTGTAACCCTGCATGAACAGGTCCTGCGGCGCGCGCGCCGGGATGAACAGCAGCGCCTGGTACTCGAAGGTGCCTTCCGCTTGCAGCCGGATGGTCTCCAGCGGGTCGGTCCAGTCGTGGCTGATGTGCTTGTACAGCTCGTGGTACTCGTCGTCGCTCACCTCGTCCCGCGAGCGCGCCCACAGCGCCTTCATCGAGTTCACGGTCTCGGGCTCGCGCGCGGCCGCGTCATCGGTGTCGTCGGTACCGGACTCGGCGTCGGCTCCGGCAGCGGGCTCGGCGGTCATCCTGATGGGCCAGGTGATGAAGTCCGAGTACCGCTTGATGATCTCCCTGATCTTCCACGGGGAGGTGTAGTCGTACAGCCGGTCCTCGGCGTCCTCCGGCTTGAGCCGGAGCGTGACCGCGGTGCCCTGCGGCGCGTCGTCGACGGTCTCGATGGTGTACGTGCCCTCGCCGGTCGACGTCCAGCGGGTGCCCTGGCTCTCGCCCGCGCGCCGGGTCAGCAGCGTGACCTCGTCGGCCACCATGAAGCTGGAGTAGAAGCCGATGCCGAACTGGCCGATAAGCCCTTCGGTCGCGGCGGCGTCCCCGGCGTCCTTGGCGTCCTTGAGCTCCCGCAGGAACTTGGCGGTGCCCGAGTTCGCGATCGTTCCGATGAGCTGGACCACTTCGTCGTGCGACATGCCGATGCCGTTGTCCCGCACGGTCAGCGTACGGGCCTGCTTGTCGGCCTCGATGTCGATGTGGAGGTCGGACACGTCCGCGCCGAGCGCGTCGTCGCGGAGCGCTTGGAGACGCAGCTTGTCGAGTGCGTCGGAGGCGTTGGAGACGAGTTCACGCAGGAAAACGTCCTTGTTCGAGTAGATCGAGTGGATCATCATCTGCAGAAGCTGGCGAGCTTCCACCTGAAACTCGAACGTCTCAGTCGGCATAATCCGTGATTCCTTCTCAGGTTCACCAGGTAACGGGTATTGACCTGGGAACTGTAAACCAGCTAGTCATCACGCAACGGCGGTTCGCCTCGTCGTCGCCTGGTCGTGGGACAGAAGCGGAATGCCACTTCGCATTTCGGGTATGGGCTGGGGACTGCTCCCGCCCGCGCTGGGGCCGCACGCGCGGACCGGGCACGCGCGGCCGGGCGCCGACCGGACCGCCCCGTCCCGGCGCGGCCACTCACTCGTAGTCGTACTGCGTCCCGATGCCCAGAGTGCTCTGCATCGGGAGGAGTCCGGTGCCGACGATGTCGAGTACCGGGGGGAGGAGCAGCTCGGCCAGCCGGGATGTCTCGTCGGGAGTGAGCGCGTCCCAGGGGGCGGCGGCGAGTTCGTCGGTGAGCTTCTCCACCGAGGCACGGACGCCGAGCCCTTCGACGGTGGCTGTGCCGTCGGCCTTCACCAGGCCGCGGGCGGCGAGGCGTTCGTGGGCGGCCGTCCACTCCTCGTCGGTCCACCGCCTGCTGCTGAACACCTCCGGCGGCGCGGCGCCGACCGCGGCCTGCGAGACCAGGGACTCGGTGGGGCCGATGCCGTGGGCCTGGAGGGCGGTGATGTGGCCGTCACCGCGGTGCTCGCGCAGGATGGTGGCGGCTCGCCAGAGCGCCATGTGCGGCTCGTCCGGCCAAGGCGCCGGCGCGGCATTGGCGGCGGCCATGGGGCGGCCTGCCGTGTCCGCCGACTCGGCGGCGCGGTGGGCCAGTTCTGCGGCCTCGCGCAGCTCCGGCGAGCCGATCCGGTCGCCGAGCAGCTTCCGCAGGGCGTTGTCCACCGCGGTGCTCCGGGCGTCCACCACCTGCTCGGGCGTGACGTTTCGCCAAGCCGGCGCGGTGTAGCGCTCCACCATCCGCGGACTGAAGCTGTAGAAGAGGGCGTTCACCAGTCGCGGGCCGGCCGGGCCGAGTGGCGCGGCGCGGTAGGCGAAGTAGCTCGGCCAGCGCTCGTCGGTGGCGTAGCCGAGGGCCGCGGCCTCGTCGAAGCTCTCCGGCGCGTAGTAGAGCGTGGCGTGTATCGGCTCCAGCAGCTGCCACATCTGTCGGACCGTACTCAGGGTGTGCGTCATGTCGCTTCCTTCGCCTTCGCCGTCACGCGGCCGCCAAGCCGTCACGCGGCCACCAAAGAACTTGATGGTGTCTAGATTCCCCCACGCCCCTCGTCTTGTCAATGACTACTTGTCAATGTCTAGTTTGCGGAGGCCCGCTGCCGCGTCCACCGCGTTTGCCCTTACGCCGAGCACCGCAGGCAGCGCAGGCTGATCCAGCCCGCGTTCCACCCCGCCCGTCTTGAGCGGTACAGCACGGTGATGGAGCAGGAGATCACCGCGCTGACCGAGCGCTGGCACAACGGCCAGGTGATCGACGCCTTCCCCGGGCTGTACGGCGTCGCCCTGCGCACCGTCATGCGCAGCCTGTTCTCCACCCGGCTCAACCTGGTCGACATCCTGCGACACGAGCAGGGCCACTCCCGCGAACAGGCCCTGAACGAGGCGGCACTGCTCTGCGACCGGCTCACCAACCGGTTCGTCGAACTGCGCGACCGCGTCCTGCCCCACGTAGGCGCCCCGCTGCGCGCCTACGTGGACCACCTCTCCCACCTCATACCCGGGAACCTCGCGTGGGGGCTGACGGCGGGCCGCTACCGCAACCCCGGCGGACGTTCTCCCGGCGCCGTGGCCCTCACCGGCTCCATGGCCGGCACCCGGCCGAACGACACAGGCGCCCCGCCGATCCCGTCCATCGCCTGGTGGTGGGACCCCCTCCTCACCACCTGAACCACCCTGTTCCCCCCCCGCACCGCTCCAGCGCCCCACGAGCCACAGGAGGACAGGTGACCGAAAGCCGTCCGCTCACCGTTGCCGAAACCGGTCTCGCCCTCGCAGGCACCCCGTCCGTCCTGTCCATCGACCTGCGAGGCCCCTTCGATCCCGGGCTGCTCTCACAGGCCGTCCGCCTGCTGTGCACCCAGCACCCGGTACTGAACGCGCGCGTCACCGCCCAGGGCACCGCCCTCCCGCTGACCGCCGATCCGCGGTGGCCCGCGCCCCGGCCGACCCCTCCGGCACGGACCCCGAGGCCGCGAGCGCGCCCTTCGCGGTGGGCGAGCCGCTCCTGCGGACAACGTGGATACCCAAGTCCGCCACCACCCACCAGCTGGTACTCACCGTCCATCACGCCATCAGCGACGGTGTGTGCTCGGCCACGCTGCTCTCCGCACTGCTGAGCGCCTACACCGCGCTCGCCACCGGAGACGACCCGCCGAAGCCGCCGCCGGAGCCGGCACTGCCCAGACCGCTGACGGAACTACTCGCCGAGCGTTACCCGCGCCAGGACGTCACCGCATGGCTGGCCGCCCAGGGAAGGCAGCCCGCCGCCCGGCCCCCACTCGTCCAGCTGCCCACGCTCGCGACGGACCCGCCGGACACCGCCTCCGGAGTCCACCTGCGCGGTAACGAACTGACCGGAGAATCGATCACCGGCCTCGACCGGGCCGCCCGGCAGGCGGGCACCACTGCCCACGGGATGCTGTGCGCGCTGGCACTGCTCGCCGCCCGTACCCAAGTGGAACCCCGACGGGAGCACTGCCACTGACCGTCGGAACACCGGTCGATCTGCGCACCCGGACGACCCCGCCCATCCCGGCGCACCGGATGATGGCCGCCGCCTCCATCACCCAGGCCACCGCCGAGGTGGCCCCCGACACCGACCCGGGACGCCTCGGCCGTACCCTCCACGGCCAGTTCACCACGGCGATACACGACGGCAGCGTCGAACGGCAGGCTGTGGCCATGGACTAGCTGCTGACCGAGCCCGGCGCGCTGCCGTTCACCGTGATCGTCAGCAACATGGCATTCCGGCCCGTTCGCCTGTCGCTGCCCCCCGGCCTGGAAGCCACCCGTTTCCACGCGTTCGCCCCGCCGCCAGGACCCATCCCCGCCCTCTTCGTGATGCGCGCCCAGGAAGCCCTCGGCATCCATCTGGCCATGCCCCGGACCTGGTTCTCCGCCGACCAGGCCACCACCCTCGACCAGGCCCTCAAGCACCAGCTCACCCGAGTGCTGCGGGCTCCCTGAACCACGTTCCCAGCGATCATCTGTGCCCAGACGGCGATGACGTCGAGGGCGCCGGTGCCGTAGCAACCGCCGCCGGCATGTGGGTGGCGGCGGCCGGCGGTGTGGCGATTTCCCGGCCTGTGGAGGCACCGTGACGTTCCATCGATCACAAGGCATCTGAGCCGTATAACCTGGGGAAATGCTCACAGAGGTCACCGCCACGCGGTATGTCACCCCCCTGCGGGAGGGTGGATCGCTGCCCGGGATCGTCGAGGCCGACGATCTTGGCACGTACGTCATGAAGTTCACCGGCGCCGGGCAGGGCCGCAAGACCCTGGTCGCCGAGGTCATCTGCGGACAGCTCGGCAGGCGCCTTGGGCTGCGCGTGCCCGATCTGGTGCGGATGCAGCTCGATCCGGTCATCGGGCTCGGCGAACCGGACCAGGAGGTGCAGGAACTCCTCAAGGCCAGTGGCGGTTTGAACCTGGGCATGGACTACCTCCCGGGTTCGCTCGGCTTCGATCCGCTCGCGTTCGCGGTGGACCCGGTCGAGGCGGGCCAGGTGGTGTGGTTCGACGCGCTCATCAACAACGTCGACCGCTCGTGGCGCAACCCCAATCTGCTGGCCTGGCACGGCGAACTGTGGCTCATCGACCATGGCGCGACCATGATCTGGCACCACAACTGGCCGACGGCGCTCACGGCGGCCGCCAAGCCGTACAACGCCTCCGATCACGTCCTCGCGCCCTTCGGCCCCGATATCGAGGCGGCGGCGAAGGTGCTGGCGCCGCAGGTGACGCCGGAGCTGCTGGCCGAGGTCGCGGCCGACGTGCCCGACGAGTGGCTGCTGGACGAGCCCGGCTTCGAGGGGCCCGGCGGGCCTGACCGGCTGCGGAGCGCCTACGTGGAAGCGTTGCTCGGGCGGGTGGCCACCGTCCATGAGCGGATCACGCTCGGCCCACCCAGTGCGAACAAGCCGACGCAAGCTCCCGCGTGGCTGCGCGGCGGCGCCACGGGAAAGGCCGCGAAGTGACTGGTCTGCACAACGGACGCGATGTCTTCGAGTACGCCGTGCTGCGCGTCGTGCCCCGCGTGGAACGCGGCGAACAGATCAACGCGGGCATCGTCCTCTACTGCCACGCGAAGTCGGTCGTCGCCGCCCGCACCCACCTGGACGAGGACCGGCTGCGGGCGCTCGACCCGGAGGTCGACATCGAGGGCGTACGGGCCGCACTGCGCGCCGTCGAGGGCGTGTGCCACGGCGGCGACGAGGCCGGACAGGCGGCCGGTGACGCGGCGGGGCGGCGGTTCCGGTGGCTGGTCGCACCGCGCAGTACGGTCGTCCAGCCGGGACCCGTACACACGGGTCTGACCACTGACGCTGAGGCGGAGGCCGACCGGCTGCTCGACCTGCTGGTGCGCTGACCCGGCGCACCGTTGACATGCGGTGGCCAGGCTTCTAGCGTCTCGTCTGCTGAACCCTACTAAGCGGTTGCTCAGCTTTCCGGCCGGGTCGTCCGGTCCCGGGTCAGGGCGCCGCTTCCGAGGCGAGGAGAACCCGCATGTCCACCACCGAGCAGCGCGTCGCCATCGTGACGGGCGCGGCCCGCGGCATCGGCGCGGCCACCGCCGTGCGTCTGGCCGCCGAGGGCCGCGCCGTCGCCGTACTCGATCTCGACGAGACGGCCTGCAAGGACACCGTCGAGAAGATCACAGCGGCGGGTGGCAAGGCCCTCGCCGTCGGCTGTGACGTCTCCGACTCGGCCCAGGTGGAGGCCGCCGTCGCCCGCGTCGCCGCTGAGCTCGGCGCGCCGACGATCCTCGTCAACAACGCGGGCGTCCTGCGTGACAACCTGCTGTTCAAGATGAGCGACAGCGACTGGGACGCCGTGATGAACGTGCACCTGCGGGGCGCGTTCCTGATGGCCCGCGCTTGCCAGAAGCACATGGTGGACGCGAAGTTCGGCCGCGTCGTGAACCTGTCGAGCAGCTCCGCCCTCGGCAACCGCGGCCAGGCCAACTACTCCGCCGTCAAGGCCGGGCTCCAGGGCTTCACGAAGACCCTCGCGATCGAACTGGGCAAGTTCGGCGTCACGGCCAACGCCGTCGCCCCGGGCTTCATCGTGACCGACATGACCGCGGAGACGGCCGCCCGGGTGGGCATGGACTTCGAGGAGTTCCAGGCCGCCGCGGCCACCCAGATCCCCGTCCAGCGCGTCGGCAGGCCGGAGGACATCGCCGGTGCTATCGCCTTCTTCACCGGCGAGCAGGCCGGTTTCGTCTCCGGCCAGGTCCTGTACGTGGCCGGCGGCCCGCTCAACTGACGCGAGGGAAAAATCATGACTACAGCGGACAACGGCAAGGTCGCCCTCATCACGGGCGGCAGCCGGGGCATTGGTTACGGAGTCGCCGAGGCGCTGGTCGCGCGCGGTGACCGGGTGTGCGTCACCGGGCGCAACGAGGAAGCGCTCAAGGAGGCCGTGGAGGCGCTGAGCGCCGCGGCCACCGGGCCCGAGGGCCAGGGCAGGGTGATCGGCGTCGCGGGCAAGGCCCATGACGAGGCGCACCAGGCGGTGGCCGTCGAGCGCGTCATGGAGACGTTCGGCCGTGTCGACTACCTGGTCAACAACGCCGGTACGAACCCCGTTTTCGGCCCGATCGCCGAACTCGACCTCGGGGTCGCCCGCAAGGTCTTCGAAACGAACGTGATCTCCGCGCTCGGCTTCGCCCAGCAGACCTACAAGGCGTGGCAGAAGGAGAACGGCGGCGCGATCGTCAACATCGCCTCCGTCGCCGGAGTGGCACCGTCCCCGTTCATCGGCGCCTACGGGATGAGCAAGGCCGCGATGGTCAACCTCACCCTGCAGCTCGCACACGAGATGGCGCCGCTGGTACGGGTGAACTCCATCGCCCCCGCGGTCATCAAGACGAAGTTCGCCGCCGCCCTGTACGAGGGGCGCGAGGAGGAGGCCGCGGCTTTCTACCCGCTCGGACGGCTCGGGGTGCCGAAGGACATCGGCGGTGCCACGGCGTTCCTGCTGTCCGAGGACTCGGGCTGGATCACCGGGCAGACGCTGGTCATCGACGGCGGGCTGTTCCTGAACGCGGGCGTCTGACGGGTCGCTCCCCAGGGCGGGCGGCCGTTCCCGGCGTGGGGCCGGCCCGCCCTCGGCGTGGGTGGCCATCGCGGCTCCGGCCCCTGACGGACCGGAGCCGCCGAGGCCGCCCGCCCGGTTCTGACGGCTGTCGACCGGCCGCCGTGCGTCCACTGTCAGTGGCCGGGGGTACGTTCGTATCGTCAAGCACGAACGGACCGGAGGACCCCCAAGTGACCGACATGCTGCCCGAGTCCTGGCAGGACGTCCTCGGCGAAGAGCTGCGGAAGTCCTATTTCACGCAGCTCACCGACTTCGTCGAGGAAGAGCGGGCACGGGGCCCGGTGTACCCGCCGCGTGAAGAGGTCTTCGCCGCGCTGGACGCCACCCCGTACGACCAGGTCAAGGTGCTGATCCTCGGTCAGGACCCGTATCACGGCGCGGGCCAGGGGCACGGGCTGTGCTTTTCTGTCCGGCCGGGTGTGAAGACCCCGCCCTCCCTGCGCAACATCTACAAGGAGCTGCGGGACGAGCTCGGCCATCCCGTCCCCGACAACGGCTACCTCATGCCGTGGGCCCGGCAGGGAGTGCTGCTGCTCAACGCGGTGCTGACGGTCCGCGCGGGCGAGGCCAACTCCCACAAGGGCAAGGGATGGGAGATCTTCACGGACGCGGTGATCCGCGCCGTCGCCTCCCGGCCCGACCCGGCGGTCTTCGTCCTCTGGGGGAACTACGCGAAGAAGAAGCTGCCCCTGATCGACACGGAGCGGCACATCGTGGTGCAGGGCGCGCACCCGTCGCCGCTGTCGGCGAAGAAGTTCTTCGGCTCCAAGCCCTTCACACAGATCAACGAGGCGGTCGCGGCCCAGGGACACCAGCCCGTCGACTGGCGGATACCCGACCTCGCCGCCCAGTAGCGCGGTCGGCTCCAGGGCCGGAAGCCACGAGGGAAGGGCGCCGGGGCGCCATCGCCGGGACCCCGACGTGGGAGCCCGCCCGCGCGATCCGGGCGGGCCCGCGCCGGGCGCCTGAGAGAGATCGCCGACAGCTGCGGCTAGCGTCGGCAGACCGGGGGATCACCGGACGGGACAGGCGGGAGGCGGCAGTGGTGGAGCGGGCGGAGCGGCAGGAGGCGTCGGAGGACGCCATGATGACCCGGATCGGCCAGGCGGCCATGCTGCACCGGGGCGGCGACCGGGAAGAGGCGCGCAACCGGTTCGCGGCCCTGTGGCAGGAGCTCGGCGCGGACGGCAACCCGCTCCACCGCTGCACCCTGGCGCACTACATGGCCGACACCCAGGACGACCCCTCCGACGAGCTGGCCTGGGACCTGCGGGCACTGGCCGCCGCCGACTGGCTGACCGGTGCGGGAGCCGGGCTGACTGATGCGGGGGCAGAGCTGACCGGTGCGGGAGCCGGGCAGGCCGGGCGGGAGGCGGCCGCCGCGACGATCAAGGGCTTCTACCCGTCGCTGCACCTCAACCTCGCCGCCGACTACGCGAAGCTCAATCAGCGAGAGGCGGCACGCGCGCAGCTCGACCTGGCCGAGGCGGCCTGTGGCGTCCTCGGCGACGATCCGTACGGCGACGGGGTGCGCGCCGCCATCGGGCGCATGGAGCGGCGGCTCTCCGGCGCGGGGGACGAGCCCGCGCCGCCGGGTGGAACGCCGCCGGGTGGACCGCTGCCGTAGCCGTGCGGCGGTGGCTCGTGGGGGCAGCTCGGAGCCGGGCCCGTGGAGTGAGCGTGCGTGCGGAGCGAGGGACAACGTGCTGGTCAGAGGCGCCCATCCGGCACGTATGCTGCCGAGACACAGCATCCGCACATCATGGTGAGAGCGCGCGCCCCTCATATGAGGCGTGCATGGAGCGCGCGCCAGGCGCGCATGAGGAGGGCTCGTGAAGGTTGGCTGCATCGGCCTCGGAGACATCGCGCGGAAGGCGTATCTGCCGGTCATCACCGCCCAGGCCGGCGTCGAACCGCACCTGATGACCCGCACCCCGGCCACCCTGCACAGCGTCGGCGACGCCCTGCGCATCCCCGAAGCACACCGCCACGCCGACCTGGACGCGCTGCTCGCCGCCGGTCTCGACGCCGCCTTCGTCCACGCGCCCACCGCCGTGCACGCCGAGATAGTCTCCCGCCTCATCGAAGCCGGAGTGCCGACGTACGTGGACAAGCCGCTCGCGTACGACCTGGCTGCCAGCGAACGGCTGGTCGGCCTCGCCAGGGACCGGCAGGTCAGCCTCATGGTGGGCTTCAACCGCCGCTACGCGCCCGGCTACGCCCAGTGCGCCGACCATCCGCGCGACCTGATCCTCATGCAGAAGAACCGCGTCGGCCTCGCCGAAGACCCCCGCACGCTCGTGCTGGACGACTTCATCCACGTGGTCGACACGTTGCGCTTCCTCGCGCCCGGGCCCGTCGAGCACATCGACGTGCGCGCCAGGATGCGCGACGGGCTCATGCACCACGTCCTGCTCCAGCTCTCCGGTGACGGCTTCACGGCCCTGGGCACGATGAACCGGATGAGTGGTTCCACGGAGGAGATACTGGAGGTCTCCGGTCAGGACACCAAGCGGCAGGTCCTCAACCTCGCCGAGATAGTCGACCACAAGGGCCAGCCGAGCGTGCGCCGCCGCGGGGACTGGGTGCCCGTCGCCCGGCAGCGGGGCATCGAGCAGATCACCCAGTTCTTCCTTGACGCCGTACGTGCCGGGAAGCTCCTCGACGCGGGCGACGCCCTCCTCACGCACGAGCTGTGCGAACGCGTCGTCACGGAGGCGCTGGCGGCCTAGCCTGGGCCGGTCCGGCGATCTTGCCGGGGAGCCCCTGTTCGTGCGTAGCGGACCGCGGGTGCGTCGTGGCTGGTCGCGCGGTTCCCCGCGCGCCTGACGGGGCAGACCCCTTCGCTGGGCCAAAGCCGCCTCCCCGCTGCCGCCGCCTCGCCTTGGTGCTGGGCCCAGCCGCCCGGCCGAGGCGAGGCGTCCGCCCGGGGCGGTCGCCTCTGGCTTCAGCGGAGCGCGGGTGCCCGAGGAGGGGCGTCCGCCGTCCGTCGGGGCCCGGGCCGCCTGACTTTCCGGAGGGCCGCCGCCGCGCCCGCGACGACGAGTGCCGTGAGCGCCCCGTACAGCGGCCAGGCGCCGATCCGGACATATGGGCTCGTGCCCTGGCCGAGTGGCACGTCGTAGACGGCTGCCGCACTGCGGTCGGTGCCGAGCTGCCCGCCGACAGCGGTGCCGCGCGGCCCGAAGACCGCGCTCACGCCGGTCAGCGTGGCGTGCGCGGCCGGCCGCCAGGTCTCGGCCGCGCGCAAGGCGGCCAGTGAGGCGTGCTGGCTGGGAGCCCAGCTGTGCTGGAACGAGGAGGTGGCGGACTGGGCGATCAGCAGTTGCGCGCCGTCGCGCACCAGTCGTCGGCTCATGTCCGGGAACGCCGACTCGAAGCACACCAGTGGGCCGAGCCGCAGCCCCCCGGCGTTGATGCCGCCCGCCGCATGTCCTGGACCCTTCCCTGCTCCCGTCCCGGTCGTGTCCCCCGCGTCGCCCGCCTTTCCCGGACCCCTCGTGTTGTCACCGTCCGGCAGCCGCATGATGACGGACTGCGTGCCGCGCCTGCGGTCCTCACTCGCCGCCTTGCCCACGGAGGTGGCCCAGCCGAGGAAGGACCGGACGGGGATGTACTCGCCGAACGGCACCAGCCGCATCTTGTCGTAGCGTTCGCCGGTCGGTCCGGACGGGCCGACCAGCACCGAGCTCTTGAAGATGCCGGGCTGGTCCGCGCGCCGCGCGTCCACGTTGACCAGCAGCCGCGCGTCCACGTCGCGTGAGAGCGCGGCCAGTCGGCGCCGCAGATCAGGGCGCTCTCGCAGATCCTCGCCCACGCTGGACTCACCCCAGATCACCAGGTCGGCACCGCTTCCGGCGAGGCTCCGGGTCAGCTCCTCACCCCGGTCGAAGCGCTCCTCGCCGTCGTTGATCACTCCCGGCTGCACCACCGCGACCCGTACGGTGCCGCTCTCTCGCGGCACCGGTGCCCACGTCCACACTCCGGCGACGGCGGCGGCGCACGCGGTCAGGCCGGTGACGGCGGCCAGCCGGAACCGTGGCAGCGCGAGAAAGGCGGCCAGCGCGGTGTTCACCACGACGATCAGCAGGCTCGGCAGCCATACGCCACCCACAGACGCCAGCCGCAACGCGGGCTCCACCTGCCATTGACTGGCCCCGAGCAACCCCCATGGACCGCCCAGATACTGCCAGGACCGCACCAGCTCGACCATCAGCCACCCGGACGGCACCAGCACGAGCGCCGCCACCGCCCCGCGCCCGCCACCTCGCCACCGCACCGCTCCACCAGACCGCCCCACCGACTCCGGCTCCGTCGCCGCTGTCGTCACCACTGCCGCTGCCGATGCCGACGGCTGCGACGGCGCCGATGCTGACGCCAACGCCGGCACCGCCGCACTCACCGCACCCGATGTCCGGGCAGCTCCCGGCGGTGCGCCGAGCATGCGGTGCACCAGCCATCCCCACGGCGCCCACAACGCGCCGAGCAGGGCGGCCACCACCACGATGAACACATGCATGCTCGGCAGCAGCCAGTGGTGCACCGCCAGCAGGAAGCCGACTCCGCCGAGCCAGCCGTCGAACGCCGCCCTCCGGCCATCCGGCGCCGAGCGGATCAGCAGCAGCCACGGCACGAGGGCCACGTAAGCCAGCCACCACAGCGATGGGGCGGGGAAGGCCAGAGCGGGCAGCGCCCCGGCCGACACGGCGGCGGCGCCTCGATACCACCGCGAGGCGAGGAGCCCCTTCACGGGGTACGCCGAGACCAGCACGTCGCGCCTCCCTTGTTCTGCCTGGTCACCAGTGTGCGGGAGGGAGGCGATCACGCACAGGGGGCGTACGCCATGGCGCGGAGGCAGGGGAGGGCCGCGGCCCGCGACCCGACCGGGACCAGGCACGATGTCCGCATACACCGCGACCGGCTCCGCCTCGCTGGGCTGGTCACCCCGGCACGAGGAGTCCTCCGCATGCTGCCTCTGGAAGGCGTCACCGTTGTCTCGCTCGAACAGGCGGTGGCCGCCCCGTACGCGACCCGCCAGCTGGCCGACCTGGGAGCCAGGGTCATCAAGATCGAGCGGCCCGACGGCGACTTCGCCCGCGACTACGACCGCGCGGTCAAGGGGCAGTCGGCCTATTTCGTCTGGTGCAACCGGGGGAAGGAGAGTGTCGTACTCGACCTGAAACACGGCCCCGACCGCGCCGTCCTCGACCAGATCCTGGACGGTGCGGACGTTTTCGTCCAGAACCTGGCCCCCGGGGCCGCCGACCGCCTCGGACTGGGAGCGGAGGCGCTGCGCGAACGCTGGCCCCGGCTGATCGTCTGCGGGATATCCGGCTACGGGGAGGACGGCCCCTACCGTGACAAGAAGGCTTTTGACCTGCTGGTGCAGTGTGAGACCGGCCTCGTCTCCGTGACAGGAACCGTCGAGTCACCCGCCCGCGCCGGAATCTCCATCGCCGACATCGCGGCCGCCATGTACGCGTACACCGGCGTCCTGACCGCGCTGTACGAGCGCGAGCGCACGGGGCAGGGCAGCGCCTTCGACGTGGCCATGCTGGACGCGCTGGGCGAGTGGATGGGCCAGCCGCTCTACTACGGGATGTACGGCCCGGCCCCGCTGGGCCGCAGCGGCGCGCGGCATCCCTCGATCGCCCCGTACGGCCACTACCGGGCGGGGGACGGGCGCGAGATCTTCCTCTGCGTACAGAGCGACAGGGACTGGGTGGAGCTGTGCGAGCGGGTCCTGGAGCGGCCCGGGCTCACCCGCGACCCGCGGTTCGCCGACAACCCGTCGCGCCACGAGAACGACGACGCTCTGACGGCGATCCTGGAGGAGTACTTCTCGGCTCTGTCCGCCGAGGAGTCGCTGGCGCGGCTCGACGCGGCCGGGATCGCCAACGCGCGGCTGCGCACCGTCCGCGAGTTCGCGGACCATCCCCAGCTGGCGGCTCGCGACCGGTGGCGCGAGTTCGACTCCCCGGCGGGCCCGCTGCGCGGCCTGCTGCCGCCGGTGACGGTGCACGGCCGGGAGGCGCGGATGGGCGCGGTCCCCGAACTCGGCGAGCACACGGCGGCCGTCCGAGCGGAGTTCGCGGCCAGGCCCTGGGAAGCCGCCACGCCAGGCGGGCCGGTGCCGTCTCCTGACGGTCCAGCGGACCCCAACTGACCACCCCGGCGAGGGCCTTCGGGCAGTCCGCCTGTCACCGCGGGCGGCTGACAGCTGCGGGACGGCGACCGGGACGGCGAGCAGGACGGTGACCGGCAGGCGACCGGAATGCCGTACGCGGCGCTGCCGGTTGGCGTCTCACGCGGCGGCGAAATAGCGGTGCCGTGCCTGCCGTCGGCCGCTAGATGATCGATTCCAAGGGGTCAGTGGTCATAGGCGATCAGTGAGCGTAGGACGGTTTGTCCGGTGGCGTCGTTGTGCCAGATCGCGGCGGGCAGCACGAGGATGCGTTGCATGACGCGGGCTATTGACACCTCCGGGTGTGCGCCCTCGGTACCGTTCGAGGTCAAGCTGTCCCTTGAAGGTCTCGTTGATCGATTCGATGACCTGTCGCAGCGGCTTGAACAGGGATGCGCCAGGCCGTTCCCGTTCACCTTTACGGGCAGGCCGCAGCAACTGGACTCCATGCTCGGACAGTTCGCGTTCGAAACCACGGCCGAAGTAGTTCTTGTCGCCGATGAGAGTCCGCCGGGGGCGCTCTCGCAGAAGCTCGCGTTCGGCTGACAGAAGGTCAAGGAGGGTCTAGCGTTCGTCGGCCTTGGCCCCGGTCAGGGCGAAGGCGATGGGCAGGCCCTGAAGGGTGCAGACCAGGTGCAGGCGCAGGCCCCAGAAGAAGCGGCTGTGGCTGGCGCAGTAGCCGTATTCGGCCCAACCTGCCAGGTCGGAGCGTTTGACGGTCTCGCGGGAGCGGCCGCATTCCACCGGGGTGGAGTCCACGACCCATACGTCGTCGCTCCACACCGAGGTGGTGGTGGCCAGGATCCGGTTGACGCTTCGCATCAGACCGGCGGCCTTGCGCAGCCGCTTGTTGTAGCCGGGCTGCTGGGGCAGGTAGGGGAAGAGGTGGCGCAGGTGGACACGGGCATGGCGGAGCCATTTGGCCTCGGAGGTGTAACCGAGTATGGCCTGCATCGTGGCGAGGGTGACCAGTTCGGCATCGCTCAGGCGGGGCGTAATGCCGACCGACGGGCGCCACGGCGCCGGGTCGGGATGCTCCTTCAGCATGTCGTCGGTCGTCGCATAAAGTGCTGTCGCGAGGGTGTCCACGTCGTTCGTCACAAAACGATCTTGGACACCCTCGTTCTCGTCTCCGCAGGCACCCCTTGGACCACACCACCAGGAGGAACCAGTGTCATACCCGCAACTGCTCACCCCCGCGGAGAAGCTCGCCGACGCGAAGAAGCTGTTGAGCCTCCCGCGTATCGTCGTGATCTGCGGCTCCACCCGCTTCATGACCGAGATGAACGAGGCCGATCTGCGGGAGACCAAAGCCGGAAAGATTGTCGTCAAACCGGGCTGTGACATGAAGTCGCCGCACGAACTTTGGTCCGATCCGGTCGAGGCCGAGGCGCTGAAGGTTCGACTCGACGATCTGCACCGGGCGAAGATCCGGCTCGCTGATGAGGTGCTCGTAGTCGGCGACTACATCGGAGACAGCACCCGAGCCGAAATCGCCTACGCCCGGTCGCTGGGCAAGCCCGTGCGGTTCACGCACCCCGAAGTCGACCCTGACGCCTGACCGCCCGCTGCTACCTCGACAACCAGGCCGGCAGCCCGCCGCCTGACCGTCTCGCGGTGGCTTCGGCCGCCGCCCACCCCACACCTTCCGCAGGCACCCCTTGGAATTGATCACCTAGGCGGGTCACGCCACACCGTGGACCACCGCATGGGGCGGCGGGGCGGGCACGACGTGCGCAGGCCCTCGGCGAACCCGCCGAACCAGGCCCTCAGCCCCGCCGCCGACCGGGTGCGGGCCATGGTCATCACCGTCCAGACGCCCAGGTAGACGGGGACGAGGAGGGCGGGAAGGTGCCGCTTGGCCAGCCAGACCCGGTTACGGCGCCGCGGCTGTGTGCCAGTCGGTCAGCTGGCCTCGGCGCGTTCGGCCCGGGCCTTGGTGTGGGCGAGGCGGTAGGACTCGGTGCCGGTCTGGATGATGGCGCCGTTGAAGGTGAGGCGGTCCACGATGGCTGCGCAGAGCCTGGGGTCGGTGAACGTCTTGGTCCAGCCGCTGAAGGACTCGTGGGAGGTGATGGCGACGCCACCGGCACCGGCGCCCTGGCTGGGCCATGTCCTCAGCGTACGCCCGCCCCGCGCGGGGCGGGCGTACGGCACCGGGCCCCGGTCCGCAGCCGCCAGGGGCGGTGCGGCCGGGGCCCGGCCCGAGCGTGGCGGCGGTCAGGCCGCCGTCTGCCGCCAGGTGTCGAGGACGCCCTGGACGGCGCTGGAGACCTGGCCCTGCTTGCCGGAGTCGGCCCACAGATGCGCGTCATGCTCGGTGAGCTGGACCGTCTCCCCTGTGATGGTGGCGGTGAAGTTGTGCTGCCGGGTGCTGCGGCCCGAGCCGGAGAGATAGTCGAAGTGCCCCAGGTAGTTCCCGACCTCCGCCACGGTCAGGCCGGTCTCTTCGGCGGCCTCGCGCCGCAGGGCCTCGATGAGCGTCTCGCCCGGCTCGACGCCGCCGGAGGGGAGCTCCCACAACTCGCCGAGGTAGTCGTCGGCCGGCCGGTGCAGCAACAGCACGCGGCCGTCCGGGCGGGCGATGACGGCGTCGACGACGGCCTTCTCGATGCCGTCGCGCGCGGCGGTACGGGCGAGGTCGTCCAGAAGGTCGAGGGTGACGGTCGAGGGGGTCACAGCAGGTCCTTCACATGAGTGGCGACTTTGGCGATGGCGGTGGTGTAGGCGTCGGCGAGGCGGACGTCGTTCTCGTGGTGCCACACCGGCAGCTTCAGCGTCGTGGCGTGCACGTAGTCCGCCGCCGGGAGGCCGTGGGCGGGCAGGCCGTGGCCGTCAGCGTAGCCAGGCAGCAGGGCTCCGGGGGTCTGGAACAGCGGATGGGTGTGCAGCGGGCAGGTCGAGCCCGGCTGGTCGGCTTCGGTGGCGCCTCCCGCGCGCAGGGCTTCCAGGAACCGGCCGATCGGCAGGCCGCCGAGTTCGGCCGGTTCACAGCGCAGCGGCAGCGCGTACCACGACGGCCGGGTCGCGGCGGGCACGTGCGGCGTGTGGATGCCCGGCACGTCGTCCAGGGCGGCGCACATGCGGGCCGCGACCGTCTGGCGCCCCTCCAGACGAGCCTCCAGGCGGGTGAGCTGGGCGAGGGCGAGGGCGAGGGCTGCGGCCAGGGGGTGGAGGCGCAGTTTCAGGCCCATGCCGGTGGCGGCGAAGCGGGCGAGCGGGTGGGTGGCGGGGATCTCGCGGCGGCACCGCTTGTTGTACTGCCCGTGCAGCAGTACCCGGTAGTACAGCTCCGTGTCGTCGGTGGCGACGAAGCCGCCCTCACCTGCGGACAGCAGCTTGGGCCCGTTGAGACTGAACGCCGATGCGGTGCCGAACGAGCCCGTGCGCTGGTCGCTCCGGGTGGCGCCATGGGCGGGGGAGCCGTCCTCCAGCAGCATCAACTCGTGCTCGTCCGCGAAGGACACCAGCGCGTCCATGTCATCCGGCAGCCCCCACAGGTGCACCGCCACCACCGCCTTCGTCCGGGCGGTGATACGGCGGGCGGCGTCGACCAGGTCCAGCTGCCCGCGGTCGTCGATGTCGGCGAGGACGGGGTGGGCGCCGAGGTGGAACAGCGGGGTGGCGGTGGCGTGGAAAGTCAGCGCCGGGACGATGACCTCGTCGCCTGGGCCGATGCCGGCGGCCGCGTACGTCGAGTGCAGCGCGGCCGTCCCCGTGCAGGTAGTCACCACGTGCCGGACACCGAGGTAGGAGGCGAGCGCGTCCTCCAGGTCGGCGACGACGCCAGAGCGGTACGGGATGGAGACGGCCGTCTCCAGCTGGCGGGCCACGGCCTGGCGGTCGGCCTCGGTGATCGGCGGCCACACGAAGTGCGGTCCCGGGACGGGCACGGCCGGAGTGCCGCCGAGCAGGGCGAGGGGGGGGAGTCGTTCATGCCAGGTGCTCCTTCGGGTTCGCGGGGTGGGTAGTGGTGGCGGAGGTGTAGACGGCGGCCAGGAACGCGGCATGCGGCAGGTGTTCATCCGGGCCGGAGGGGCTGGCGGCGGTGCCGTCGAGGATGCGGCAGAAGCGGTCGATCAGCGCTGCGGGTGGGCAGGGCCAGGCCGGCTCGCGCAGCAGCGACTCGACAACCTGCCCAGCCGGGTCGAGGAGCCGCGCGGTGCCGCGCTCGACGGCGAGCATGCCGTGGGGGCCGGTGATGGCCAGGCATTCGGTCCTCGGCCCGGCGGAGCGGGAGACCAGCAGCGAGCCATACAGCCCGGAGTCGTAGGCGAGGTGCACGAGGGCGGTGTCCTCCGCGTCGTACTCGGCCCCCGGTGCCGCGGCGGCCGAGACGTCAGCAAGGACGCGGTCGGGAAGGCCCAGGTACCACAGGAGCAGGTCGATGAGGTGGTAGCCCATGTCCGCCAGGCACCCGCCGCCGGCGAGCTTCGCCCGCCCGCGCCACCCGGCCGCCGGGTCCGGGCAGTGGAAGGTGTACCGGCCCTCGACCAGGTACGGGGCACCGATGCGTTCCAGCAGGGCGAGCGCGGCCGGGTAGACGGGGTGGAAGCGGCGCTGGACGGTGACCATCAGCTCGATGCCCGCCTTCTCGCACAACGCGGCCAGCTCGGCGGCTTCCTGCGGGTCGGTGGCGAACGGCTTCTCCTTCACCACGTGCACATCCGCCTCCGCGCAGGCCGCGACCACTGCCCGTCCGGCGTGGTGAGGCACCGCGACGATGACGAAGTCCGGCCGCACTGTCCTCAGCAGCTGCTCGACGTCGGTGAAGCCCGGCACCCGGTGCGCGTCCGCCACGGCTGAGACCCGGCTGGCGTCCACGTCGCACACGCCGACGAGCTCGGCGAGGTGGCACTGGGCCAGGCCGGGCAGGTGGTCGCTGGTGGCCTGACCGCCCAGACCCACCATGGCGGCCCTCTTGCGTACGTTCATCGCTCACATCCCCCTTCGGATGCGCGGCGGCGGCCCGCCGTCCGGGCCGCCGCCCTTCGAGGACACCGCGACCGCACCGGCGGCGGCAGGGGCGTTCTCACGGGCCGCAAAGCCGTTTGCATCCGGTGCAAAGCCCCTGCCCCAGCCGGGCGGGCGGGCGGGCGCCGCTACGGTGAAGGGCGGCGCGCCCTGTCGGCTACGAGCGGGGACGATATGGATGTGGTCAGAGCGCACGTGGTGCCCGCGGCGGACATGTATCCCGGCGAGTTGGTCCGCCGCACCCGTAGGGAACAGCGCCTGACCTTGGCTCAGCTCGGAAAGTTGACGGGATACTCGGCGGCCCAGGTCTCCCGCTACGAGCGGGGCGTCTCACCGCTGACGGACGTCACCTTGCTGCGGCGCTTCGCCGACGCGCTCGGCATCCCGCCCCAGGCACTCGGTCTGACGCCTCAGCCAGACGTTCGACATGGGCACGCGATCGGGCCAACCACCGGCTACCCCCGCCTCCCCGGCCCTAGGGTGGCGAAGACGGCTCGTAAGGACGGTGAGGATCCGGTGCGGCGCAGGAAGTTGCTGGCGAACCTCGCGGTCACCGCCGCCGCAGCCGCTGGCGCCCCCGTCCTGCCCAGCGACAGGACGCCGATGAACGAAGCCGCGCTCGGCGAGGTACTCGTCGGCCGCGTCCGCGACGCGATGCTCGGCCTGCACACCGACATCACCGTCCCGCCAGCCGCCGCCCTCGACGGCGACCTCGCGCGCGCCCTGACCGACTTCCACACCTGCCGCTACGGCAGCCTCGCCGTACGCCTGCTCCGCCTCACCCAGGTCGGCCACGCCCGCATCGCCAGCGGCGGCGACGTGGCGCTGTTGGCCCAGAGCTATCTGCTGGCCACCCGCATGCTGATCAAGCTCGACGAGCAGCAGCTCGGCTGGATGGCCGCCGACCGCGCCCGCCAGAGCGCCGAAGCCGCCGACGACCCGCTCCTGGTCGCCGAGGCCGCCCGCCAGCTCGCCGTCCTCGCCCGCAAAGCCGACTGGCACGAACAGGCGATGACCATCGCCCTGACCGCCGCCGACCACCCCGGCCTCCGCGGCGGCGGCCCGGCCCTCGCGGCCGAGCGCGGACTGCTCATCCAATCTGCCGCCTACACCGCCGCCCGCGCCGGTGACACGGCCGGGATGCGGGAGCTGACCGACGAGGCCGCCGCCATTGCCAAGGAACTCGGTGGCACCGTGCTGCTGCGCGACCACGGCGGCGGCTTCAGCCCCACCACCGTCCAGCTCCACCGCATCTCGGCCGAGAACTCCGCCGGCGACCCCTCCGCCGCGCTCGCCGCCGCCCGGGACGTGGCACCCGGAAGACTGCCCAGCACCGAGCGCCGGGCCCGCTACTACACCGACGTCGCCGCAGCGTTCGGCCGGTGGGGCCGCCGGGACGAGTGCATCCGCGCGCTGCTGGCCGCCGAACACCACGCACCCGAGGGGACCCACGCCCGGCCTGCGGTGAAGTCCCTCGTCTCCGGCCTGCTGGTCTCCGGCTGGACCACCACCAAACTCCGCGGCCTCGCCGCCCGCGTTGGTGTCCTGGCCTGAGGCCCGCGTAGCTGTGCCCGACGTCGAGCGCAGTCTCGATCGGCGCGACGCCCAGCACCTGACCCGCCTGCGGGGCGACGCCACCAAATTCAAGGAAGCGGCCGCCGAGTCTCGGCGGACCGTGGCGACGGGCCAGACCGAGCAGGCCCGGCGGACTGAGATCGCCAAGAAGTACCCGAAGCTCCACGACGTCGAGACCAAGGCCCGCGCGGCGTACGTCGCCCAGCAGCGTCGGGAGTGCATCACCCACCCCCAGGCTCGTTCCACGACCCAGCTGCGGCAGGACGACGAAACCGATTTGATGCAGAAGCTAGGGTCGGGCGGTGTGACGATCGCGCTTTTTGACCTCGACAACACCCTGATCGACCGCCAGTGGGCCCTGCAGGAGTGGGCGGTCGGCTTCTGCCGCGACCGTGGCCTGGACGGGGGAGCGGCGCAGCATCTCGTTGACGCGCTGCGGGAGAGGGCCTACCCGCACACCTTCGAGCGGCTGCGCCAGGAGCTCGTCCTCCAGGATTCGGCTGCCCGGCTGTGGGCCGGGTACGTGGAGGGGATCGCCGCGAGCGTCACCGCGAACCCGGGTGCCGTCGACGGCCTGGAGCAGCTGCGCGCTGCAGGCTGGCGGCTGGGCATCCTCACCAACGGGGCCGCCGACATCCAGTACGCGAAGATCAGGGCTGCCGGGCTCGTGGACCTGGTCGACGCCGTCGTGGTCTCGGAGGAGATCGGGACATGGAAGCCGGAGCGCGAGGCCTTCGAGGTGGCCGTCGCCCGCTGCGGCGGCATCCCGTCCCGCTCGGTCTACTACATCGGCGACAACCCGGCCGGTGACATTGGCGGTGCCGACGCGGCCGGACTGGCCACGATCTGGCTGCGCGGCCGGCCCTGGCCCGACGGCACACCCGCCCCGCACCATGCCGTCGACACCGTCGCGGACGCCATCGCCCTGCTCCTGGCCGGAGGAACCGAATGAGCACAATCGGTCTTCTGCACCCGGGTGCGATGGGCGCGGCCGTCGGCGCGCAGCTGGTGCGCGCCGGGCACCGCGTGCTTTGGGACCCCGCGGACCGGTCGGCGGCGACCGCGGAGCGCGCCGCCAGGGCCGGGCTCGCGCCGGTCGGCGGGCTCGCGCAACTCCTGGACGAGGCGGTGGTCGTGCTGAGCATCTGCCCGCCGGCCGCCGCCGAAGGCCTCGCCCGGACCGCGGCCGCGTACGCCGGGACCTGGGTGGAAGCGAACGCGATTACCCCGGAGCGCGCCCGCAGGATCGCCGGCCTCCTCCCCGCGTCCACCGTCATCGACGGCGGGATCGTCGGCTCGCCGCCGGTCAGCGGCAAGAGGCCCACCCTCTACCTCTCCGGCGCCGGGACCGAGCTGGTGGAGGAGCTGTTCGCCGGTACGGATGTCACGACGCGAGTCCTGGGGGAGCGGATCGGGCAGGCGAGCGCGCTCAAGCTCTCCTACAGCGCGTACCAGAAGGCGTCCCGCGTCCTGGCCGCCGTCTCCTATGGCCTCGCCGCCGACCACGGCGTCGACCAGGAACTGCTCGCCATAGCGGACAAGCGCCCCGGCTCGTACCTGGTGGAGACCGACTACATCCCGAAGACGGCAGCGAGGGCCTGGCGGTGGGGTCCGGAGCTCACAGAGGCCGCCGACATGCTTCAGAAGGCCGGGCTGCCTGACGACATGCTGCGCGCCGCGGCCGCCATCCTGGACCGTTGGGCGGAAGCGAAGGACCGAGACCTCTCGGTGGACCAGGCCGTGGAATTACTCAAGAAGCCCGGCGGCTGAAGCGACCTCACAGACTCACAGGTTGGCCGCAGAGCGCGTCTACCAGGAAAACAGGGGAGCCACCTCACAGATATCTGTGAGGTGGCTCGGACGACTTGGAGGACCGGCTAGTCCTGCCGCAGCGCCTTGAGGTCCTGCAGCGTCAATTCGTTCGTCCCTCGATCCGCCGTGGGGCTCTCCGGCCAGGCGAGGATCCCGGGGTCCGCCTTCTCGTACGGGGTGCCAGCGACCGTGTTCTCCCCGTTGGTGGCAGCGACCTGGGAGAGGTAGGCGGCGAGAGCGTGCGGCCCGCCACCGCCGTAGCCGATGTTGTAGCCGGAGCCGTGATGCCGCGGAAGGATCGACAGCGTCCCCTTCTCGGTCCGGACCCAGAACACGCCGTAGTCGACGATGAAGCGGCTGAACCAGTCGCCGGGGAGCAGATCGAGCGGGGCGAACGTCTCGTACGTCCACTGGTCGGTTCCACCATCACCCACGTGCTTGAAGTGGTCACCGACGACCGGCAGCCCGAACACCGGGTCGTAGAAAGGGCGTCGGCACTCGCAGCCCGACCCGGCGACAGCCGATGGGCTGTCCTTGTCTTCCTGCACGCACGGATGGAACAAGGTCGGGATCTTGGTCGGCTCCACGAGCATGCAGTGCAGCGCGTTCGGCTCGCAGCGCTCCAGCCACTCCCGCGCGTACGGGGACTCCTTCGAACGGTCACCTCGCCGTTCCGTGACGCGGAGGCGACGCCCAGCCGCTGCTCGGTGTAGACGACGGAGTGCAGATATCCCTTCGTCGGGTCGGTCAGATTCAGGTCACCCCGCAGGTCGGTCAACTCGGCACTCCCCGATGGACGTTGGGCGCGGCGGCCCCGGCTCCCTCGACACTGCACCACCGCACCACACCAGGCCAGAGCGCCTCCAGCCAGACAGCGGGAAGGCCGTGTTTCCTGCGGGAAACACGGCCCGATCGTCGCAGCGCTACGCCGGGTTGGCGCCGGGATACGAGGCCAGCCGGATGCGGCCGGCGGTCACGGCAGGGGAGTAGGCGCCGGTCTGCACGGTCATGTCCCACACCTGATCCGGATGGGCCTCGACGTCGTCCTGCGTCGCCCGCCACGCCTTGATCCGGGCCTCGGTGTCCGAGTCACCGCGCCCGACCGACCGCGCCTCGGTCTCCTCCTGGGTGCACCACAGCATCACGGGCGTCCACCGCGCCGGATACGCGTCGATCACCGCACGCACCCCTTCGGTCTGCCCCAGGTGCAACACCGGCACGAGGCCGGTGGCCACCATCTCGTCCAGGCCGGGCCGGTCCACCACGTACGTGTTCCCGTACCGAGTTCGCATAGATGACATCGCCCGCGTCCCGAGCGCGGCCAGCCGCTCCGCGCTGCCCATCCGGTAGCCGCTCGTCTTGCCCGAGCCGACGTTGAGGCGCTGGAACAGCGCGTACGCGGAATCGAGCTCGGACAGCGCCCGGGTCACGGTGTCTTTCCCGGCTGCGGGCGGGCCGTACAGGATCACGGCGCGGGGGAGCGGGGCGGTGGTCATGCGTACATCCTCCCGAGGGCGAGCTTCGCCTGGTCAGTGAGGGAGACGGCGTTCCCGAGGCGGTTGTCGACGACGAAGTGATCGACCTTCGGGCGGAAGCTCTCGTCGACGCCCTTGATGTACTCGTCCCAGTTGGCGAGCTTCCAGGCATCCCGGGCTGCGGACCGCAGGGTGATGTACTCCCGCATGCTGTCGTGGTCGCACCGCACCCAGATCACCGCGAACTCGACTCCGAACGACCGGCACTTGTTGGCCAGCCGCTGCGTCCAGGTCGGGTGGGAGAGCTCCTTGAGGAACGGCGCATCGAGCACCGTGGAGATGCCAGCCTTGATGTTGTCGTACGCCGACTCCATCAGGCACTGGTACTCCGCATCCCGGGCTTTCTCCAGGTAGAGCGGCGTGTGCCGGTCGTGCGGATCACCGCCGTGCGCGGTCAGTAGGGCTTCCACCAGTGGCCTGGTCAGCGAGTCCTTGTCGAGCCGGGGCCAGCCGGTGATGTGGCTGATGAACTCTGCCAGCTCGCTCTTCCCGCTCCCCGCGTACCCGCCGACCAGCACCATGTGAGGCCGGTGAGGATCACCACCGGTGTGCCGGCGGCGCCACGCGTCCATGATCCGGTGCCGCAGTCCGTGATGGTCAACTGATCCGGCTGCGTCGATCTGGAGCAGCGCGGACTCCACCGCCTGGACGTGCGCGCCGGTCACCAGGTCGTTCTGCGGCGTGATCCTCGGGAGCTGCGGCTCTTCCTCGTGCGGCAGCTTGCAGCGGAACCCCAGCTCCCACGGCGTAGCACCGTAAAGCGCGCAGTACCCCCGTTGATACCGAGGGTCCGGATACGCCTTGCCCGCCTCGTGGTTGAAGACCGTCTGGAAGTTCCCCTGAACCGACGGCTTGAGCTTCAGGACCTCCGAGATCTTCCGCAGCTCCTCACCGGCCTGCTCCAGAGTCAGTGAATGAGCAACACGATGCTCACGGAGCTTCCCAGGCTTCCACCCAGGCCGTTCCTTCGGTGCCACGTCGTTCCCGCCGATCATCCTCATGGCCCGGAGGCTAGATCCGCCTCACGGGACGCCGGTATCACTGCCGAGTTGAAGAGGAAGTTGAAAAGTCCCCCTGAGCTGCAGCAACGACCCTATGTGACCTACTGCTTCAGCTGGCACGTCGGCCGACGGCTCATGCGGCCGACATCTTCGGGTCGTGGTCCGATTGCGGCGGGGGGCGGAAACCCCGGACGCACCCGAGGGCGGCGACGAGGAGTAGACCCGGTCTCAGTCCGTCTCGAAGGCATCCTCCCGCAGGTACACAGTGAGGATTTCGGCGACGGTGTCGAGGGCGTCCTTGATGGCGACGTGTTCGGCGCCGCTGATCGCGGCGTCCAACAGCTCGTTGTCGCTGCGAACAGTGGTCCAGCCCTGCTTCGGGCTGCGAAAGTCCTCTTCGAGGGACGTTTCCACTGGAAACGCCCCCGCCTCCACCCGGTCGGGTCAGGTGGGGTTCAGCGGAGTAATCCCGGTGACCGCGTACAGCTCCGGTTTCAGCGACAGGACCGTGGGCGGCTCTCCGGCCTTCACCGCATGCCAGGCGATCGCGGCCGCGTGAGCCACCGGCCAGTCCACGTCTTTCACGATCTGACTGATTGAGCTGTTCAAGCTGCCCCCGGCTCCGATGGGCTCGCCGGGACTGTACCCGCTGCTGGACGTTTCTCCTCAGCGGACGATGCGCCGGTAGCAGATCAGGGCGCTGGCAAGGCCGACGAGGGCCAGGAAGTGCTCGGCCTTGCGTTCATATCGGCGGTGCAGGCGGCGGCAGCCGCCCAGCCAGGACAGGGTGAGTTCAATCACCCAGCGGTGCCGTCCTCCTGTGGGGGGTCTCCACACCGCGGCGGGCGATGCGCGGCACGATCTGCCTGCGCCGCAGCCAGTTGCGCAGGCGGTCGGAGTCGTAGCCCTTGTCGGCGTGAAGCCGGTCCGGGCGGCGGCGCCGGGGACCGCGACGCGAGCGGATGGGAGGGATGCCGCGCATCAGCGGTACGAGGGCCTGGCTGTCGTGCACGTCAGCGGCGGAGATGCCCACCGAGATCGGCAGCCCGTCGCGGTCACAGATGACGTGAATCTTCGACCCGAGCTTGCCGCGATCGGTCGGATTCGGTCCGGTCAAGGGCCCCCTTTGACCGCCCGGACGCTGATCGAGTCGATCGCGCACCGCGACCAGTCCAGGTCACCGTTCGCACCGAGCCGGTCTAGCACCACGCGGTGCAGCTTGGCCCACACCCGCGCCTTCGACCAGCCGGTGAAGCGCCGGTGCACTGTCTGCCAGGAGGCGCCGAAGACCGGCGGCAGCTGCCGCCAGGTGCAACCCGAGGTGGCGACGAAGATGATCGCGGCCAGCACCGCGCGGTCATCGCACCGCCGTCGGCCTCCGCCCTGGGCGCGTATCGGCGGCTCCGGCGCCACGTGCTGAAAGATTCGCCACAGCTCGTCGGGCACCAGGCGCTCAGCTATTCCCATGCCCGGAGCAACGAGCCACAGCCAATCAAGACACCGTCTTAAGGTCTGACGTCGAACGCGGCTCGAACTTGACCACAGTTTCGTAGTTCCGGGGTCGCGAAGGCGCCCTTCTTTTGATCATGTGCTCCCAACAGAGGCGGGGGGAGTCGGTCGCTAGTATCGACCGCCCCGCCGCCCACCTCTCCGCCAGCCTCCTTGCCGTGTGACGGAAGGCGAGAGGCGACAGACAGCAGAAGGCGGCAGAATCTGCTGTTGGTTTCGCGGCCCCGCATGCGTGATCGTCGTATCAACCGGATGAAGGGGAGCATGCGGTGATGGCGAACAAGAGCCTGCCGGTAGCCAAGGCTGAAGACCGTAACGGCAAGCCGGTGCACCGCTGGATGCTCCAGGAGAAGCCGTGGCCCTTCACCGAACCGCTGCGGTGCTCCGCCTGCACCGGCCCGGTGTCCATCGTGGGCGCCCACTTGCGCCGCGGCCCTCCTGTCACGGCTCACTTCCGGCTCCGCGACGGGCACGACACCGAGTGCGCCCTCAACCCAACACGCGTCATCGATGAGATCGCCCGTGGCTCACAGGGCCTGGCGTCCATCGGAGCTGATGGCACACTCCGGCTCACCATCCCCGCACAGGACCCTCCGGAGGAGCCGGCTGCCGTGCCCCCGGGCGCGGAGCTGGGAGACGAGGAAGACCAGACCGCACTCCGGATCACCACGGTGCGGCCCTGGCTGGCTCCGGCGCTCAACAGCGCGGTGAAGGTGGCCCAGTTCCTGCAGCGCTGCGATTTCGATCCAGAGCTCGCGCAGTGGTTCACCATCGAGTACCAGCGCATGCGGATTACCTGGGCGAAGTTCTGCTACGGTCCCGACGACGCCTCCTACGCCCAGCTGCATCAACGGATTACCGGCGGAGGAAGGCTGAAACACCCGGTGGCCGCGCACGGCACGGTCGTACGCACCGGCGAGGCCGGCGGCAAGCCGTACGCCGTGCTGGCCGCCCAGGTCCCGCCGGTGACAGGCGACCGCGACATCGAGGTGGTCCTGCGCAGCGCCTCCCCCTCCCTGCTGGGGGACTTGCAGGTGGGCATGCAGGTCCTAGCCGTCGGAGCACACGGGAAGATCTTCGTCCCACAGAAGCGCACCGTCGATGAAGTCCAGCTGTGGATCAGCGAGCACTGGCACCTGGCCTACTGGACCTGGGACAAGGACACCGAGCAGGCCAGTGAACCCATGGGCCCGCAGCCCCTGACACCCGCGGAACGCCGCGCGGCGGACCTCCGACGCGCCGTGACCCGCCACGGTGGCGGCCGCTCGGGCGGCCAACAGGCCCCAGGACCGGCCGCGCCCCGCTCCCCGGCCCCGCGACGCACCCCAGCACCCCGTCAGAAGGGCGCGGTGAGCGAACCGCAGGACCAGCCCACGCCTGCGCCGGCACGCGAGGCTTCATCAGGGGACCTCGCCCGGCTCACGTGGGAGGCGTACGCGAAGCCGAACAGCACCCCACCCACCGCCGGAATGGGCCCGGCCCCGACCGTACCCGCCCCGCCGGCCGGGAAGACCCAGCCGATGCCACCCGCGCCCCTCTCGCCGGCCGCGGCGACCACACCACACCCATGGGAAGTCCCGGCGCCCCAGCCATCGTCAGCACCTGCCGTCGCACCGCTTCCGCTTCCGCCTCGGCCCGCGCACCCGCCCACTCCCCAACCCCATCCCGCTCAGACAGCAGAGCCAGTGCCGCTGCGGGATCTGGCATCAGCACCAGAGCCGGAACCCGGGCCGGAGCGAACAGGCATGCGCGGGCTCCTCACCCGATGGCGACGCAAGCGGTAGCCCCCAAGCCGCCGTATGCCGCTCTGCCCGTGGCTGCCTGATCGGTCGGCCGACCGGCCCCCGGACCTATTGAGAACCCTTCTCTGAACCTCAAGGTGCGGGCCTGGTGGCTCGGCCTGGTAGTCCGCACTATCGGCCCAAAGGCGCGCGGTCTCCGCTCGCAGGTGAACTCCGACGGGTTACGAGCTCGCGCCAGGCACCCCAGCGACTCCTACTGTGACTGCATGGATTCGGAAACAAAGCTGGGACTCGATGACGTGATCGCGGCTAGTGGCCGGGACCTCCTCAAAGCCCAGAAGAAGGCTCAGGCGGATCCCGACGGAGCCTTTGGCCTCTATGTCGGCACGGTTGAGGTCGAGCTGACGCTCGCAGTGTCACGCGAGACCTCTGCCAGCGGCGGAGCGAAGGCAAAGGTGTGGGTGCTTCCCGGGATCGGCGCGGAAGCGTCCGCCGAGGGGAAGAGAAGCCAAGCTCACCAGGCCACGCATCGGATCAAGATCTGCATGAACTCTCACAACCTGGATCAGACGGGGGCGTGACATGCAGCGAGGGGCGGGGTGCCCGTAAGCCTGGTGCGACCGAAAGTTCTCCGCAAAGCTCACTGCCGGACCACCCCGAGTGGCGGGGGCAGTGCGCCCCCCCGGATCCTCGACCGAGGTATGCGCGCAGATCCGCCGAGGCTCAAAGATGGGTTCTGAGGCCCGGGGTCCCGTGCTGTCCGCCGATCTCCGGTGGCGCGGCGGCGCACCGGATCGCCGCAGCCCTCGGCACCCCGAATGTGATCAGCGAGAAGGCGAACGTCACGGCGTTCGTCGTCCGGCGCTTCGTCGACTGCGGGCTGCTCACCAACTGAGCGCGAACCCGGACTGGCCGTCCTGCGCGGCGTCGCGACCCGCAAGGGCACGGGCATGGCGGAGCCACTGGGCCTCGGAGGTGAAGCCGAGCATGGCCTGCATCATCGCGAGCGTGACCAGCTCGGCGTCGGTGAGCTTCGGGGCGATACCCACCGCCGGCCGTCACGGAGCAAGCTGCGGCGAACCCTTCAGCAGGTCGTCGGTCTCCGCATAGAGCGCGGTCGCGAGGGAGTCCAAGTCTGGTGTCACAACCTGACTTTGGGTTCCCTTCTCTCATCAGCTGTGGGTTTCCGTTTCTCGTGGCTGGCGCCGGGTGGATCTCGCCCGGTTGCCGCAGCCGAGGGAGCACCATGCCTGATCACGGCGCCTGGCCAGGAAGAACATGCCGCAACTGGGAGCGTGGCAGCGCCGCACCCGCTGACGGTCTGGACCCGCGGCCAGGACGAGCGTCTCGCGGGCGACGACGGCGTCGGCGCCGCCGCCCTGTTCCTGCTGTGCGAGCAGGCCGTCGCCGGTCATCCGGAAGACGACGGGGGCGGACGAGGCGAGTTCGTTCAGGCGGGTCCGCAGGCTGTCGGTGAGCGGCCGCTGTCCGGCTGTCGCGTCCAGCGCGTCGCGGACCAACCCGCGCAGCCGCTCCAGCTCCTCCAAGGAGAGGGCGGCCAATCTGCGGTCGGCGGCGCGGGCGCGCCATCGCCTGGTGAGTTCCCGATCGGCTAGGAAGTCGACGTCGCCGCGCCCCGGGCCCGCGCCGACGACGACGGTATTGGCCAGGTCGAGGACCGGGTCCTCGCCGATCCACGGCATTTCCTGCAGGTCCCGGATGGTCATGCCCCTCAATCTACTGGATTCAGGTCAGCGAACCCGTGATAACTTCAACTCACGGATTTGATCCACCAACTCCGTGAGTCACGTGTTCGGCGAAGGGTGATGCCATGAGTGCAACCATCGAGTACGTCAGGTTCGACACCGACGACCCCGCCGCCCTCACCGCCCACCGAGAGCAGCTCGTCGAACTGCTCAAGGAGCAGTACGGCGACGGCTTTCAGGGCGCCCACCTCGCCCAGTTCGACGACGGCACCGTCCTGGACTTCATCATCTGGTCGTCCGCCGCCGTCGCCGAGCGCGCGGCCAAGGAAATGCCGACCGACCCCCGGGCACAGGGCTTCTTCAGTCGAATCGGCACAGTGCACGCGATGCGGCACGCTCAGGTACTGCACACCGCATAGCCCCCGCGATCAAGGAGAATGACGCTGTGCCCTCGGCAGACGAACTACTCAGCGCGGACACCGTCGCCGACCTCGCCCGATGCCTTACGCGAGCCGGAGACGGGATCACGGCGCATGAGACCCGGGGGTGCGGCGCCGCCCTGGACGGGCTGAGCTTCACCGAGCGTGTCGCCCTGATCAGAAATGCCGTCCTGGCTGATCTTCCGGCGGACTACCCGGCCTTCGCGAACGTGTTGCGCGCCGCACTGCGAGACAAGGATTTCACCGGATGGATGATCTTCCCTGTCGCCGAGGCCGTCGCCGTACGGGGCCTGGACGCCTTCGAACCGGCGCCCGCCCTGCTGGCAGAACTCACCCCGCGCCTGACCGCGGAGATCGCCGTCCGGCCCTTCCTCCGTGCCGACCTCGAACGCGCGCTCCGGGTCATGACGCCGTGGACCGCGCATCCCGACCTCCACGTCCGCCGACTGGCCAGTGAGGGCACGCGGCCAAGACTGCCCTGGGCGCCCCAGCTTCCGGAGCTGATCGCGGATCCGACACCCGCACTGCCCCTGCTCGACGCGCTGTACCGGGATGACTCCGAGTACGTCCGCAGATCAGTGGCCAACCACCTCAACGACATCAGCCGTGACCACCCCGACATCGCCGCCGGTGTCGCGGCGCGCTGGCTGAGCGACCCGGCACCGACGACGACCCGGTTGGTACGGCACGGCCTGCGGACATTGATCAAGTCCGGCCACGCCGGGGCCCTTACGCTGCTCGGCCACTCTCCGGACAGCCCCGTCGCCGTCGAGGGCCCGCACCTCCACGCCTCAGAGATCCTGGTGGGCGACTATCTGCTGTTCGACTACTCGGTGACCAACACTCACGATCAGACCGCTCACCTCGTCATCGACTACGTCGTCCTCCATGTGAAGGCCAACGGGACCCGCACTCCGAAGGTCTTCAAACTCACCACGCGGCCCCTGGCTCTCGGCCAGACGTGGCGCGCGACACGCAGACATTCCTTCATGCCGATCAGCACCCGGCGCTACCACCCGGGTGTCCATCTGGTGCAGCTCCAGGTCAACGGCCGATCCCACGGGGAAGCCTCGTTCACGCTGCACTGCTGAGGGCAACCGCCTCACATCCCGCTTCGATGGCGTATCCGCCATCGCGCCGCCACCCCGATGGGGCTTCCGCCACCAGAAACGGGAACCTGCATCCGCGCAGCTATCCCTTGGAATCAATCATCTAGGGTGAGAAACGTCCAGGTGCGCAAGCGGTCGTTACTTCCACTTCTCATGGAGAGACCCGGGTTCGAATCCCGGCCAGTGCCGCGAGGCACCGGTAGCTCAGTGGCCCAGAGCACTGCGTACGACCGCTGTTTTCGAACTCTGGACATTCAGCCTTCACGCACCTTCCGGTGCGCGGGGCCCGGCTACTTCCTGTCATGAACGACACCGGAGCCCCACCTTGATCTCGGGAGGCGTGGCTTCGGGTGCGCCCGGTGCGCCGGCTGCGGATACTTCTCTGGTGAAGCGCCTTCGGGCGCGCGGGTTCGAGCCCCGCAGACCGCGGCCGATGAGACCTCGGGCGCCCCATGCCGTCCGCCTCCCCGGCAAGAGGGGATACGTCACATGGCCCGCTTCAACACCCGTACCGCCCGCCCCTCGGCGTCCTCGCCCGTCACCACGACCGGCGAGCGCGCCACCACCCACGAGGGCGGTGCCGGATACCTGCGCGACACCAAGTCCGAGCTGTTCCTGCTCGCTGTGGCCAACATGGTGGGCACAGACACCTTTTACGAGTCCGCGGCGCACCGCGACGACCGGTACGGGCAGCTCATACGCACTCTGGCCATCGACGACCCCGCGTGGTGCCTGGACTTCCTCCGCTGGCTGCGCGGCCCCGCGTCGATGCGTACGCCGCGCTGGTCGGTGCCGCCGAGTTCGCCGCCGTACGCGTCTCGCAGCAGGCTCCCGGCTACTCCCGGCAGGCGATCGACGCGGTGTTGCAGCGCGCGGACGAACCGGGCGAAATGCTCGGTTACTGGACAAGCGTGTACGGGCGGAACCCGCCGAAGCCGGTGAAGCGCGGCGTCGCCGACGCGGCGCGGCGGCTCTACGACGAGCGGTCGCTGCTGAAGTACGACACGGCGAGCCACGGCTTCCGCTTCGGTGACGTGCTCAACCTGACGCACCCCGCGCCCGCGGCCGACAAGCCGTGGCAAGGGGATCTCTTCCGGCACGCCCTGGACCGCAGGATGAACCGCGCCGAGGACATCCCGGAGCGGCTGGCGACACTGCGGGAGCGGGCCGCTCTGACGGCGCTGCCGGTCAAGGAGCGGCGCGCCCTGCTCCTCGCCCGGAGCAGCGCGAGCGGCTGGCCGCCGCGGGCATGACGTGGGAAGCGCTCGCGGGATGGTTGCAGGGCCCGATGGACGCGGCGGCGTGGGAAGCGATCATTCCGTCGATGGGCTACATGGCACTGCTGCGCAACCTCAGGAACTTCGAAGAGGCGGGCGTCAGCGACGAGGTCGCCGACGAGGTCGCCGACGAGGTCGCACGACGGATCGCCGACCCGGAGCGCGTCGCGAAGTCCCCGCCAGCTGCCCAGGCGGTTCTACTCCGCGTACAACGCCGCTCCGTCGCTGCGCTGGAGTTACCCGCTGGAGAAGGCCCTCACCGCGTCGCTGGCCGGGATTCCCGCGCTGACCGGCAGGACACTGGTGCTGGTCGACACCTCAAGCTCGATGGACGCCGGGTTCTCCCGGGACGGCACGCTGATGCGCTGGGACGCCGCGGCGCTGTTCGGTGTCGCGCTGGGGCAGCGCTGTGCCGGCGCCGACGTCGTGTCGTTCTCCAGCGCCCGTTTCTCCGTGGGCGACGCCCCGGGCGAGCGGACGAAGGGTGTTCCCGCTCGGGCGGGGTGAGTCGGTGCTCAAGGCCGTTCAGCGGTGGAAGGACGGCGGCTGGTTCCTCGGCGGCGGTACGGACACGGCGCTGGCGCCGCGCCACACGTACAAGGGGCATGACCGGGTCGTCATCGTCACCGACGAGCAGGCCGGGCATGACGCTGAGGAGGTGACGCGCGCGATCCCGGAGACGGTCCCGATGTACACCTGGAACCTCGCCGGATACCGGCCGGGTCACGCGCCGTCCGGCAGCGGCACGCGGCACACCTTCGGCGGGCTCACGGATCAGGCGTTCCGCATGGTGCCGCTGATCGAGTCGGGCCGTAACGCCATGTGGCCCTGGCAGCGCTGACGGGCTGCCACTGCGGGCTGCGTTGCGGGCTGCGGGCTGTGCGCTGCGGGCATACGGGCCAGGGGCTCGGCGCGTGCGTCCGGGCGGTTCGCTTCGGTGGTGTCCTGCCGGAGCGGCTCGCGGCCGGGTGCGTCAGCCAGTGGCCGCCGGGCCGCACCCCGCGTCCGCACGTCTGACCTTTCGGCTTACGGTGATACCGCTGTATCATAAAGGGCCGGGTATGCGGGACGCGGGGAAGAGCGGGCGGCACGCCCGGCCCGGCGGCGCGGCCGGAACGCTTTCCCGGTGCCGCGCTCCGGTGTGCCCGAGCCGATACCTCCTGCGGGCTGCCACGGCGGCTCGCCGCATCGAGGGAGAGCCGCACCATGACAGAGCGCAAGCCCCCTGGCGTCAGCTTCGAGACGTGGATCGACAAGCAGATCCGCGAAGCCGCCGAGCGCGGTGAGTTCGATGAGCTGCCCGGCATCGGCAAGCCGCTCACGAACCTGAACGAGCCGTACGACGAGATGTGGTGGGTCAAGGAGAAGATGGCCCGCGAGGACCTGTCCTTCCTGCCGCCGACCCTCGTTCTGCGCAAGGAGGCGGAGGACTCGCTCGACGCCGCGTCCCGGGCCGCCACGGAGGCGCAGGTGCGGCGGATCGTGGCGGAGATCAACGAGAAGATCCGCGCGGCCATCGCCCGGCCGCTCTCCGGCCCTCCGCTCAACCTCGTGCCTTTCGACGTCGAGCGGGTCGTCAGCGACTGGAGTGAGCGGCGCTCCGGTTAGCCAAACCGGCGTCAGGAGGAACCTTGCGGCTCGACGGGGAAATCGAACCCTGTGTCCCAACATGTTGAAAGAGGGACAGAGGTCACGGGAGGCACCGTTATATTGACGCACCCCCCACGCCATGCCGGGCAACACAAGGGGAGCTTCGTGAGCGACTACCCACAACAGCCGACCAACCCGTACATGAGCCCGCAGCCCCAGCCGCCCCGCAAGACCGGACGACAGAAGACACTGATCGGCATCGGCGTCGCCTTCGCGGTCCTCCTTGTCATCGGCGTTATCGGATCTGCCGTCGACAGCGGCGACGACAAGGACACAGCCAAGGAATCCGGCACCACAGTCACGCCCAGTGCGGACCGGCAGTCGGAATCCGGCACGCCCGCGATGACGGAGGGCGGCGAGCCGACAGCGGACGATGAGGGCACTGACCTCCCTGACCTGGTCGGGGAGCAGCTGCAGGACGCTCAGGACGCTGCCCAGAAAGCCGGGTTCTACAGCCTGACCTCGCATGATGCGACGGGCGCAGACCGCTACCAGGTCCTGGACCGGAACTGGGTCGTTTGCTCCCAAACCCCGCAAGCGGGCGCACAACCGACGGATACACGGGTGGACTTCGGGGCGGTGAAGGAGGGAGAGGTCTGTCCGTAGCACCACCCACGGCCTCGCCCGGTCCGGGCGAGGCCCACAAGACGCCGGGCCCGAATCGTCCCACTCCCCAAGGTGGCACGACCCAGGCCCGGTCCCTCATCGCAGAATGGGAGAACGATGGGAGATGGTCATGGTCAGTCTCGGGCTAGCAACGGCTAACCAGAACTAACAGGTTCGGCTAGTCCGCCGATTCGCCCGCGTGCGGGCTCAGGGCGTCGAAGCCGACCAGGCCGAAGAGGAGCAGGCCGAGCAGTATCCGGTAGATGACGAACGGCATGAAGCTCTTGGTGGAAATGAAGCGCATGAACCACGCGATGACCGCGTAGCCGACCACGAAGGCGATGCCCGTGGCGAAGACCGTGGGACCCCAGGAGACGTGTCCCTCGCTCGCGTCCTTCAACTCGAAGGCGCCGGATGCCAGGACGGCCGGGATGGCGAGCAGGAACGAGTAACGGGCCGCTGCCTCGCGGCTGTAGCCGAGGAACAGGCCGCCGCTGATCGTGGCGCCGGAGCGGGAGACACCGGGCACCAGGGCCATCGCCTGGCAGATGCCGAACAGCAGGCCGTCCCTGGTGCTCAACTCCTGAAGGCCCTTGCGGTGCTTGACCGCCCGGTGGCGGCCGCCGGTCTCATCGCGGGCGGCGAGGCGGTCGGCGATGCCGAGGACCACACCCATGACCACCAGCGTCGTCGCGATCAGCCGCAGATCACGGAACGGGCCGTCGATGGCGTCCTGCAACGTCAGCCCGAGCACGCCGATCGGTATCGAGCCGACGATGACCAGCCAGCCCATCTGGGCGTCGTGATCACTGCGCATCCGCTTGTCGAGAAGTGACCGGAACCAGGCGGAGATGATGCGCGCGATGTCCTTGCGGAAGTAGATGATCACCGCCGCCTCGGTGCCGATCTGGGTGATCGCGGTGAAAGCCGGGCCGGGATCGTTCCACCCGGCGAACGCCGCCGTGAGCCGCAAATGGGCACTGGAGGAGATCGGCAGAAACTCGGTCAAGCCCTGGACGAGTCCGAGGATGAAGGATTCAAACCAAGACATCGATATCTATGCCATCCAAATGCTGATCAGTTTCTGACCAGCAAAAATGCGGGTCAAAGGCGGTCTCGGGGCAGGCGGCTCGGCCGCGAACGGGGTCATGCGGGGCGGCGGGATCTGGCCGTACTCATGCCGGCTTTCGCTGAGTGAGCTGACAGGACACTGGGCGGTTGACGCGGCGTCCGGGCGACGGCCTGACTACGATCATCCTCCAGTCATGGGGCAGCGTAGCGCCCGTTCGTGAAAGCGCGGACAGAGCCCTGGCGTACCGGGACGCCCAGCGCTCCGGGGCGCTCGCCGCCCGGGGCCGCGGGAAGCGCGGAGCGGATCGTCGCCCGCCGCGCTGACAGCCGGTGCCGGTGGGCACGTCGCCGCCGCTGTCGCCGTCGCTCGCGTGGGCACAGCCGCCGGTACGCGGGGGAAGCGCGCCTGAGGCGTGCTCACCGGCCCGGCGCACTCGGGCGGAGGTCAAGCGCCGGACGGCGGCAGCGCGGCGGCAGCGGGACGCTCAGGCTGCGTAGCCGTAGCCGTAGCCGATGGTGGGGGTGGCGTGGCGCGCAGCCTCGCTCGCTTGCGCCAGCCGACCAGGGCGGCTGCCAAGCCGGTGACGGCGATGAACGCCATCGCGGCGAGGAAGACGGGCGAGGTGGGCGAGGAGGCCCGGCTGCCGGCGATCACGTAGGCGGCCGTGTTGGGCACACTGCCCAGCCCGGTCGCCAGCAGAAACGGCAGCCAGCCCATCCGCGAGATGGCGGCGCAGTAGTTCGCGGCAGCGAACGGCACACCGGGGAACAGCCGCAGCGCCAGCATCGAGCGGAACCCGTGCTCGCTGAGCTGCCGGTCAGCGGAGACCAGCCAGCGGGCCCTGAGCAGCGGGCGCAGGGCGTCCTGGCCCAGGAGACGGCCGAGACCGAAGGCGATCCCGGCGCCGAGCACCGTCCCCGCGATCGCGGCGGGCAGCCCGGCCTGGCTGCCGAACAGCGCCCCCGCCGCCAGGTTCAGCAGCGGCCTCGGCACCAGAGCCGAGGTGCACAGCCCGTATGCCGCCGCGAACATCATGACGGCCACGGTCCCGGACATCTGCTGTGGCCAGCCCTGCGCCATCAGCCGTTGCGGCTCGCACAGCAGCACGGTCACCGCCGCCGCCACCAGCAGTGCGACGAGCAGACTCAGCCGCGCCCGTGGCGAGAGCAGCACCCGGCTGCGGCGCACGGCCGGGCTGGGAGACGGCACGGCAGTTTCAAGCATCGGTGGAGCGTAACCGACCCGGGTGTGCGGCAGGTGTCGTGTTGACGCCCTGGGACGAAACCCCGGCGGGGCTGTGACGGAAGGCGCGCGCCCTGCGGCTGCCGCGCCCTGCGGCGGCAGAGAAGCGGGCGGTGGACCGGCTTCCACGGCGTGGGAAAACCGTTCGACCAGGTCACTGGCGCGAGCCATCATCAATCACATGCTCCGGTGCGCCCTCCTCACGCTTCCGCCCGCGATAGCGGGCAGGCCGAGGGCTGCCGTCGTTCTCCTCCCGGTAGCTGTCGTCAACAGCACGCGAAGCTGACCCTCCTCGGACACTCCGACGGACCCCGCAGGGGGAGGGTCGGTCTGGCTCAGGGGTCCTCAGAGGCTGGCTGATTCTCGCCGAATCACCTCGCTGTTCCGAGGAAGGAACCATGTCCAAGCAGGCGTACGTCCGCACCAAGCCGCATCTCAACATCGGCACCATGGGCCACGTCGACCACGGCAAGACCACCCTGACCGCCGCGATCACGAAGGTGCTCAGCGCACGCGGGACCGGCACCTTCGTGCCCCTCGACCGGATCGACCGGGCACCCGAGGAGGCGGCGCGCGGCATCACCATCAACATCGCGCACGTCGAGTACGAGACCGACACCCGGCACTACGCCCATGTGGACATGCCAGGCCATGCCAACTTCATCAAGAACATGGTGACCGGGGCGGCCCAGCTCGACGGGGCGATTCTCGTCGTCTCGGCGCTCGACGGCGTCATGCCGCAGACCGTCGAGCATGTGCTGCTCGCCAGGCAGGTCGGCGTCGAGCACATCGTCGTCGCCCTCAACAAGGCCGACGCCGGTGACTCCGACCTGACCGAACTGGTGGAGCTCGACGTGCGCGACGTACTGACCACGCACGGTTATCCCGGCGCGACGACACCGGTCGTCCGCGTGTCCGGGCTGCGCGCGCTGGAAGGCGATCCGCGCTGGACGGGCGCCATCGAGGCGCTGCTCGACGCCGTCGACACCTTCGTGCCGGCGCCGGTGCGCTACCTCGACGCGCCCTTCCTGCTGCCGGTGGAGCACGTACTGACCATCACCGGCCGTGGCACGGTCGTCACCGGCGCCATCGAGCGGGGCGCGGTGCGCGTCGGCGACCGGGTGGAGGTGCTCGGCGCGGGAGTCGAGACGGTCGTCACCGGCCTGGAGACGTTCGGCAAGCCGATGGAGTCCGCCGAGGCGGGTGACAGCGTGGCGCTGCTGCTGCGCGGAGTGCCGCGCGACGCGGTGCGCAGGGGGCAGGTGGCCGCCGCCCCCGGCAGCCTCACGCCACGGCGGCGCTTCACCGCGCGGGTGCACATCCTGTCGGCGGCGGAGGGCGGCCGCCGTACCCCGGTCACCAGCGGTTACCGGCCGCAGTTCCACCTCCGCACGGACGACGTACCCGGCACCGTCGACCTCGGCGACGCGGGTGTGGCGTACCCGGGCGACACCCGTACGATGACGGTCACCCTCGGCAGGGAGATTCCCCTGGAGCGGGGGCTCGGTTTCGCGATCCGCGAGGGTGGCCGCACGGTGGGCGCCGGCACTGTGCTCTCGGTCGACGAGCACTGAAGCGCGCCTGCCCCCGCGCCCGCCGCTCCCGAGGGCGCGCCGACCGTCGTCTCCCTCTGCTCCCTCTGCTCCCTCTGTTGCCTTGGTGCTGTTCCCTCTGCTCCCTCGGTGATCTCCGCCGGGGGCCGCCGGGTAACCGCTCGCCCGGCGGCCCCGGTCTCGCGGTCCCGGTCGCTGGGACGCGTCCCGGCGTGCCGGCGCCCTTGGTGCCGGTGCGGCGGGGTACCAGCGCCCCGCACGGCAACCTGCCTCGTCTCGGCTCCCGTTCGGTCCTCCCCGCGTCGGCGGAGCGTACGGGAGGGGGCGGCGGCGCTCTCGTGCTCCGTCACAATGGGGGAGTGGACGACCGGATACCCGTAAGCCGAGCCGTGGATCACGGTGTCGCGAAGCTGATGCCTGATGTGGACCGGCCGCGTGGCTGGCTGCTGACCGTGGACGGGGCTCCGCAGTCGTACGTCGATCTGGACGACCCCGCCTACCTGGAGTTCGAGTACGTGCGACGGCTCGCCCACGTGATCGACACGGCGGTGGCGCCTTCCGGTGCGGACGACGCCACCGACGCGCTCGACGTGCTGCATCTCGGCGGTGGCGCGCTGACCCTGCCGCGTTACGTCGCCGCCACCCGCCCCGGATCAGCCCAGTCGGTGATCGAGGCGGACGGCGGTCTCCTCGGGCTGGTCGCCGGACATCTGCCGCTCGTCCCCTCGGCCGGGATCGAGGTGCACGCGGCCGACGCGCGCGCCGCCCTGGAAGCGGCCCCCGACGTGTCGGCCGATGTCGTGGTCTCCGATGTCTTCGGCGGCTCACGGGTGCCCGCGCATCTGACGTCGGTCGAGTACGCGCGGCATGCCGCCCGCGTGCTGCGCCCGGAGGGCCGTTACGTGGCGAACCTCGCCGACGGCGCGCCCTTCGGCTTCCTCCGCTCCCAAGTGGCGACCCTCAGCAGCGTCTTCGCGCGGCTGTGCCTGATCGCTGAGCCCGGAGTGCTGCGCGGGAGGCGGTTCGGCAACGCGATCCTCGTGGCGTCGCACGGTGATCTGCCGGTGGCCGCGCTGGCGCGCCGTACCGCCGCCGACGCGTTCCCCGCCCGCGTGCTCGACGGGCCGGCGCTGCGCGGGTTCATGGCCGAAGCCGGCCCCGTATGCGACGCGGAAGCTGTGCCGTCGCCGCAACCGCCGGCAGGCGCCTTCAGCATCGGCTGAAGCCGCGCCCGTGACGGCGGTGGCCGCGTCGTCAGCGGTCCTCCACCCCTCCGGCGGCCTCCCCGGGCAGCCCGCTCCGCCAGCCGCCGTCAGCTGCCGTCCCCGGCTGCCGCGACGGCCGTGTGGCCTTCCCCGCCGGCGGCGTCGCCCGGCTTGTCCGGCGGCCCGCCCGCCACGCGCCCAGCGCTTCGGCGTTCGAGGCGCCGCACGCTCGGGACGGTCAGGACCGCCGCCGTCAGCAGGACGACGAGCGCCGAGCAACCCCACAGCGCGTTGCCCCGACCGAGCAGGTCTTCCGCCGGTCCCGCGAGCGCCGTCGCCACGGGGAGCATCGCCACCGAACCGAACCAGTCGTACGCGGAGACCCGGGAGAACTTGTCCTCCGGAATCTCCTGGTGGAGCGCCATCATCCACGAGACGCCGAAGATCTCCACGGTGATCCCGCTGACGAACATCACCGCGACCAGACCGGAGGTGTCCAGCGGAACGGCGAGTGCCGCCGAGGGCAGGGCGAGGGGGAAGACGCACAGGGTGCCGACGAGGAGCAGGCGGCGTGGGCGCCAGCGGGTCATGAGGAGTCCGCCGATGACGGTGCCCGCTCCGAACGCCCCGAGTGCCACTCCCCATGGCTGGGCTCCGCCGAGGTGGTCCTCGGCGACTTGGGGTCCGTAGACCGACTCGGCCGCCGCCACCACGGCGTTGACCACGGCGAACTGCGCCACGATGCTCCACAGCCACGGCCGCCCCGTCACTTCGCGCCAGCCGTCGCGCAGATCGCGCAGCAGGCCGCCGCTCGGTCCGCGTACGGGGATGTGACTGACGTCGAGGAAGGCGCGCAGGGCCCCCGCGAGGGCGAAAGCGGCGGCGTCGACGGCCAGGACCCAGCCGGGACCGACGGTGGCGACTAGGGCCCCGCCGAGCGCGGCGCCGCCGATGTTCGCGCCGTTCACGCCCATCCGGAAGAAGGCGAAGGCGCGGCTGGCCTGTTCGCCGGTGACGGACGACAGCACCATGCCTTCGGCGGCAGGGGCGAAGAACGCCTGGCCGGTGCCGCCCAGTGCGGCGAGGACGGCCATCTGCCACAGCTGTGCGTCGCCCGTCAGCACCAGGACGGCGAACGCCGCCTGGGACACGCAGTTGAGGGTGTTCGCCGCGACCATCACCTGATGCCGTGGCAGCCGGTCCGCCACGGCGCCGCCTATCAGCAGGAACAGCACCAGCGGCGCGGTGCGGGCCGCGGCCACGAGGCCGACGTCGGTGCCGTCGCCGCCCGCGTCGAGAACCGCGAACGCCGCCGCGATGAGGGCCCCGGAGTTCCCGAGGCCCGCCACCACGGCGGCGGCGGTCAGCAGTGTGTAGTTGCGGCCCGCCCAGACCGGTCGGCGAGGCTGGTGGCGGGTGGCGGAGGGAGTGGTCACCAGCGGACTGTCCCCGGCGGCGGTCCCCGATGCCAAGCCGGTTTCCTCGCGGACTCAGGCCGGGCGGGCGGTGCTTGTGCTGTGGGCGCGGTGCGTGCGTTCGTGTGCTCGTGCGTCCTCAGGACTTCAGGGGCCGCAGTGAGCTCATGATCTTCTTGATGGTGGCGTCGGGCAGCTCGTCCTTGACGTTCGTCGCGGTGTGCAGCACCCAGGTCGCGTAGTCACCGTTGGTGTCCGTGTAGGTGACGGTGAACGACTTGCCGTCCGTGTCGCACTTGTCGGTCTTCTTGACGTTGCTCATGACGGCCGAGGAGGTGTAGCCCTTCAGGCCGTGCTCGCTCTGGAACGGCTTCGGCTTGACCGTCTTGAGCGTGCCGGTCTGCTTCTGGTCGTACCCGGCGATCACCCAGTTCTCGGCCTCGATCTGGGACGCGCTGGCCTCGCTCTTCGCGCCCTGCGCGCCCTTGGTGCCCGTACTGCCCAGGTCGCTGGTGTCCGGCTCGGTCTTGCCTTCGACCTTCATGGAACAGGCGTCCGGCTTGTACGTGGCGGGGCTGGACATGACGACCAGCGGCTTGCCCTTGGGGTCCTCGAAGCCGACGGACAGACCCGCCGACTCGACCTTCCAGTCCGGGGAGTCGGGAACGTCGAAGGCGACGTGCCGCTTGGCGCTGATCACCGTCTTCCAGCCGGGAATGACGGGCTCGGCGGCCGGGTCGGCACCCCGGGGGTTGTCCTCCTCGCCGCCGCGCGGGTCGTCCTCGCCGCCGCCACCGGGCTGCGCGGGCTTGTCGGACTTCGCCGGGGCGGTGGGCTTCGGCTTGTCCTTGGCGGTGTCGTCCTTGTCGTCCTTGTCGCCGCCCGTGAGCGCGACGACGCCGACGACCACCGCGGCGGTGACCACGGCCGCCGCTGCCACGATGGCTATCGTCTTCTTGCGCTTGTCACCGCCGCCGCCCTGCGGGGGCTGCGGTGCGGCCGGAGCCCCCGGTGTGTTCCACGCCGGGGCGGGCTGCTGGTAGCCCGGCTGCTGGTACGGGTTCGGGGCGCCCTGCTGCGGAGCCGTGGGCGGCGTGGTGCCCTGCGGCGCTCCGGGCGGGGGCGGTGGCCCCGGCTGCTGGTACGGAGAAGGTGCCTGCGCCGGCTGCTGGTACGGATTGGGTTGTCCCTGTCCCTGCCCCGGCTGTTGGTAGCCCGGCTGCTGGTATGGGTTCGGGTCCTGCGGGTTTTGCTCGCCCCCGGGCGGCTGCTGTCCTGGCCACATGGCGAGTAACCATAGAGGGGCATGGCGCGGGCTGCTACGGGCGCCCTTCCCCCAAGGGGCTACCCACTGGTAACTTGCGGGCATGTCAGAGACCCTGCCGTCGATCGGCGAGATGCTCACGGCCTCCGTGCCGATGGTCCGTACCCTGAACCTGGAGTACGTCGAGACCACCCCCGAGCGGGCCGTACTGCGCCTGCCCGACCAGCCCGACTTCCACAACCACGTCGCCGGACCGCACGCGGGTGCGATGTTCACCCTGGCCGAGTCCGCGAGTGGGGCGATCGTCATCGCCGCCTTCGGAGACCAGCTCTCACGGGCGGTGCCGCTCGCGGTGCGCGCGGAGATCGGGTACAAGAAGCTCGCCAAGGGGCAGGTCACGGCCACCGCTGAGCTGGGCCGTCCGATCGCCGACGTCGTCGCCGAACTGGACGCCGGGGGCCGCCCCGAATTCCCGGTGAAGGTCGCCATCACGCGGGAGGACGGTGCCGTCACCGGAGAGATGACGATCATCTGGACGCTCCGGCCCAACAGCTGACGTCGCTGTGCGGTGACCGGCTGCTTCCCGTCGGGCGAGGCAGCGGCCGGGAGCCGCTGGTGCGGGGGTGGCTGGGGAGCTTCGCGGTAGTTGAAATATCAGAAAGTCCGGTACCGGCACCGGCGCTCACGGTTCCCCCGCGCCACCATGGACGTGGTTCCACGGTTGATTTCCGGCCTCTGACGGGAGGTTCACCGTATGACCGTCCATGTGTGCTCCTTGATCCTCAACGAACCGCGCACCATCCCCGCTGACGGCGAGTACCACATCGTCCATTTCCCCTTCGGCAGCGCCGAGTCCTACGACGGGCACGGCATGCACCAGGTGGATCAGCCCGACGGCTACCGCATCCGCAACTGGCGCAAGGACCGCCGGGCCGGGCTCATCTGGCCCGCTGTCGACGGCTGGGGGTCGCTGACCGCCATCGTGTTCTGGGAGGCGGGAAACTACTCCGAGGTCCGTGACAGGTTCGTACGCGACCCGCTGAACCTGTCCACCGGCTACGACTCCACGGCGACCGAGGACCACGCGCCCACCCCGGGCGGCCAGTACCGGCACAAGTGCCACGAGATGTTCGTGCACCCCCGCACCCCGGTCGCCTTCCTCGTACGGCACAACTCCCGCTCATCCCGGAAGATCACGCACGCGCAGTTCAAGCTCGCCATCCACACCTGAGAGACCCACACCTGAAGAGCTCTCCGAAGAGACTCACCCAAGCCCCACTGCCGGACACCGTCCGCGTCGCGCGGTGGGGCTTCCTCATGCCCCGCCCGGGGGGCGGTGACGGCGCCGGGTGCGGGGCGGCCGTGCCGGTGGGGGTGAGGGGAGGCCGTGGGGGCGGTTGTCCTCGCGTCGCTTCAGTGCCTGACACGGTGGGTTCCCCCTGGTCCAGTAGGCTTCCCCGGGCGCCGGAATCCTTATTTCCGCGCGCGGGAACAGTTGTGGTTCGCGGGGAGGAACGGCGTTGCACGTCCAGGAATGGCTGGAGACCGTACCAGCGGTCAGCATCTATCTGCTCGTTGGGCTGGTGATCGGTCTGGAGAGTCTCGGCATTCCGCTGCCCGGCGAGATCATCCTGGTCAGCGCGGCGCTGCTGGCCGGGACACAGGACCACATCGACCCGTTCATCCTGGGTGCCTCAGCGACCGCGGGCGCGATCATCGGCGACTCGATCGGCTATGTGATCGGCCGCAAGGGCGGCCAGCCGCTGCTGACCTGGCTCGGCGGGAAGTTCCCCAAGCACTTCGGTCCACGGCAGGTGGCCTCGGCCGAGCGGTCGTTCCAGAAGTGGGGCATGTGGGCGGTCTTCTTCGGCCGCTTCGTCGCGCTGCTGCGGATCTTCGCCGGTCCGCTCGCCGGTGTGCTGCGGATGCCGTACTGGAAGTTCGCGATCGCCAACGTGCTCGGCGGCATCGTCTGGGCGGGCGGCACGACCGCGGTCATCTACTACCTCGGCGTCGTCGCCGAGGACTGGCTGAAGCGCTTCTCCTGGCTCGGGCTCGTCGTCGCCGTATGCTTCGGCCTGGGCTCGATGCTGGTCATGAAGCGCAAGGCCAAGCACGCCGAGGCGGAGGCCGACGCGCAGGCGGGCACGGCCGACGCGGAGCCGGGCGCGCGGCGGGACCAGCCCGGCCCGGACGGGGACGCGCCGAGTTCCACGCGACCGGACCAGGGCGTCCCCGCGGAGGCCGTCACCGTGCCCGCGGGCGCGGGTTCGCGGGAGGACTGACCCCGGCGGGTCGGCCGTGTACGGCCGACCCGCCGCCCCGGGCCGAGGCGCGAGCCCGGTCACTCCTGCTGGGCCGCCGCCTCCTCGTGCGCGCGAGCCAGTTCGAGGTACATCGCGGCGTTGACCTTCAGGCCCTCGCGTTCCTCGGCTGTCAGCTCCCGCTTCACCTTGGCGGGCACCCCGGCCACCAGCGAACCAGGTGGCACCCGCATGCCCTGCGGCACCAGCGCCTGCGCGGCGACCAGGGAGCCCGCGCCGATCACCGCGCCGTTGAGCACGGTGGCGCCCATGCCCACCAGCACGTCGTCCTCGACGGTGCAGCCGTGCAGCACGGCGTTGTGCCCGACCGACACCCGCTCACCGACGGCGATCGGGAACCCCGGATCGACGTGCAGGGTGCAGTTGTCCTGGATGTTGGTGTCGGCGCCGAGCGTGATCGGGCCGCAGTCGGCACGCAGCACGGCCTGGTACCAGACGCTGGCGCCCGCCGCGAGCGTGACGTCCCCGATGACCACCGACGTCGGCGCGGTGAACGCCGCCGGGTCGATCCGGGGTCGCTTGCCGCCCATGCCCATGATCAACGCGCGCTCCGTCATCGCCTTCTCCTTGCCTCTCGCCGTCCCGCCCGGCCGCGTCCGCCGGGCTGAGCCGGCGGCTGGGGCGTGGCGGGCTGCTCCGGTGCTCGTGTGATGCGTACTCGTGTGATGTGCCGCGTGACAGGGCGCCGCGCGCTCAGGGCACCGTAGACGAGGGTGGGGGGACGGGGCGCGGCGGGTGCGGTCCGCGTGGCGCGATTCGGGCCCGGCGAGGGCGAGTTGGGGCGTGCGGGGTTTTGGGCCGTCAGGATGTGGCACCCGAACACCCGGACCGCGATCGCGTTCCGGCGCCTGCCTGGAAGAGGAGAGCCTGGGGGAGGAGAGAGCGCCGGGCACGGATTCTCCCGCTCCGTGCCCGGCGCCACCCCGGCGTCCCTCCAGGCCCAGGCTCGGGTGCGGGCAGGGCCAGGCGTCCAGTCGGCTGTGCCGGGGATGTGCCGGGGAAAGCGATGCCGAGGAACCGAGGGCCGTTCAGTCGTGCTGGCAGGGCTCGGCAGGCCGTCCGCGTGCCGTCGTCACGGTGAACAGGCCGCCGTCCGGATCGCGGAGTGTGGCCTCGTACCCCAGCGGGGACGCCACCGGACCGGAGGCGACCGATCCGCCGGAGGCCACCGCGGCCTTCACCGCTGTGTCCACGTCGGCGGCGTGGAAGTACACGTGCCAGCGGGGCCGGATGGTCGGGTCGGGCGCTGCTTCCACCGCCCCGCCGCACAGCCCGGCGACCGCTTGGGTCCCGTCGGTCAGCAGCACCTGGCCCTGCGCGTAGTCCACGTCGCAGCCGGCCCGGCCGGGGCTGGCCCAGCCGAGGACCTCCCCGTAGAAGATCGCGGCGGCGAACGCGTCGCGGGTGCGCAGCTCCAGCCATGCGGGAGCGCTGCCGCGCCCCACCGACCAGGGCAGTACCTTGCCCTCCCACAGGCCGAAGACCGCGCCGTCGCGGTCGGAGGCCAGCGCGGCACGGCCGGCCCCGAACCGCAGCGGCCCCACGGCGACCGTGGCGCCGCGTTCCCTGACGCGGGACGTGGCCTCGTCCGCGCTTTCGACGGCGAAGTAGGGCGTCCAGGACACGGACACCTGGAAGGTGTCGGCCAGCGCGCCGAGACCGGCGACGGGCTCCCCGTCGAGGAGGGCGACGGAGAATTCCGCGCCCAGCGCGCCGGGCCGGTAGGACCAGCCGAGAACGGCGCTGTAGAAGTCCTGGGCGGCGTGCAGGTCCCGGGCCATCAGGCTCATCCAGCACGGGGCTCCGGGCACCGCGTGACGTGAGGAGGACATGAGTCTCGCTTCCCTCCTGGGTTGTGGGGACTTCGCCCGTTCGGGCCCCGCCGGTCACCTTGCCAGCTTCATGGGGGAGGCGCATGTCGGGTTGCCCGCGCGGACCGCTCCGCGCGCCGCGCCCGGGGCGGTCGGGGCGCGCGGCGGGCACGGGAGGCGCTCGCCGTGGCGAGAGCCTTCGCTGGTGGACGGGCTGTCATGAGCCTGCTTCGAGGAGCCGCAGCCGTCGTTCGACCCGTGGCGGCAGGACGCGGCGGCGGGCCAGCGCGGCGGGCAGCCGCCGGGCCGCCTCGCTCAGCGCCTGTCTGGCCATGGGGTCCACGGGGCAGTCGGCGATGAGCTGCCCCGTCTGCCGCAGCGCGTGCCGCAGCGGGCGGCGCAGCCACGCCGTCAGCAGCACGTTGCGGCGTACGCGCGCGTCGCGTCCGTGGCGCGGGCCGTCGTCCGGATGGTGCCGGGCGACGACGTCGGAGCAGTGGACGACGCCCCACCGCTCCGCGTCCAGGTCGAGGGCGAGCAGCGTCTCCTCCGCCCCGAAGTGCAGCACCGGGTGGAAACCGCCCACCCCGAGGAACGCCGCGCGCCGCACCACGGCCGCGCAGGCCAGGAAGCCCAGCACACCCGGGCCCGGCAGGTCGTCCTCCGTGCCGAGCGGAGAGGCCGCCAGCGCCTTGTTGAGCGGGTCGGGGAGACCGGCGGGGCCCACCCGTGTGGCCGCGGCGATCAGCGCCAGGCGCGGATGGGCGTCGAGGAGTTCCGCCGCGCGGCCCAGGGCGCCCGGCTCCCACCAGGAGTCGTCGTCGCTGAAGGCGATGTACGGCGTGCCGAGCGCGGCGGCCCCGTAAGTGCGGCCCACCGCGCCGAGGTTGCGCCCCGGGCTCAGCAGGCGCACGCGCGGGTAGTGGAGGCGGACGGCATCGGCGGTGCCGTCCGAAGAACCGTTGTCGACCACGGCGACCGGCGGCCGCTCGGGCAGCTCCGTCAGGCGTTCCAGGGTGTGCAGCACGCTCGCGCGGCGGTCGCGGGTGATGACGACGACACCGACACGGGGAGTGTCCGTGGTCACGGCGTTCCCTCCGGTACGAGCGGGCGGCCGGGCGCGGGACTGGGCAGCGCGCGCACCGCCTGCACGACCTCCTCCGGAGTGATCCGCAGCAGCCGCTCGTCCGGCCGGCCGCCGTGCGCGTCGCCGGGCCGGGCCTGGTCCGCCGCGTCCGGGTGCCACAGCACCCGGTGGCGGGGAAGGTCAGGAGGGCCCCACAGGCGCGGCGCGACCGGGCCGAACAGGACGACCGACGGTGTACCGAGCGCGGTGGCGAGATGGGCCAGGCCGGTGTCGCCGACGACGACGGCCCGAGCGCGCGCCACCAGCGCGGCCAGGCGGCCGAAGGGCACATCACCCGCCCCGCCCAGCACCGAGGCCCGGGGCAGCCCGGCCTCCGTCGCCACCGCGTGGGCGAGCGGGCCCTCGCCCGCGCCCGCCGTCACGACGACGGTGTGCCCCGCCCGGTGCAGCTCCCCGGCGACCGCGGCGAACCGGCGCGCGGGCCAGCGGCGGGCCGCCGCGTCGGCGCCGGGGTGCACGACCACCGCCCCGGCGGCGGGCGACGGCGAAGACGGCATGGGCAGCCGCAGGTCGTCGGGGTCCGCCGGGAACCCGTACCAGGCGAGCAGCCTGCACCACCGGTGCCGTTCGTGCTCGTCGGGCTGCCACGCGGGGCCGGGAATCCGTGGGGTGTCCGGGTGCGCGTACGCCAGCAGCCGCCCGGGGCGCAGCCGGTCAAGGAGCAGATGGCTCGCGGGGCCGTTGCCGTGCAGGTCGACGGCGACGTCGGGTGGCGGGCCGGTCCAGTCGAGCCGCCGCGGTACGGCGCGGCCCGGCGCTGTCGCGGGCAGCAGCCGGTCGACCAGGCCGGTGGCGGCGGCGGCGTCGGCCAGCCGGGCGGGCGCCGCCAGGACGATCTCGTGGCCGGGCAGTCCCCGCCGCAGCGCCCGCAGCGCGGGCACGGCGGTGAGCAGGTCGCCCAGCCCGAGCGCCCGCAGGACCAGCGCCCGGCCGTGGCCGCCCGCCGCTCCGTTGGTGGCACGCACGCCGGAGGAGCCCGGGCGGAGTGGGTCGGCTGGTGTGGTCATGGGCGGCGTTCCCCCAGGGTGGTGCGGGCGGCGGAGCGGGCCGCGCGGTGGGCCAGCGAGGTGGTGGAGCGTCCGTCGAGGTAGGGCAGCACCAGGGCCTGGCCGCCCCATTCGCGCAGGGCGGACGCCTCGGGCAGCGCGTCGACGGAGTAGTCGCCGCCCTTGACCCAGACGTCGGGCCGCAGCCGCCGCAGCAGGTTCTCCGGGGTGTTCTCCGTGAACACGGCGACGGCGTCGACGCTGCCGAGCCCGGACAGGACACGCACCCGGTCGGCGGCGGGGGTGAGCGGCCTGCCGGGGCCCTTGAGCCGCGCGATGGACTCGTCCGAGTTGACGCACACGATGAGGCAGTCCCCTATGCGGCGCGCGCTTTCCAGCAGCCCGACGTGCCCGGCGTGCAGCAGGTCGAAGCACCCGCCGGTGGCGACGACCGTCCCGCCCCGGGCTCGTACGGAAGCGGCGAGCCGGAAGGCGTCCACGGGCTCCGGCGGCAGGCCGCTGGGCGGGGGCGGGGTCCGCCACAGGTCCCGGTTGCCCGCGCCGCCCGCGGTGACGAACGCGGCGGCCTCGGCGACGGCCCGCTGGACGGCCTCCTCGGGCAGCGCCCCGTCGGCGAGCGCGGCGGCCGTCGAGGCGGCGAAGCAGTCGCCCGCCCCGCACGGGTCGCCCTCGGCGCGATACGGCGGCGGTACGAGCATGGGGCGCTCGCTGCCCGCCTGGACCAGCAGCGCTCCGCGCTCCCCGAGCGTGACCGCGACGGCGGCCGCCCGCCAGCGGTCGGCCAGCCTGGCGCCGCGTGCCGCGTCCGCGCGCAGCGACGCGTCGTCCTCGGGGCTCAGGGCGCGGGCCTCGGCCGCGTTGGGGGTGACGATGCGGGCACCGGGGACGGGGCTGCCGCCGCGCGGGTGCGGGTCCCACAGCAGCGGTGCGCGCAGGGCGGCTTCGGCGAGTGCGGAGCGCACGGCGTGCGCGGTGCCGCGGCCGTAGTCGGCGACGAGGACGGTGTGACCGGCGGCGAGCGCGGAGCGGACCGCGTCGTCCGGTTCGCCGGGGACGCCGTCGCCGCGGTCGATGCGCAGCAGCGGCCGTCCCGCCGCCCGGACCCTGGTCTTGACCGGGAGCGTCCCGTTGAGCGGGAGTTCGACCAGCCGGACCCGGCCGCGCAGGGCACGGCGGACCGTCTCACTCGCCGGGTCGTCGCCGAGCGCGGTGACCAGGACGACCTCGCGTCCGCCGCGAGCGGCGAGCGCGGCGGCGAGTCCCGCTCCGCCGGGGCGGCTGTGCTCCTCACGCACGTCCACGACGGGCGCGGGGGCGTCGGGTGCCAATCGGTGCGCGTCCCCGTCGATGTCCTGGTCCAGCAGGACGTCACCGACGACGACGAGCGGCTGCCGTTCTTTCACCTGAGCCTCCCAAGCGCTGGTGTCGTGGAGCGGGCGGCGGGCGCGGGACTGGCCGCGCGCGCCGGGGCCGGGATTCCCGTGGTCACAGCGGCCGCTCCCGGCGGGCCGTCGCCGCTTCCAGGGCGGACCCGGCCGCGGCGGGGGAGCGGGGCACACAGCAGGCGTCGAAGCTCTCGCACAGCAGGTGCACCGCCACCAGGTGGGCTTCCTGCACCGTCGCCGTGCTGTCCGCGTTGACGCACACGGATTCGTGCGCCGCTCTGGTCAGCGGGTTGGGGCCCCGGCCCGTCATCGCCCACACCCGCAGTCCGGCGGCCCGGCCGGTCTCCGCGGCGGTCACCAGATTGGGGCTGCGGCCCGAGGTCGACAGCAGCATCAGCACATCACCGGGGCGCCCGTGCGCGGCGACCTGCCGGGCGAAGACCTGCTCGAAGCCGTAGTCGTTGCCGATGGCGGTCACGCTCGACGTCTCGGCGTGCAGCGCGATGGCGGAGTAGGCGGGGCGCTCCCGCTGGTAGCGGCCCACGAGTTCGGCGGTCAGATGCTGCGCCTGGGCGGCACTGCCGCCGTTGCCCGCGGCCAGCAGGCGCCCGCCGACCGGCAGGACGGCGGCGAGCTGGCCGCCCCAGTCCGCGATGTCACGGAGGCTGGACCGGCGCAGCCGGCTCAGCGCGTCCTGGAGCGACTGGCAGTGGTCGTGGGCGGCGTCAAGGAAATCGCTCATGGCGGGTCGGGCGGCACCCCGTAGACGGACGGTGGCTTGGCCCGCACCTCCTCTTCGATCTCGGGTTCGGTGGCGTTGGCGCTGGGCGAGGGGCCGGTCAGGCCACCTCGGTGACGGCGGGGCGGCGTGCCAGCGTGTCGCGGTAGACCGCTTCTGTGGCCAGGGCCACCCGGTCCCAGCCGTAGCGGGTCAGGACCCGGCGGCGGCCGGCCTTGCCGCAGACCGCGCGCTGCGCGGGGTCGTCGAGCAGGCCGCGGGTGGCGCGGGCGAGGGCCTCGGGGTCGCCCGGCGGCACAAGACGCCCCGTCCCCGGATCGGCCACGGTGTCGAGCTGGCCGCCGACGGCGCTGGCGACGACGGGTGTGCCGCAGCCCATCGCCTCCAGCGGCACGATCCCGAAGGGCTCGTAGTCCGCCGGGCAGAGCGTCACGTCGGCGGCCCGCAGCAGCGGCGGGATGTCGGCGCAGGGCACGGCGCCCAGGAAGCGCACGCGGTCCTCGACGCCCGCCGACCGGGCGAGGGCGCGCAGCCGCCGCACCTCGGGTTCCTCGTCGAGCAGCTCCGGCGGCGGGCCGCCCGCGATGACGAGTTCGGCGCCGGGCAGCCACGGCAGTGCGGCGATGGAGACGGCGGCGCCCTTGCGCGGTACGAGGCGGCCGACCTGGAGCAGCAGGTGCCGGTGGGGGCCGCGGTCGGCGGCGGGGCCCCACGGTGTGAAGCGGTCGGTGTCGACGCCGCAGGGCACGACCGTGACCTGGTGGGAGGGGATGCCCATGGCGGTCAGTTCGTCGACCTCGTCGCGGCAGGTCGCGATGATCCGGTCGCAGCACTCACCGATCTCCGTCTCGGTGCTGATCCGCCCTGCCGGGCTGGTGTCGGAGTCCCGCTGGTGGCGGCGCTTGACGCTGCCCAGCGCGTGGTACGTGTGCGCCAGCGGAAGACCCAGCTCCCGGCAGGCGTACAGCGCGGCGACGCCGGACATCCAGAAGTGCGAGTGGACCACGTCAGGCCGCCGCAGGCGCCACTCCCGGGCCAGGTAGCGGCCGAAGGGACCCATGTGGGGCAGGAGTTCGTCCTTGGGGAGCTGCCGTGGGGGACCGGCGGGGACGTGCCTGACCTCGACTCCCGGGCGGAGGTCCACCCGGTCCGGCGGCTCGGGCGCGTCCCTGCGGGTGTAGACGGTGACCTGGTGCCCGCGGTCGGCGAGTGCCCCCGCCAGGTGGGCGACGTGGACGTTCTGGCCGCCCGCGTCGACGCCGCCGAGAGCCGCGAGCGGACTCGCGTGTTCCGAGACGAGCGCGATGGAAAGCCCGTTGATGTGCTTGAGGATGGTCATCCGGCTACCTCCGCTATCAGGCGCTCCCAGTCGTCCAGGAAGCGCTTGAGTCCGTACCGTTCGAGTGCCGCCTGCCGGGCGCGCGCGCCGTCCTCGGCCGCGGCGTCCGGTTCCGCGAGGTAGGAACGGGCGGCGTCGGCCAGTACCTCGGGCCGGGTGGACAGGGTCCCGGCCCCCGGCGGCACCGCCTCGACCGCCTCCGTGGTCGCGAGGGCGACCACGGGCATGCCCAGGTGCATGGCCTCCAGCAGGGAGAGCCCGAGCGAGGTCCAGCGCACCGGGTGGAGGTAGAGGCGGCACGCGGCCATGGCGCCGTGCAGCTCGCTCTGCGGAAGGTCGGCGGTGCGGCAGCGGTCCGGCGGCAGGCCCAGGTGCTGGGCGAGACCGTCGGTGCCCATGCCGAAGACGGACAGCGGGGCAGCCGCCGACAGGGCCGGCAGCAGGTCGGTACCGGTGGTACGGCCGCGCCTGACGGGCTCGTTGACGACGACAGCGGCGCGCTCAAGGCGGCCGGTGTACTGATGGCCCGGGTCGACGATGCCGTGCTCGATCACCGTGGTGCGGGTGCCGCCGTTGTCCCAGAACAGCCGGTTGAAGTGGGTGACGTGCACCAGCGTGAGGTCGTCTCGGTCGGCGCAGATGTGCCGGGTGTCCGGCACGATCCCGTCGGGCGCGTTGTGCTCCAGGTAGACGGCGGGCACGTCCCGGCCCGGCCTGCGGCCGCCGAGCCACTGCTCGGCCAGGAGGGCCTCGTGCGGCCGTTGCAGGACGACGAAGTCGACGGGGTCGTCACGCAGTTGCGCCGGGGTGCGTTCGAGCACCGAGTCGGGCCAGGTGTACGTACGGGCCCGGCCGAGACCGTCAGGACCACGCTCGGTGGTGACGGGCACCAGGTAGGTGTGCGGCCCCTGTACGAACGCGGTGGTCCAAGAGCCGTGGACATGCCACAACAAGATGTTCATACGGTCGCTCCTCGGTCGGGATCGGTGGCACGGTTCCCGGCGGCTGGTGCCCGGCGGGCGGTGAGGGACGCGACGGCGGACAGCACGTCAGCATCGGTGATCGCGTTCAGGCAGGGGTGGCCCGGCACTGGGCACCGTCGGGCCCGGCTGCCCGCGCACGCCGCGTCCTGCTGCCCGAGCAGGACGTGCGGCACGCCGTGCGGCGCCCAGAGGGCGGCGGGGACGACGGGCGCGAACAGGCAGGTGACGGGCGTGCCGACGGCGGCGGCCAGGTGGGCGGGCCCGGTGTTGCCGACGATGGCCACCCGCGCCCCGGCGAGCACCCCGGCCAGCTGCGGGAGGTCGGTGCGCCCGCCCAGGTCGAGCGAGTGGCCGGCCGCCACGTAGCCGGTGAGCGCCTTCTCGCCGGGCCCGCCGGTGATCACGAGGCGGTGGCCGGCTTCCGCGAGCGCCGCCGCGGCTCGTGCCGCGCGGTCCGCGCTCCAGGCGCGGGCCGGTACGGCGGCGCCCGGATGGAAGACCACGTAGGGGTCGGTGCCGGTGAGGTGGGTGGTGTCCGGCGGCTCGGTGACCCGCAGCGCCGTGGTGTCCCCGGGCGGCAGCGCGAACCCGGCCGCCTCGGCCAGGTCCAGCGCGGCCAGCGCCTCATGCCGCCCCGGGGCCCGGTGGTGCCGCAGATCCAGCAGCGACCCCGGGTAGTCCACGCTGTCCGCCGCTGTCCAGCCCACGCCCGCCAGCTTCAGCAGCAACGCCGCCGGGAGCGGGCTCTGGTGGAAGGAGACCAGGATGAGCGCCCGGTCGAAGCGCCGGGCGGCCAGCGCGTCCACCAGCGCGCCGGTGACCTGCCGGGAGACCGGTGCGGGCTCCAGGCCCACCCACGGGGCGTCGTGGACGAGCACCTCGTCCACGCCTGGCAGCAGCCGCGCGGCCCGCTCGCCCAGCGGTCCGCACAGCAGCGCCGTGTACGAGGAGCCCGCGGCGGCCGCCCGTACGGCGGGACCGGCGAGCAGCACATCGCCGGCGCTGTCGAGCCGGACGATGAGGGTACGGGGCGCGGCCGTCACACCGGCCCCCCGGTGGACAGGAGCAGCTGGACCGCACTCGGCAGGTCACCGGCGCTCTCCGGGGCCGCCGCCGTCTCGGCGGGCAGCGTCAGCGAGGTGGGCACCAGGACCCCGCGGGCCCCGGCGGCGTGGGCCGCCGCCATGTCGGCGCCGATGTCCCCGATGACCGCCGCGCGCGCCGGGTCGGCGCCGAGCTGTCGGCAGGCGGCGAGGACGAGGCCGGGAGCGGGCTTGCGGCAGGCGCATCCGTCGTCAGGCCCGTGGGGGCACACCGCCCAGACGTCGAACGGGCCGAGGAGCTCTTCCACCCGGCACCGGACGGCCTCCACGTCCGTACGGGTGAGCAGCCCGCGCGCCACTCCCGACTGGTTGCTGACCACGCCCACCGGGATGCCCAGCGCGCGCACGGCGTCCACGGCTGTCCTGGCGCCCGGCATCAGCCGCACCCGCTCCGGGTCGCCGTTGTAGGGCACGTCGACGACCAGCGTGCCGTCGCGGTCGAACAGCACCGCCTGGGGCAGCCCGCTACCGGCCTCCTGACGGGGTGGCACGGTGGGCGGCACACCCTGGCGGGCGGCGAGCCACGGCTGTCCGGGCGGGCGGGGCGAAGTACCGGGAGGCGCGGTGGACACCGGGAAGGAGTTACCTGCCGCCGTGGGGTGAAACGGGTCCGCCGGGTTGCGGACGCCGCGCGCGTCGTCCGTGGCGTCCCCGTCCAGGGCGCGGACGCCGGGTGGCCCCTGCCCGGTCTCTCCCCAGACGCCTGCCGGGCCTCGCTCGCCGACGGACGACGCGCCCGGCCGCGCGTCGTCACCGAGGGAAGCGGCGGTGTGCGAGGTCATCGGTCACACCCGCTCGGCGAGCGGCCGTGGGCGCTCGGGCGCCGCCGTGGGCGCCGCTCCCCGGGGCAGCGGCGCGGCCCGGCGATGCCGCAGCAGCCCCCGCAGCCAGTGGCAGGTGGCCACCGGGGGGATGAGCACGCTGGTCAGTGCCATCGTGGCGACTTCGTCGCGGGTCCGCGGGCCCGGCGCGATCCGCGCCCAGCCGAACTCGGCCGTACCGCCAGCCCACAACGCGGCGCATACGAGCGCGGGACGCGGTCGCCTTGCGACGGCGCAGGCCACCGCGGCCACCGCCACCCCTGTCGCCGCCAGATGCCCCGGGAGCCGTCCACGCGGCGCGTCGGCGCGCTCCCACCAGGACCGGCCGTGCCGCCGGTTCATCAGCACGTCGTCGGCGTTCCCGGCCTGGACGCGCACCGAGACCCAGCGGTCGGCGGGGCGCACCGGGTGGGTGGTCCCGCGCGTGCCCGCGGACAGTTCCCAGCCCGCGTCGAGGACTCGCAAGGCCAGGTCGGCGTCTTCCCGGAAGGCGCGCCGGAACTCCTCGTCGAAACCGTCCACGGCCTCCAGCGCCTCCCTCCGGTAGGCCATGTCGGCCGTGATCCAGCGGGCGCTGGCCAGACCGGCCGTGTTGCGTTCCCAGTCCGTGGGCCTGCGGTCGGTGGGCAGGGGCACGGTGATGTCAGCCGTGACACCGGCCGTACGGGGGGCCGCTGACGCCAGGTCGGCGGCGAGGCCGTCGGCCCAGCCGGGGGAGGGGATCACGTCGTCGTCGAGGAAGACGATCCACGGCTCGGAGCAGGCCCGCCACCCCGTGTTCCGCGCCGCTGCCGGTCCCCGCGCGCAGCCGGGCACGATCTCCACCCGGTCGAGCAGCGCCCCGGGCACCTCGACGGGCAGCGGGCCGCACTCCCCGAGCGGACGGTCGTCGACGAGGACGACGCGGCTCGGGCCCGGCTCGCCCGCGTCGGCGAGCGCCCGCAGGCACGCGGTGAGACTGGGCCGCCCCAACGTGGGGACGACGACGGCGTACTCGGGGCGTTCGGGCGTCGCGGCCCGGCCGGGCGTCATCGGGAGGCCCCCCGCTGGGCACGGGCGCGCGCGTACGCGGTGGGCGGCGAAGCCGCCTCCGGCCTGGGCGCTTCCGCTTCGGCGAAGGCAAGGCGTCCTTCGCCGCGGGTCACGGGCCCGGACGGCGTCTGTTCCGCGGCCGCCACCTCGTCTCGCCCGCCGGTGAAGAAGTCGCCCCGCCGTACCGTGAAAGGTCCGATCGCGAGCAGGTCCACCGGCGCCGAGCCGAAGCACTCCAGGGCATCGCGCGGATCGTCGACCATGGGCCGCCCGGCCGTGTTGAGGCTGGTGTTGACCACCACCGGCAGCCCCGTCCGCCGTTCGAACTCGGTGAGCATCCGGGCGACCAGCGGCTCGGTCGCGGGGTCCACTGTCTGGATGCGGGCCGTGCCGTCCACATGGACCACGGCGGGGATGCGCTCCCGCCATTCCAGGGCCACATCGTGGACGAAGAGCATGTACGGGCTGGGCAGTGGCCCGTCGAAGACGCGTTCCGCCTGGTCGGCGAGGACCATCGGCGCGACCGGCCGGAACTGCTCACGTCCCTTGACGTCGTTGAGCCGCTCCAGATTGCCCGCGTGACCGGGGTGGGCCAGCAGCGACCGGTGTCCCAGTGCCCTCGGCCCGTACTCCGAACGCCCCTGGAACCAGGCCACGATGGCGTTGTCCGCCAGCGCCTCGGCGACGGTGGCCGCGATGTCGTCAGGACGCTCGTACGGCACGGCCGCCGTCTTCAGCCGCGCCTCCAGCTCGGCGTCCGACCAGCCCCGGCCCAGGGCGGCGCCCACCATTGGCCCGGGCGAGTCCCCGCTCTGCGCGGACAGCAGCAGCGCGCCGCCGAGGGCGGTGCCCGCGTCACCGGCGGCGGGCTGGACCCACACCCGGCTGAACGGGCCCTCGCGGGCGATACGGGAGTTGGCGACGCAGTTGAGCGCCACACCCCCGGCGAGTGTGAGCACGCTGTCGCGCGTCCGCCCGTGCAGCCAGCGCGCCAGGTCCAGCAGCGTCTCCTCCAGGCACGCCTGGGCGCTCGCGGCGACGTCGGCGTGGTCCTGGGTCCATGCCTCGTCGGGCCGCCGGGGAGGGGACAGTTGCGCCCACGGCACACCGGTCGCGCGGAATCCGCCGTCACCGGTGGGGTGGACGTACCGGCGCAGCTCGCTCAGCATCCGCGGCCGGCCGTGTGAGGCGAGCGCCATCACCTTGAACTCGTCCGAGGAGCGCAGGAAGCCCAGATGCTCGGTCAGCTCCTCGTAGACCAGGCCCAGGGAGTGCGGGAGTTCCTGCCCGTACAGCGGCTCAAGGCGGTCGTGGACCCGGTGGGCGGCGAGGTGCGAGGTGTGCTCTCCGCGTCCGTCGAGGACGAGGACGGAGGACGTCTCCGCGCCGGGGGCGCCGAAGGCGCTGGACGCCGCGTGCGCCATGTGATGCGGGACGAACCGCACGATGTCCGGATCGAGCCCGGGCAGCGCCGTCTTGAGGAAGCCGGGCGCCTCGCGGGCGTACGTCAGCCGCAGATGGTCCCAGGGGTCGTCCAAGCCCATCTCGGCGGCGGGACTGGCGAGGCCGGGGTCGAAGGAGTAGGCCACCGCGTCGAGGTCCTGCGGGCGCAGCCCGGCCTGGGTCAGGCACCAGGCGGCGGCGGCCTCCGGCATCTCCCACGCGGCGAAGGGCACCGGCCGCTTGCCGTGCTTCCGCCGGGAGAAGCGTTCTTCCTCGGCGGCGGCGACGGTGTGGCCGTCGATGACGAGGGCGGCGGCGGGGTCGTGGAAGAGGGCGTTGATTCCGAGAACGCGCATGCTCGTACTGGCCTTTCGGCGATTCCGGCGACGGTAAGTGCGGACAGGGCGGGGGCGGGGCCGGGCGCCGGTCAGGCGGCCGGCCGCTCGCGGAACCAGGCGATGGTCCGGGTCAGCCCCTCTTCTGCGGCCACGCGGGGCTCCCACTGGAGCTTGCCGCGGGCCAGGGTGATGTCCGGGCAGCGCACGGCGGGGTCGTCCGTCGGCCGGTCGATGAAGCGGACCGTGGAGCGGGAGCCGGTCAGCTCGACGATCAGCTCGGCTAGAGCGGCCATGGTGATCTCGGTCGGGTTGCCGAGGTTGACCGGGCCGCGGAGGTCGGAGGCCGCGGCCGCCAGGATGCCCCGCACCGTGTCGTCCACGTACGACAGGGAACGGGTCTGCTGACCGTCACCGGTGACGGTCAGCGGCTCACCGGCCAGTGCCTGCCGGACGAAGGTGGGCACGGCGCGCCCGTCGTGGCCGCGCATGCGGGGGCCGTACGTGTTGAACAGCCGCACGATGCCGGTGTCGGTGCCGTTGGTCGCCGCTTCAGCGGTGGCCAGGGCCTCGCCGAAGCGCTTGGCCTCGTCGTACACGCTGCGCGGGCCGACCGGGTTGACGTTCCCCCAGTAGTCCTCGCTCTGCGGGTGCTGCTGCGGGTCGCCGTAGACCTCCGACGTCGAGGCCAGAATGAACCGCGCCTCGTGGGCGCGGGCCAGGGCAAGTGCGTTGCGCGTTCCGAGACTTCCCGTCTCCAGTGTGTGCAGCGGCAGCCGCAGATAGTCGGCGGGGGAAGCGGGAGAGGCGAAGTGGAGAACGAGGTCCACCGGGCGCTCGACGCTCAACGGATCGCAGACGCTGGCCTGTTGGAAGACGAAGCCGGGGCGGTCCAGCAGCGGTTCGATGTTCTCCCGCGAACCGGTACTGAGGTCGTCGACACAGGTGACATCCGTGCCGTGGTCGGCAAGCGCGGCGCACAGATGCGAACCGACGAAGCCGGCGCCGCCGGTGACGACGGCGTGGCCCCAAGCGGGCGCGACAGCTGTGTTCATGTGGCCTCCTTCGAATCTCCCCGGAGGTGACGGTGATGACCGGCTCGCGGGACAGGGTGCTGGTCGTGCCTCCGCTCTGAGTTACCGAACATAACGGGACGAAACGTTGACTATCGTGGCACGGCTCACGACAGGCGGCACATCGCGAGAACGGCGCCGCCGCCCTGCTCAGGGCGCTGCGGCGACATCAGCGCTGGTGGGAAACGCACTCAGGGCAGCTGTGAGCGCGCGGTGCCGCAGCGGGAACAGCGGCCGTGGGAACCGCTGGTGACCGTGTCAGGAGGGCGGCGGGCCCAGCGGGCGCTCGGCGAGTGCCTGGGCTACTCCAATCAGGTTGGCGGCCATGGCTCTGCCGGTGGAACGCGACCAGTCGTGCCCCCGCTGGTCGTCCAGGAAGTCGGGCCCTGGCCCCGGCCCCAAGTGCCAGTACGTCCACGCTTGTCCGGGCACCGTGAAGCCGATGTCCCCCAGCGCCCCGCCGATCTCACTGATCACGTGGTGCGCCCCGTCCTCGTTTCCCGTCACCACGACACCGGCCACGCGGTTGAACGCCACCGGGCGTCCCTCGTCGTCGGTCTCGCTCAGCATGGCGTCCATCCGCTCCAGCACTCGCTGGGCCACCGAGGACGGGCGCCCCAGCCAGGTCGGGGAGGCCATGATGAGGATGTCAGCGGCGAGGATCTTGTCGTGGACGGCCGGCCAGTCGTCGCCCTCGCCCATGTCGGTCCGCACACCGGGTGACAGCCGCAGATCGACCGCCCGGACGACATCGGTGGTGACTCCGCGCCGGGCGAGTTCCGCGATCACCACGGCGGCCAGCGCCTCGGTGTTCGAGGGCTGGGGCGAGGGCTTGAGAGTGCAGTTGATCACGATTGCGCGCATAGCTTGCGAAGTACCCGTGCCGCGCGAGTTACGCACGGGCCGAGCGGGTGACCGGCGACCGGTCCACACGGGCGCCGCGGCAGACGCGACAGACGCGACAGAGCGGTGAGACGCGTCTCACCCGGATCGGATCGGATCGGGTCGAGCAGAGCAGGCGCACGGCGACCGGTGCGCCCCCCCAGAAGTCCCCAGAACAAGACCGCAGAACGAGGCCGGGAAACGCCGCGGAAAGGGGCCGTGCGGACCCCTGTGAGCAAGGGCACGCACTCGCCCAGAACCCTTGGGGCGCAAGGCATTCAGCGCTCCTGCCGTGCTGGATGACCCCGTAGTGGCGACGACTGTCGCGAGTCGTCTGTGAACATGGAACCTCGCTGCGCAGTAGCGGACCCGATGGCCGAGGCCATCTCACCGGTACAGCAGCCCAGAAGCCCCCACCGTCGGCCGACCGCCGGGTGCGGATCGCCTTCTGCCACCGAGTCCGCTTTCCGAGCCTGCTGGGCTCTTCACGAAACGCGCCACCGTGCCTCTTTTCCGTCCTGCCCCTGCCCGTGCGACCGACGTCACCGCGCCCGAAACGGCGACACGCGCTGCCACCTCGCAGCAGGCGACAAGCCCCACCGGGCCGCCCACCGAGCCTTCGGAGCCCACCGGCGCCGCGCGCCGCGCCGCCCGCCGCCTCCCCTTCCGCCGCCGGGCGGCGGAACCGGGCGGCGAGCGGTCCCCCTGGCGCTGCCTGCGCTACCCGAGCATGCGCTGGTGGTCCGTGGCCAACCTCGTCTCCAACGCCGGTACGTGGATGCAGCTCACGGTCCAGAACCTGCTCGTGCTCCAGATCACCGGCTCCGCGGCCGCGACGGGCCTGTCGCTCTCCGCACAGGCCGCCCCGGGGCTGCTCTTCGGCCTCTTCGGCGGCGCGGCCGTCGACCGCTGGCCCCGGAAGCTGGTCGCGACCGCGAGCCAGGCCGTGCTCGGCGCGGTGGCGTTCGTCACCGCGGCTCTCGTGGCGTTCGACCAGCTCAGCATGGGCCTGCTGATGGCGCTCGCCGTCATCACCGGCCTCATCGCCACCGTCGACGGCCCCGCCTGCTCCCTGCTCGGCAACGACCTCGTGGCCACCAAGGACGTGCCGTCCGCGATCGCGCTCGGCTCGGTGGTCCACAGCGTCGGACGGCTCGCCGGTACGGCGGCCGCGGGCGTGGCCATCGGCTTCTTCGGTACGGCGGCGGCCTACGCGGCCAACGGCCTGTCGTTCCTCTTCGTCGCCACCGTCATCCCCTTCCTGCGCCCCGCGCCCGCGGAGACGCGCACCGTCGCGGGCTCCCAGGCCGGGCCCCCGCCCGCGCAGGCAGCCGCAGAGGCGGGAATGAGCGCGCGCGACGGGCTGGCCTTCTTCCTGCGCAGGCCGCGCCTGGTGGCACTGGCCGTGATCACCGGACTGGGCGCGATCTTCGGCCGGAACTACGGCCTGACCCTGGCGGTGCTGGTCACCGGAGCGCTGCACGGCACCGCCGCCCAGTTCGGCACCGTCTCCACGGTCCTCGCCATCGGCGGCATCGCCGGAGCGGTCCTCGCCGGACGGCTGCAAAGCCCCTCCGTACGGCTCGTCGGCACCCTGACGGCCGTCGGGGCGCTGCTCCAGGTCGCCGCGGGCCTGTCCCCGTCGCTGTTCATCCTGATCCTCCTGGTGCTGCCGATGGCCATCGCGGAGTCGGTCTCGGACACCGCGGGCACCACCGTGCTCCAGACGGACCCGCCCGCGCACATGCGTGGCCGGGTGCTGGGTGTGTGGCGCAGCGCCAGCACCGGCTGGGGACTCATCGGCCCGCCGCTCCTCGGACTGCTGATGGAGGTGGCCGGTGCGCGCGGCGCGCTGATCGTCGGCGGCTTGCTCATCGCGGGTTCGATCGGCGCCGGAGCCATGCTCCGCCACCGGCTCCCCACGCTGGTGACGGTCCAGCCCGTCGTCCGGGAGCCCGTTTCCGTCGCTGCCGCCGCGTAGGCCGTGTCCGGCGGGTCGTGCCAGGGAGGGGTGCCCCTGTCCGTGCGTCGCGGACTGCGAGTGCGTCGTGGCTGGTCGCGCAGTTCCCCGCGCCCCTGACGGGGCACGCCTCCTCGTTGTGCGGCCCAGGTCCGCGTCCGGCCGGGCGGCGCCGCCCGGCCCCGTCAGGCGAGCTGGTCACCTTCCAGGAGGGGCCGCTCCCGTGCCGGGCCGGGGGCGCCGCGTAGATGCGTGAGCAGGTCGGCGAGCATGCCGTCCCGCGCGGACCGGGCGGCCGGCGCCCCGGCCCGCTCCCGCCCCTGCGGGGAGAGGCACCAGGCCAGCGCCCGGTGCAGCTCAGCGGGCCGGGCCCGCTCACACGGCAGCACGGCGGGCCAGTCCAGCGCCGCGGCCTGCGCGCTGACCTTCGCCCCGCCCGCCACCGGGTCCACGGCCACCACCGGCGTCCCGGCCCGCAGCGCGAGCACGAGCCCGTGGAGCCGGGTGGTGACCACGGCGTCAAGCCGGGAGAACACCGTGTGCAGCTGATCGGGTGTCGCGGGAAGCCGCCAGTCGCGGGTGTCCAGACGGGTGTCGAGCGGCAGCCGGGCGGCGTCCAGCTCGCCGAGCCACTCCTGCACGGACTGCGACACGTCGCTGTGCCGACGGCGCGTCCCGTACTCGTGCTGGCCCTCGGTCAGCACCACCCCCAGCAACGGCACCCTCACGGGCGCGGGCGCGTGCACACTCAGGTCGGCGGTGCCCACTGACTGCCCCGCCATGTCCCTGGGCAGCAGCGCGTGGAACCCGGTGACGGCCGGATCGGCCGGATCGATGACGGACACCCCCACGGCGATCCGGCGGCACCCCGCGAAGCGGGCGTGCAGATCGAGCAGCGGGGCACGCCCTCCCGCCGCCGGTGCCCGCCGGGAGTGCACCGGACCGCAGGCGAACACGAGGTGCGTGTAGTCGGCGGGGTCGGCCGTCTCCAGATGCACGGCGTCCGGCCGGAAGACCGGCGACCAGGCCGTGTCGTAGCTCAGCGACGCCTCGCTGAGCGCCTTCCGTACGGCCTCGGCGGCGAGCATGTCGCCCGCCGTGACCTCGCCGTGCAGAAAGCTGAACCAGCCGGTGATCAGTACATGGGTCACGTCGGGTGTCTCCTGTCCCCGGACCTGCGGAGTGCGGCCGCTCAGCCGACGTAGCGGCGGGCCGATGAGGCGTTCTGCGGTGCTTCCAGCAGCCTGAGCCGCCGCTCGACATCCTGAGGCAGTCGGCGGCGCTCCCGCAGCACCCAGGGCAGACCGGCGAGGGCGTCCCCGAAAGCGCGCACGGAGGTCGTGTCGCGCGGGACGGTGACCGCCAGCCGCGCGGTGCGGCGCAGCGCGGACGGCGCCGAGCGGCGCAGCCAGCTGAACCACAGGGTGTTGCGGATACCGTGCCGACGGCGCAGACCGGGGTCCCGGCTCAACGACGGCCGGTGGTGGATGGTCAGCTGCTCGGCGTAGCACAGCCACCACCCCCGCGCCGCGAGGTCGGCCGCCATCAGCTCCTCCTCGCCGCCGAGCCACAGCCGGGGCGAGAAGCCTCCCACCGACCGGAAGGCGTCGGTACGCATCACCGTCGCGGCGGCCAGGAACGAGCCCAGCGCCGGACCAGGCAGCCAGTCCGGGCCAGGCAGCGGCGAATCCCGCAGCTCGGCGACGATGGGGTCCTCATACGGAGCGTCGTCCCGCTCTCCCGGCCCGCTCCCCGCGACGGCGCCCGCCTGCGGGTGCACGACGATGCGGGCGGTGACGGCGGCGAGCCGGTCGTGCGCGTCCAGCATGTCGGCGGCGGCCTCCAGGGCGCCCGGCTCCCACCACGAGTCGTCATCACAGAAGGCGAGGTAGGGCGTCGTGGCGAGCCGAGCGGCCAGGTTGCGCCCGACCGCCCCCAGGTTGCGGCCGGGGGACAGCAGCCGCACCCCCGGATGCCGCGCCCGCACCGCCAGTGCCGTGCCATCGGTCGACGCGTTGTCGACGACGGTCACCGGCGGCCGCTCCGGCAGCGCGGCAAGCCGCTCCAAGGTGTGCAGCAACTCGTCGCGGCGGTTGTGCGTGATCACCACGACGGTGGTCCGGTGGTCGCTCACGGCAGATCTCCCTCACCCGTCCCGGCGCACCCGTGCTCCGGCACCGGGCTGCTCCGTTGCGGCGTGCTCGCGTCGACCCGGGCCCCGTGGCCCGGATACGGCTTGGCCTGTGCTGCTCAGGGCGACGCCGGCGCGGCCTCGCGGGCGAGATGCCGTACATCGCCGCACCCGGGCCTCCGGCCCACGATGACGTCGTCCATGCCCGTACGAGTAGACGCGGGAAGGTCGTTTCACACCTCGCGTGCGAGCTCTGGCCGCGAATGCCGCAAACGCCGCGCGGGGCACATCGGACAACGAGCGTCGGCGGGCTTCACAGCCGCCCCGCGACGCCGCCCCGCCGCCGCGTCCCCGTCGCGACGCGTGCGGGAAAGATCACAGCGGGCGACCCGGGCGATCGGCATACCGATGAGTACCGTAGGCGCGTGCCGATACATCAGAACGTGTTCTCATCACTCGGTGCCTGGCGGCGGCGTGCCACATCACGCGCCGTGCATCGCGGATGGCGCTGGGTGCAGCAGGCAGGCGCGGTGACCGCCGAGCGGCCCGGCCCCTACCGCTTCCGCCGGATCGGCACCGGCACCCGGCTGGCGTTCCCGCTGGGCACCGTGTTCGGCGAGCGGTGGATAGAGCTGGGCGACCACTGCGTGATCGGCGAGGGCGTCACCCTGGCCGCCGGAATGATGCCCGGCCTCGACCTCGGCCCCGAACCGGTGCTGCGGCTCGGGCACGGCGTCGTCCTGGGCCGCGGCACGCACGTGGTGGCCTCGGTGTCGGTCGAGTTCGGCAGGGACGTCTACTGCGGCCCGTACGTCTATGTCACCAGCGACAACCACGCCTACGACGACCCCGAGCAGCCCATCGGCAAGCAGTGGCCGCGCAGCGCCCCCGTCACCATCGGCTCGGGCAGCTGGCTCGGCGCCGGTGCGGTGATCCTCCCCGGCGCCCGGCTCGGCCGCAACGTGGTGGTCGCGGCGGGCGCGGTCGTACGGGGCGAGGTGCCCGACCACGCGGTGGTGGCCGGGGCACCCGCGAAGGTGGTGCGCCGCTGGGACCCCGAGGCGGGCTGGCAGCCGCCGCTGCGCAGCCCGACCCCCATGCCGGTGCCCGAGGGCGTCACCCACGAACAGCTGCTGGCGCTCGGCGTACTGCCGCCGCCCGCGCCCGGCACACTGGACGTGACCGCGGACCACTGACGGGCGGGGCCTACGCCGCGCGGACGGCCGGTCCGCGAGCGGGCGGACGGAGGGGAGTGCCGATGAGCGGGCGACAGCTGCGGCTGCTGCTCTGCGCCGCCGTCGCGCTGCACGGCCTCGCGCTGTTGGTGTGGTACGTCCGGCAGCACTGACGGGCGGCGGTACCCGCGGGCCGGGCTCAGCCGCTCGCGAGCAGCACTGTGCCGACCAGCGCGAGCCCCGCTCCCGCCGCCTGGAGGGCGTGCAGGCGTTCGTGGAGCACGCCACGGGCGGCGAGGGCGGTCACGACGGGATAGACCGAGGCGAGCACGGCGGCCACGGTGACGGGGCCGTTCTGGGCGGCGATGGAGTACGTGCCGTTGGCGGCGACGTCCGCGAGGCCGACGAACGCGAGCGCGGGCAGCGCCGAACGGACCGCACGGGCGCCCCCCTCGGGCAGGGCGCTGCCGCCGCGCCGTACGGACACGTAGAGCGCGGTGCCGCCGACCGCCACGTTGCACACCCGCTGGACGAACAGGGCGAGGAACAGGCCGGTCATGCTGCTCGACGCCTCGGCGATCAGCGCCATCACGGAGCCGAAGCCGAAGGCCGCGGTGAGCGTCAGAACGAGCGTCTGGCGCTGTACGGGCGTGCCGCCCCGCTGCGGGCCGCTGGCGAGCACGACACCCGCGACGGCGACCACGATGCCCACGACCTGGAGCACCCCGGGTATCTCGTCGAGGACCAGTCCCACGCCGAGCGGCACGGCGACTCCGCCCAGCGCTCCGACGGGCGAGACCACGCCCATGGGGCCGAGGGCGAGCGCCCGGTAGAAGCAGAGCATGCCGACCGTTCCGACGACGCCTGCCGCCACCGCGAACCACAGCTGCGGCCCCGCCTCGGACCATCCGCCGGTGGCGACGACGATCGCCCCGAGCACGCCTACGGCCAGCAGCTGGGAGACCAGCACCACGGTCAGGGCCGGCATGCGCCGGGCGAGAAGCCCGCCGCCGAAGTCGGCCAGCCCCCACAAGAGGCTCGTGGCAAGCGCGAAGAGGGCAGTCATGGCGGGCCTCGCAGTACGGTGTGTTGAACGATGCAGTGCAGCACACCGTAGTGCATCATTTTGTACTCTGTCATTTAGTATATTGGACGGTTGGATTCGCTGTGACAGATCTCGACCAGCTCACGCAGTCGCTCGCACGCAATCTGAAGCGCTGGCGAGGGGAGCGCGGCTTCACCCTCGACGCCCTCGCGGCCCGGGCCAACGTCAGCCGGGGCATGATCATCCAGATCGAGCAGGCCCGTACGAACCCGAGCGTCGGCACCACCGTGAAGCTCGCGGACGCGCTCGGCGTCAGCATCACGACCCTGCTCGACTACGAACAGGGGCCCCAGGTCCGCATCGTGCCACCAGGCCAGGCGGTGCGGATGTGGTCCACCGAGGCGGGCAGCTACACCGCACTGCTGGTGGGCACCGAGAAGCGCGGGCCGCTGGAGATGTGGGAGTGGCGACTGATGCCCGGCGACAGCAGCGATTCGGACCCCCACCCGCCCGGCACGGTCGAACTCCTCCACGTGTCGGCCGGCGAACTGACCCTCGTGGTCGACGGCCAGGCACACCACCTGCCCGCCGGCACCTCCGCGACCTTCGAGGCCAACGCCGCACACGCCTACCGCAACGACGGCACCGAGCCCGTGGAGATGACCATGACTGTGGCCATCCCGCCAGTCGGCTGACCCGCGGCGACCAGCGGCAGGTGACTCAGCCGAGGCGAGGGATCTCGATCGCCGGGCAGCGGTCCATCACCATCGCCACACCCTTCGCCCGGGTGCGCTCGTACGCCTCCTCGTCGACGACCCCCAGCTGGAACCACACCGCGCTCGCTCCGATCGCCACCGCCTCATCCGCGACCGGCCCGGCCAGCCGCGCGTTGACGAACACATCGACCACGTCCACGGCGAACGGAACCGCGGAGAGCGTGGGATAGCCCTTCTCCCCGTGCACCGTCTCGGCCTTCGGGTGGACCGGGACGATCCGCTTGCCGAAGCGCTGGAGCACCTTGGCGACCCCGTACGCCGCGCGGCTCTCATTCGACGACAGGCCGACGACGGCCCAGGTGTCGCCGAGCTCGTTGAGAATCCTGCGGACCGTCTCCTGGTCGCCGTACACGGTCGCCTCCTGGGCACTGGACGTCATTGTGCTGCCCAACGGCGACGGTGACCGAAAGATTCCGGCGGCTAGTCCTCAAGGTCCTCCCATTCGAGTTCGAGATCGCTTTCCAGTGACTCGATGTCGTTTTGGGTGAGGGTGAGGAGGGGGATGTCGGAGGGGGTTCTGCCGCCGGTGTTGGGGTGTTGGGTGTGGGTGTTGAGGGCTTTGAGGGCGGTGTGCCAGTGGGTGGCGAGTTGGGTGATGTGGTGGTGGGTGATGTGGGTGGGGTTGTAGGTCCAGGTGGTGGTGAGTTGGGGTCCGTTGGGTGTGTTGTGGGTGAGGGTGTTGATTTCGAGGGGGTGGGGTTGGTTGAGGTGGGGGTCGGTTCCGCCGTTGAGTGGTGTGGTTTCGGGGGCGTAGGGCCAGGTGGTGGGTGGGGTGTTGGGGGTGGCGGTGCTTTTGGTTGTTGGTGTGGTGGGTTCGGTGGCTGTGCTGCTTGCTTCTGTGTCTGTTGTTGGTGTGGTGGTGTTCGATGGTGGTGGTGCGTTGTTGTGGGGTCTGGCCGGTGATGTTGACTTCGTGGAAGTGGTCGGCGGCGTTGACGGTGCCTTTGGGGCGGATGGTCGGGGTGGGTGTGCCGTTGGGGGTTCCGTCGGGGTTGGTGGTCGTGTTGGTGAGGGTGAGGCGGAGGGTGTCGTGGTGGTCGGTGAGGGTTTGGAGGGCTTGGGTGCCCGTGCCGGAGTTCGATGGTGGGAGCGGTCGGTCTCCGGCGTCCCCGCAGGAGGAGGTCCTGTGTGGGTTGTTCGCCGAGGTGCTGGGGCTTGACGCGGTCGGGCCTGACGACAGCTTCTTCGAGCTCGGCGGGCACTCGCTTCTCGCCATGCGGCTGGTGGGACGCGTACGGGCGGAGACCGGAGCCGACCTCGGAATTCACACCCTGTTCCGGGCCCCGGCCCCAGCCCAACTCGCCAGTTTGCTTGACCAGTCGGGGGGCTCGCACGACTTCGATGTCGTTCTGCCGATCAGGTGTCAGCCGGACACGCCGAATCTCGTCTGCGTGCACGCGGCGGGTGGAATCGGTTGGTCCTACCAAGCCCTGTCCAGGAGCGCGGTCGACAATTTCTCGCTCTACGCCCTTCAGTCGCGCAGCCTGGACGTGTCCCAGGAGCCGCCCGCGAGTATCAGCGAGATGGCCGAAGAATACGTGGCCGCGATGAGGTCGGTTCAGCCTTTCGGGCCGTATCTGCTGATGGGCTGGTCATTCGGCGGTCTGGTGGCCCACGCCATGGCCGCCCTGCTGGAGAAGGCAGGCGAGCAGGTCGACCAGTTGTTCCTGCTCGATGCCTACCCCATCGCGCAGACGGGCGAGCAGGAGTCGTTCTGGGTGCCTTCGCGGCGCGAGGTCATCGAGGATCTGTTCAAGATCGCCGACAATTTCCATGACCCGGCGGAGGACGACGGGCTGTGGCGGCCGCCGCTGAACGCCCCGCTTGGGGAAGCTGAAGAGAGCGACTGCTCCTACACCGAGGAACATGTGACCGGAATTCACCGGGCGTATCAGAGCAATATGAAGCTGATGCAGGGCTACGCTCCTCCGTCTTTCTCGGGCGACATCACCCTCTTTCGTGCCGCGAGGCCGGAGAGCGACGCCGTTCCGGCCGACCCGGCGGATTGGCGGCCGTACGTGGACGGCGCTATCAGGGTCATCGAGGTCGATTGCACTCATTCCGATATGCTCGATTCGACGGCGGCGGATGAGATCGGAAAGACCGTTGCCCGCGAGATCCAAGACGGAGGTTCCCGGGATATGGGGGATTTCTGAGCAGCGCGCACCGTACGGGGCTGCACGTACGGGGCCGTGCCGTACGACATCGGCCCGCACAACACGCGCCCCGCACAACATCCGCCCCGGCAACAGCCCTTGCCGTGCCCCTCCGCCTGGCCCCTTGCCCGTTGCCTCTCGCCATCCCGCATAGGGTGGCGAGATGGCAGAGCAGTACCGCACGGTGGCCCGCGAGGGTGTGCACGAGATCGAGATCAACAAGTCGCGCTTCCGCTGCTCGCTCGCGCCCGCCGCCAGCGAGCAGGAGGCCCAGGAGTTCATCCAGCGTGTCCGCCGGGAGCACTCCACCGCCACGCATAACTGCTTCGCCTACGTCATCGGCGCGGACGGCGGCGTCCAGAAGGCGAGCGACGACGGCGAACCGGGCGGGACGGCCGGTGTGCCGATGCTCCAGATGCTGGTGCGCCGCGAGGTGCGGTACGTCGTGGCCGTCGTCACCCGCTATTACGGCGGGGTCAAGCTCGGTGCCGGCGGGCTGATCCGTGCGTACGGCGGGGTCGTCGGGGAGTCCCTGGACGCGCTGGGCACCGTGGTTCGCCAGCGGTTCCGGCTGGTCACGGTCGTTACCGACCATCAGCGGGCCGGGAAGCTGGAGAACGACCTGCGGGCGATGGGGCGTGCTGTGCGGGACGTGCGGTACGGCGAGGGCGTGACGTTCGAGCTCGGGCTGCCGGATGCCGATGTCGAGACGTTCCGGGCCTGGCTGGCCGACGCGACGGCGGGGACGGCGCGGTTTGAGGTGGGCGGCGAAGCGTACGGCGACGCCTGAGCCCTCGGACTGCGGCCTGCCGAAGCCCAGAACTCTCCCTCCGCGCCGCATAGGCAAAGAGCTTCTTCTCTGACGCGCAGTCGCCCGGTCGCGCAGTCGCTCCGTAGAGCAGCCGCCCGGTTGCGCAGTCGTGTACGGGCCGACAGGCTTTCATTCCTTTCTCCGACGTGACAGAGATCGTCGCTCCGCTGTTCATTTCGGCTCTCAGCTGGGTGCTCAACAGTCGGAGGAAACTCTGTTGAAAACGCGTTTTCGGTGAGCTCTTGTCATGGTCGGTGCCGAGCGCCACAGTTCAGTGGCGGTATTCCGGAAGGCCCCGTTCAGCGTCAGCCCCAGCCGGTGGAAATACCGAAATGGTGTGCGTGCGTCTATCGGGTTTTCGCTTGTGTCCACGCGACTTGTGGGCGGGTGTTCGCCCACTGTTGCAGCCGGCGCCGACGGGTGTTTCCGGGACTGCCGTCAGCTGGCTCCGTCCCGTCTACAGCTGGCTCCTGTCCCGTCTACAGAAGGAACGACATGGTGTTCGCCGCCCCACCCCCACGCGCCGCTCGCCGGATCGCCATGGGCACTTCGGCCGCCGCCGCGGCCGCCTTGCTGCTTCCGCTGGCGACCCCCGCGCAGGCACTGGCCGCCTCTGTCACGGCGACCGCGGAAACCGCCCCGGTGTCGCACAGCGGAGACGCGGCCGACGACCCGGCGATCTGGGTCAACCCCTCCGATCCGGCGAAGTCCGCGGTGATCGGCACCGACAAGAAGGGGGCCCTGGAGGTGTACGACCTCTCCGGTGCCCGCATCCAGCGGATCTCCGGCGACTTCGGGAACAACGTCGATCTGCGCGGCGACATCGTGATCTCCGCGGACGACGAGGCCGCGGGCGGCCGCGGCGCGATGCACGTCTACCGCATCGACCCCGGCACCCAGAAGCTCCGCCACCTCAAGGACATCCCCACCGGCGTGACCGCGCACGGCATCTGCATGTACAAGTCGCCGGGCAGCGGCAAGCTGTACGCGTACCCCAACTCCACCTCGGGTGAGGTCGAGCAGTGGGAGATCACCGTCAGCGGTGACAGCGTCACCGGCAAGTCGGTGCGCCGCTTCGACGCCGGTAGCGCCGTCGAGGGCTGCTACGCCGATGAGAAGAGCGGCAAGTTCTATCTCGGTGAGGAGGACGTCGGCGTGTGGATCTACGGGGCGGAGCCGGGCGAGGGCACCTCGCGCAGCAAGCTCGACTCCACAGGCGGGTCCGGCCACATCAAGGCCGACGCCGAGGGTATCGCCGCCGCCGGTGACCGCGTGTTCGTCTCGTCGCAGGGCAGCGACGACTTCACCGCGTACGACCGGTCCAGCGGTTCGTACGTGGGCCGCTTCGCCGTGGCGAACGGCAGCGCGGCGGACGACTGCGAGGACACCGACGGCATCGACGCCACGGCCGCGAATCTGGGCCCGGCCTTCCCGAAGGGCATGTTCGCCTGCCAGGACGGTTCCAACTCGGCCCCCGGCAGCAGCGGCAACCAGAACTTCAAGTTCGTGCCGCTGGAGCGCGTGATCAGCGCCATCGGCTGACGGCGGCACGCCGCGACGAGCGCCCCGTACCGGAATCGTCGGACTCCGGTACGGGGCGCTCGCTCCCCCCCCCTGGCAGGGCCGAAGCCCGACGGGCCTCAGCGGAAGTCGTCGGCGTGCTCCTCGGCCCAGGAGCGGAACGTCCGCGCCGGGCGCCCGAGCAGTCGTTCCACGGTGTCGGTCACCCGCTCCGGCTCGTCCACGAAGGCGCACCAGGCCGCCAGCCTGGCCTCTACGAACGCCGCGTCCCCCCACGCCGCTGTCAGTTGCTCGCGCGCCGTCTCCACCGGCAGGTCCTCCCACCGCACCTCGCGCCCGACGGCCTCGCCGATGATCCTGACCTGCTCGGCATGGGTGATCGACTCGGGCCCGGTGATCAGGTACCTGGCTCCGGCATGTTCGGCAGGTCGGGGGGAGGTGAGCACGTGGACGGCCACGTCCGCGATGTCCCGTTCGTGGATCAGCGACCGGGAGGCTCGCCCGTACGGCCAGCGCACGACGCCCTGCCTGACCTGGCCCGCCCACCCCAGGGTGTTCGTGGCGAAGTCGATGGGCCGCAGGAAGGTCCAGCTCAGCCTGGACTGCCTGATCTGCCGCTCGATCTCCTGGTGGTAGGACGTGGCCTGCTCACCGTCCGCGAGGTCGGTGACGTCGGTCGACAGGTACACGAGGTGCCGGGCGTGTTCGGCGATGACCTTCACCACACGGGGCTCCACAGGAAGCCCGGGCCACATCAGATACACGCTGTCCGCACCGCGCAGCGCGGGCTCCAGCGTCCGCGGGGACGACAGGTCACCCCGTATGGCCCGCACTCCCGCGGGCAGCGAGACGTTGCCCGGGTCGCGCACCAGTGCCCGCACCTCATGGCCCTGTCCGGCCAGCGTGGAGACGACGTGTTCGCCTACGTTGCCGGTCGCGCCGGTCACCAGAATCGCGCTCATGACGGCGAACGTAGAACTTGAACCGCAGTGCAGGTCAAGGCAGCGGTCAAGATAGTGATCAAGGCAGCGATCAGCGCAGCGGCCAGGGCCAGTGATCCAGGCAGCGATCAAGAGGGCTGCCATGGCGAGGGCAGGCGAGGGTGGTGGCGGTGAGCGGTCGGCTCCGCTGCGCCGCCGCGGGGGCGCTTGGGCCGGGCGGGACCCGTGGACGGTGATGTCGGACCCTGATGGAAAACTGAGGAGCGTGAGGTGTCAGATACGGACCGGCGTTAGCGTGGTCGCTGCTGACAGCCGGGCTCGTGCCGGTCTGGGGCATGACGGAGGGGACATCATGCGGGGTGGAGCGACCACGTGAGAATGCTGCACACATCGGACTGGCACCTGGGCCGCTCCTTTCACCGGGTGAGCCTGCTCGACGCTCAGCGTGCGTTCATCCAGCACCTGATCGGCGCCGTCCACGAGCACGAGGTGGACGCGGTGCTGGTGGCGGGCGACATCTACGACCGCGCGGTGCCCCCGCTCGCCGCGATAGAGCTGTTCGACGACGCCCTGCACCAGCTGGCGTACTGCGGGGTGCCCACCATCCTCATCTCCGGCAACCACGACTCGGCCCGCCGGGTGGGAGTCGGCTCAGGACTGATCAAGCAGGCCGGTATCCATCTGCGTACCGACCCGGCCCGCTGCGCGGAGCCCGTCATCGTGAGCGACGCGCACGGCGACGTCGCCTTCTACGGCCTGCCCTACCTTGAGCCGTCCCTCGCGCGCGCGGCCGTGGGCGCCGAGCGCGCCAGGCACACCGCCGTGCTCGGCGCGGCCATGGACCAGGTGCGGGCCGACCTCGCCGCCCGCCCCGCCGGGACCCGCTCCGTCGTCCTCGCCCACGCCTTCGTCTCCGGCGGTGCGGGCAGCGACAGCGAGCGGGACATCACCGTCGGCGGCGTCGCCGCCGTGCCGCCCTCGGTCTTCGACGGCGTGGACTACGTCGCCCTCGGGCACCTGCACGGCTGTCAGACGCTCTCGGAGCGGGTGCGCTACTCGGGTTCCCCGCTCGCCTACTCCTTCTCCGAGGCCACTCACCGCAAGTCCATGTGGCTGGTCGACCTCGACGGGGGCGGGGGTGTGCGCGCCGAGCGCCTTGACTGCCCCGTGCCCCGGCCGCTCGCCCGCGTCCGGGGGCGGCTGGAGGACCTGCTCACCGACCCCGGGCTCGACCGGTACCGGGACGCGTGGCTGGAGGCCACCCTCACCGACGCGGCCAGGCCCCACGAGCCGATGGCCCGCCTGGCGCGACGCTTCCCGCACATCCTCAGCCTCGCCTTCGCGCCGGAGCGCGGCCTGGAAGACCCTCTCGCCTCGTACGCCCAGCGGCTGCACGGCCGCACCGACCAGCAGATCGCGGAGGACTTCGTGACCCACGTGCGGTTCGGGCGGTCCGCCGACGAGGCGGAGCGCGCTGTCCTCAGCGACGCCTTCGACGACGTACGCGCGCACGCGGCCGGCAGCGAGGGCGCGCACCGCGCCGCCGGGCGCCCGGAGGCCACCCGATGAGGCTGCACCGGCTGTCCGTCACGGCCTTCGGCCCGTTCGGCGGCACTCAGGACATCGACTTCGACGCCCTCTCGGCGGCGGGGCTGTTCCTGCTGCACGGGCCCACGGGCGCGGGCAAGACCTCCGTCCTGGACGCCGTGTGCTACGGACTGTACGGAGCCGTGCCCGGCGCCCGGCAGGGCAGCGGGCTCACCCTCCGCAGCCACCACGCCAAGCCGCTCACCGCGACCTCCGTCCTCATCGAACTCACCGTCGGCGGGCGCCGCTTGGAGATCACCCGGCGCCCCGAGCAGCCGCGTCCCAAGAAGCGGGGCGACGGTATGACCCGCGACAAGGCGCAGACCCTGCTGCGGGAGTACACGGGGGAGGGGCCGGACGGGCCGCGGTGGAAGGCGCTCAGCCGCTCCCACCAGGAGGTCGGCGAGGAGATCAGCCAGCTGCTCGGCATGAGCAGAGAGCAGTTCTGCCAGGTCGTCCTCCTGCCGCAGGGTGACTTCGCGCGGTTCCTGCGCGCCGACGACCAAGCGCGCGGGCAGCTGCTCGGCAAGCTCTTCGACACCGGCCGGTTCGCCGCCGTGGAAGACCGCCTCGCCGAACTGCGACGCGCCACGCAGCGGCAAGTCTTCCGCGCCGATGAGGAGTTGCTGCGCCTCGCCCACCGGATCGCGCAGGAGGCGGGAGACACCGCCGACACCCGGGAGCACCCGCTGCCCGACACGGGTCCGGGGGAGCCGGGGCTCGCCGACGCCGTGCTGGAGTGGGCCGCCATCGCCCGTACCAGCGCCCGGGAGAGCCGCGACATCGCCGAGGCCACCGTGCACGCCGCCGAGTCCGCGCACCACACGGCGCAGCGGCATGCCGAGGCTGTCGGCGAACTCGCCCGCAGGCAGCAGCGGTACGCCGACGCCAGGCGCCGGGCCGACGCCCTCGCCACCCACGCGCCCGAGCGTGAGCGGACCCGCGCGCGCCTTGAGCGCGCCCGCGCCGCTGAATCCGTGGTCCCCGCGCTCGACTCGCGCGACGCCGCCGAACGCGACCACCACGCCGCCCGCGCCGCCGAGGAGCAGGGCAGGGCACGGCTGCCGCAGCACCTCACCGACGCGGGCCGCGGTGAACTCGCCGCCCTGGAACGCGAACTCCGGCAGGAACTCGGCGGACTCGCCGCCGCACAGCGAGCCGAGCAGCGCGCCACCGCCCTCAGCGCCGAACTCACCACCCTGCACAGGGAGGCACGCGCCGACGACGACGCCATCGCCGAAGCCGCCGACTGGCTCACCGGATGGGAGCAGCGCCGCCTCGCTCTCCAGCAGCGCGTGGAGACCTGCCAGGACGCGGCGAGCCGCGCCGAGCAGCTCGCCGCCCGCGTCGGACCCGCCGAGCGGGCCCGCGAAGCCGCCGAGCGGCGCGACCGCTGCGCCGCCCGTATCGACACGGCGCGCGAGGAACTGCTGCTGGCGGCCGAGCGGGCCGCCACCGCCCGGGACCACTGGCTCGACCTCAAGGAAAGGCGGCTGCGCGGCATCGCCGCCGAGCTCGCCGCCGCGCTGCGCCCCGGTCAGCCCTGCGCGGTGTGCGGCGGCACCGAGCACCCCGCGCCCGCCCGCCCGGGTGAGGGACACGTCGGCCACGCCGAGGAGGAAGCCGCTCTCGCCGCGTACCAGGAGGCCGACGCGCGGCGTGAGGAGGCCGACGGGCGGCTGCGTTTCCTGCGCGAGGAACTCGCCGCCGCCACCGAGGGCGCGGGCGACAGCCCCCTCGCCGACCTCGCGGAGGCCGTCCGCGACCTCAAGCGTGAACACGCCACCGCCCAGGCGGCCGGGGCCGCGACGCACGCCGCCCGCGAGGCACTGGCGCACGCGGAACGCGAGTACGAGCAGCGCCGCGCGCAGCGTGAGGAGGCCGAGCGGCGGTCCGCCGCCCGGACCTCGCGCCGGGAGGCACTGACGAGCGAACAGCAGGCGCTGGAGGACGGGCTGGCCGAGGCCAGGGGCGGCGCGGCGTCCGTCGCCGTACGCGCCACCCAGCTGGAGCGGCAAGCACAGCTGCTCACGGCGGCCGCCGAGGCCGCGACCGCCCAGGAAGCGGCAGCCGGGCGGCTCAAGGAGGCCGACGCCCGCCTCGCCGACGCCGCCTACCGGGCGGAGTTCGACACGCCGCAGGCCGCTGCCGACGCCATGCTCGCCGCCCATGAGCAGCGGGCCCTGCAGCACGCACTCGACCAGTGGCAGGCGGAGGAGGCGGCGGTGGCCGCCGAGCTGGCCAGCCCGGACGGCCGCGCCGCCGCCGCGCGGCCGCCCGCGGAGCCCGACGCGGCGCGCTCGGCGGCCGAGGCCGCCACCCGGGTGCTCCGCGAGGCGTCAGCGCGTGACACGGCGGCCCGCGAGCGGTGCGCCCAGCTGGACCAGCTCTCGCGCGCGGCCACGCGGGCGGCGCGCGCGCTCGGGCCGCTGCGCGCCGAGTACGACCGGGTCGCCGCGCTCGCCTCCCTCGCCGCGGGAACGTCCGCGGACAACGAGCGCAAGATGCGACTGGAGTCGTATGTGCTGGCGGCCCGGCTCGAACAGGTCGCCGCCGCCGCGAGCGCCCGCCTGGGGCACATGTCCGCCGGGCGCTACACCCTGGTGCACTCCGACGCGCGCACCAGCGGCCGCGGCCGGGCCGGACTCGGCCTGCACGTCATCGACTCCTGGACCGGCAGCGAGCGGGACACCGCCACGCTCTCCGGCGGTGAGACGTTCTTCGCTTCGCTCGCGCTGGCCCTAGGCCTCGCCGATGTGGTGACCGACGAGGCGGGCGGCGTACGGCTGGACACGCTCTTCATCGACGAGGGCTTCGGCAGCCTCGACGAGCAGACCCTCGACGAGGTGCTGGATGTGCTGGACTCGCTGCGTGAGCGGGACCGGACGGTCGGCATCGTCAGCCACGTCGCCGACCTGCGTCAGCGCATCCCGGCTCAGTTGGAGGTCGTCAAGAGCCGGGCGGGCTCGGTGGTACGGCACCGCCTCGGCCACTGAGCCCCCGCGCACGGCAGCAGGCACCGCAGCGGTGCGGCGGGCCACCGCCCCGAGGGCGGTGGCCCGCTGCTGGGCGGGGGCAGTCGCGGCTACCCCTTGTCTCGGCTATTCCTGGTCAGGCCCCGGGGCACAGCTGCTTGGCCGGGCCGCCGCCCGGCGTGGTGGCCTCGACGCAGCCCCCCGGTACGCCGTTGCTCTCCTTCGAGCTGAAGTTGGCGGTGACGGTCAGCTTGTTCTTGCCGAACGTGGTCCGCTGCACCTGGTGGTCCGCCGTCAGATACCGGAAGCCGGTCATCGCCTCGGTTCCCGCCGCGTCCTGCAACGTCGCGAAGAACTTCTGCAAGGTGGCGATCTCCGCCCCGTCGCGCTTCAGGGACTCACCGTCGAGGGCGAAGTTCAGCGGGGTGTTGTAGAGCATCGCCAGCAGCGCGCGGTCCTTCTTCTGACCGGGCAGCTTCTGGTACGACAGCTCCCAGCGGTCCGTGCTGATCACGGAGTCGTGCAGCACGGTCTCGTACAGCGGTACGCGGTAGGCAGGGCCGAACATGGCGCGCGCGGCGTCGGCGGGCAGCTGGACGGGCTTGAAGAAGATACCGGGGGCGTTGGCCGGGGAGTACTTGCCCCAGTTCTCCTTGTCCTTCTCCAGCGGCCACAGGTGGTCGGTGGCGGGAGTGCTGGAGCCGTGGCTGTAGGAGACGACGCCATTGGCCCAGCCCGCCGCGGTCTCCGAGCCCACGACGAGCGGCTTGCCGCCGGAGTAGTCGCCCGCGGTGAGGCGGCGCATCCGCTCCACACGGTTGTCCAGGTCCTCCCGCTGGGTCATCGGGTGGTCAGGGCTGTAGTCGTCGAACAGTTCGCTCGCCGCGTCGACGTCGAGGAAGTAGCTCCTGGCCCCGTTGCCGGTCATCCGGCGCACCCGGTCGGACAGCACCGCCTCGCCCTGCGGGTCCTTGGCGAGCGCTTCGGAGCTGAGGTAGCAGCCGCGCCCGTGGAACCCTTCGACGGCCTTGCCGCTCACATCACGCACACACCCCTGCGGATACAGCGTCCCCGGCCACACCGAGGTGTGGGCGTCGGAGGTCGCGCCGTCCTGGGCGTTGGCCCAGGAGTCGTACGGGCCGACGAGGTAGCCGGCCTTGTCGGCGGCCGCGGCCGCCCGCGCGTCCATGGGGGTCTCGTCCGCGTCGTAGCCCAGCCACATGCGGTCGATGCCGAGCTCACGCAGCCGCTTGACCGTGGACGCCTTACGGGCATCACCCCAGGTGTAGGCGTGGAAGGCGCCGATCAGCCGCTTGACGCGCGGGTTGGCCCGGATCTTCTCCTTCAGGGTGGTCAGCCCGTCGTGGTCGATCAGCCAGCGCCGGTAGTCGGTGGCGGCGGCGACGGGTGAGGCGTCGGTGACGGAGAAGTGCACGGTGTACGACCCGGTGTCGCGCGCGGAGGAGAACTCGTGCTCCGTCACGGTGTGCAGCCGCCCGCCGCGCGAGACGAAGCGCAGCTTGCTGCCGATGCCGTCGGGGGTCAGATACGACGCGTTGTACGAGCCGACGGTGTAGCCCCAGAACGGCATGGCGAGAGCGCCGCCGGCCAGGTCGTACGCGGAGCCTGCCAGCCGCCCGCGCTCGGAGTTCCAGAACGTGTCGTTCACCGGCACGTTCAGCCCCTCGCCGCTGGGGAACTGCACCGCCTTGGCCGCCTTGTCGGTTCCGCTGACCGGCCAGCCCAGCGTCGTGTCCCGCTTGGAGCTGACCCGCATCTCCAGGCGGCCGTCGCGCTCCTTGGCGGTGACGGTCAGCCCGCGCGAGGGATAGCTCCAGCTGGGCACGCCGCGCTTCCACGTCACCCGGCCCGGTTCGCCCAGCCGCTGACGCGCGGGGTCCGACAGGCGCAGTTCGCTGCCGTCGTCCGCGCGGGCCGTCACCGCGAGCGTCGTCAGATCGACCTGCATGCGCGCGCCCCCGGCACCGACGTGCAGGGTCTTTCCTTCGAGGCGCGGCGCACCGGCCGCGGGGGTGGCGGCGCCCGCCGTGCCGCATCCCGTGAGCCCTCCGGCGAGGACCAGGCAGACGGCGCCGACGGACACGGCCCGTACGGCCGCCTCCTGGCGGCGTGGGCGGGCATGCGGTGGGGTGTGGTGGTCCGCTCGCCGACTGCCGCGTTTCCTGGAGTCTGTCGTCATACGCGTGGCTCCCCTCATCCGTGCGGCACCGGACCTCGGAGCCGCTCGCTTCGGGGATCTTGCTCGGGATACCTGAGAGGTTCCTGAGAGAGCGCCCGGACCGGCCGTGAGGCCGCTCCGCCGGGCGCCGTCAGCCGGAGGCCGGAATCCGCAGCCGGAGCACCGCGCCGCCGTCCGGCGCGTTGGAGGCGGTCAGCCGCGCCCCGTGGGAGCGGGCGATCTGGTCGGCCATGGCCAGCCCCAGTCCCGAACCGGGCAGCGAGCGGGCCGAGGCGGAGCGGTAGAAGCGGTCGAAGAGATGCGGCAGGTCCTCCTCGGCGACGCCAGGACCGTGGTCCCGTACGGCCAGCTCCGCCGCGTCGTCGGGCGCGGTGCCCAGCGTGACCGCCACTCGCCCGCCGGGCGGGCTGAACTTGCCCGCGTTGTCCAGGAGGTTGGCCGTCAGCCGGGCCAGCCGCGCGGGCACGCCCCGCACCAGAACCGGATCGCTCCCGGCGGCGGCCGGTGGTCCCTGCCGTCCCTCGTCGCCGGGCGCGGCCAGCCGGAAGGTGACGGCGGGCCAGTGCCGTTCGGCGGCCCGTACGCAGTGCTCCACCAGCGGCCACAGGGAGACCTCCTCCACGAGCGCCGGCGGCTCCTCGCCCCGTGCCAGGTCGATCAGGTCGCGTACCAGGCCCGACATCTCCGCCAGCTCGCGGTCCAGCGCGCCGACCGCGCGGTCGCGCTGGGCGTCGCTGAGCCGGTCGGCGCGGGCCAGCAGGGCGATGTTGGTGCGCAGGCTGGTCAGCGGTGTGCGCAACTCGTGGGAGGCGTCGGCGACCAGCCGCCGCTGGCTGGCGACGGCCTCCTCCAGTTCGGCGAGCATGGTGTTGAACGCCGCCGCCAGCCGGGCGATCTCGTCCGCGCCACCGGTCTCGATGCGGGGCGTGGGGTCCCGGGTCGCCGCGATGCGCTCGGCCGTCGCGGTGAGCTTGGCGACCGGGCGCAGCCCGGCCCGGGCGACGGCCCAGCCGAGGACTCCGGCGAGCAGCACCCCGCCCGCGCCGATCACCAGCAGGACGGTGCCGACCCGCCGCAGGCTGTCGCGCGCGGCGTCCGAGCGCACGGCGACCTGGAGGGCCGTGCCGTCCGGCAGCCGCGTGGTGTAGACGCGGGCGGGGAAACCGTGGACGCGGATGTCGGTGGAGAAGCTGCCGCGGCGGCCGCTCGCGACGTCGCGGGTGGCCGAGGTGACCGGCAGCGGGTCGTCTCCGCGCTCGGTGATGCGCCCGTCCGGGCGCACGGTCTGGGTGCACGCGGGGGCGGTGAGCCACTGGCAGCCGCCCGACTGCGCCCAGCCGCGCCCGGAGTGGACGAGCTGCCGGACGCGGGCCGTCTCGCGTTTGAGGGAGAGGTTCAGCTCGCGGTCGAGCTCATGCCGTACGGCGAGATACGCGCCCGCGCTGACGGCCACCACGACGAGGGCCACCGCGGCGGAGGCGGCCACGCCCAGCCGTGTCCGGAGCGTCACGCGGCGCCGGGGCGGCGTGCGGGGGGCCTTCCGGACCCCGGGGCCGTCCCCGCCGGTCGTCACCGGGCCTCCAGGCGGTAGCCGATACCGCGCACCGTGTGGATCAGCCGCGGCTCGCCCCCGGCCTCCAGCTTGCGGCGCAGGTAACCGATGTACACCTCCATCGAGTTGGCGCTCGGCCCGAAGTCCCAGCCCCACACCCGGTCCATGATCACCTCACGGGACACGACCTGCCCGGCGTTACGGACCAGCAGCTCAAGCACCGCGTACTCGGTGCCTGTGAAGACCATCGTCCGCTCGCCGCGCCGCCCGGTCCTGGTCTCGGGGTCCAGGATCAGATCCCCCGCGCCCCAGGGCGCGGCGGGCTCCGGGTAGGCCCTGCGGACCAGGGCCCGCAGCCGGGCCAGCAGCTCCTCCACGTCGAAGGGCTTGACCAGGTAGTCGTCGGCGCCCGCGTCCAGCCCGTCGACCCGGTCGGAGACCGCGTCGCGGGCGGTGACGACAAGAATGGGCACCCGGTCGCCCAGCGCCCGCAGCCGGCGGCATACCGCCAGCCCGTCAAGCCGCGGCATCAGGAGGTCGAGGACGAGGGCGTCCGGGCTCCACACCGCGGCCACCTCCAGCGCGTCCGCGCCATCGCGGGCGATGCCGACCTCGTAGCCCTCGATCTCCAGGGCCGCGCCGATCGCCTCGGCGACCTCCTGGTCGTCGTCCACGACGAGGACGCGCCGGGCCTGGGTGGACGGGCGGCCATGGGCCGCCGCGTCCCCGTGCGCGGGTGGCCGGCCGGGTGCGTGCATGCGGGCTCTCCCATTCGACGTCGTGCGCTGCCACGCCTCCGCGCGGGAGCCCGGGCTCGCGCCGGCAGATTCCGCACCCTAAGCGAAGGGCGTCCGCGGGCGGAAAACAGGAGCCCGCCGCCGACCGGCGGCTCACCCGTTCGGAACCAGCGCCCCCGGCGGGCGGCCTCCGGTGATGTGCGTGGTGCGCCCTACGCGCGCGTCGCGCTCATGTAGTCGGCCCAGACGCGCGGCGGAAGCGCGCTGCCGTGCCGTGTCGCGGCGCCGCCCACTCCCGCCATGGGCAGCAGTTGCGCCTTGCCCGGTGCCGTGCGGAACAGGGTCACCGCCGTCGACAGATCCTCGGTGGCCCCCACGAACCAGGCCGACTTCAGCCGGTCCTGTCCGCCCGTGCGGCCCGCGGCGAACGGGCCGAGACGCTCGGCCTTCGCCTGGTCCATGTCGCTCCGGCTCTTCTCCCCGACCTCCCGCAGGACGCCGGACACCGAGGCCGCCGTGTTCTGGCTCATCGCCCGGGTGGCCCGCGGCCGGTCGAGCCCGTCCACTGGCCGGCCGCCCTTGAGCACCTTCTTCACCGCGTACGGGTCATGGCGCATGCCGTCGTTGCCGAACGTGCCGTAAGCCGCCGCGAGTCGGATGGCGCTGGGCGTGGACGTGCCGATCGGGAAGGTCTTCTCCAGGGGGCCCATGCTCTTCTTGAGCAGTCCGGAGGCGGCGGCGGTGTCCCGCACCCGCTCCCAGCCCACGTCGCGGCCGAGCCGGACGTAGGTGGCGTTGCCGCCGGTCAGCAGCGCTTCGCGGAGCGTGGGACGCGACGCGTCGGGGTACTCGGCTCCTGTGCCGTCGCCGGTCCGCGCCGCCTCCGCGTCCTCGGGTGGGATGTCACCGTCGGCGAGGCGCAGGGTGCCATCGCTGCCGTAGAAGCTGTCGGGGGTGACGTCGCCCCACGCGCCGGTGCCGGGGTCGCCGGGGCGGGCGTCCACGCGGGTGCCGGACCCGGACCCGGTGTCCACGCCGTTGTCGAGGGCGGAGGCGAGGACGAACGGCTTGAAGGCGGAGCCGGCCGGAACCCCGGACGTGTCGGCGTTGTTCGTGAACTGCTTCGTGGCGTCGGGACCCCCGTACACCGCCGTGATGGCACCGTCCGAGGGGCGCACGGAGGCGGCGCCCGCGCGCACGTGCCGGTCAGCCGGGCGTTTCGCCGGGTCGATGGCCTGGCTGAGGGTGCCGTCAACGGCCTGCTGGAGCCGGCGCACCGCGTCCTTCTCGAAGGTGGTGTGGATCTCGTAACCGCCCTGCGCGAGGTCCTTGTCGGTGAGCCCGGTGTGCTGCTTGACGTTCTTGTTGGCGACATCGACCAGGTAGCCCGTCTGGCCGCGCAGGCTGGTGGACAGCGACCGCGCGCGGGGCTCGGGGAACGTCCGGTAGGTGTCCCGCTTTCGCTCGGAGAGCAGCCCCGTCTTGACCTGGCGGTCGAGAATCCACTTCCAGCGGTCCACCGCCCGCTGGTGATTGCCCCGGCTCAGTGCCGGGTCGTACTGTTCCGCCCCCTTGAGCAGGGCGGCGAGCAGCGCCCCCTGGCTGGGGTTGAGGTCCTTCGCCGGAATCCCGTAGTAGGCGTGCGCCGCCGCCTCGATCCCGTAGGCGCCGCGCCCGAACCAGCTGGTGTTCAGGTAGCCCTGGAGGATGTCCTCCTTGCTCTTCTTCCGGTCCACCTTCAGCGAGATGACGAGTTCCTTGACCTTGCGCTGGACCGTCTGCTCCTGGGAGAGGTAGGTGTTCTTCACGTACTGCTGGGTGATGGTCGACCCGCCCTGCGTCTCCTGCCCCCGGACCATGTTGACGCCCGCGCGCGCGAGGCCCTTGAGCGAGACTCCGGCATCGCTGTAGAAGGTGTCGTTCTCCGCCGCGATCACCGCGTTCTGGACGGCCTCGGGAACGGCGGACAGCGGCACGTTCTTACGGTTGACGTTGCCCAGGCTGACCATGTGCGTGCCGTCCGCCCAGTAGTAGACGTTGGCCTCCTGGCGGACCGCCGCGTTCTCGTCCGGTATCCCGATGGTCAGATAGACGTACGCGAACAGGCCGCTCAGGGCGCCGAGGAACAGCGCACAGGTGCCCAGCTGAAGCCGCCACGACGGAAGCCAGCGGCGGAAACCGGTTCTGCCGAGCCGCGGATAGTCGATGAATCGTCCGCGCGGGCGTCGGCCCCGGTTCCTCCGCTGGCTCAGCGCGGTCCGTACGAAGCTCATGTGTCGCCTTACTCCTTGAGGGGGCACCCGCCGTCAAGGCCGGGCCAAGGACCGGCACCGCCGGGCGCGGCATGCGCGCCCGGCGGCCGGAACCGGCGCGCGACCGTCGCGGAACCGCAGCTGGAAGGTGCCATGCGCCCCAGGCTGGCCTGCACTTATGAGGAAGTTGTCAGGTCGCCGTGCCCATCCCGTCAGCTCGGCCGTGCCCCGCACCCGGCGCCTAGTATCGGCACATGTGCGCAAACGTCATGATCGCCGAGGACGACGCCAAGCAGGCGGAACTGGCCCGCCGCTATCTGGAGAGGGAGGGGCACACCGTCACCGTCGTACGCGACGGCAGGGACGCCCTCGATCAGATCCGGCGGGACCACCCCGACCTCGTCGTCCTCGACGTGATGATGCCGCGCGTCGACGGGCTCGACGTCGTCCGCGTGCTGCGCGCGGAAAACCGGGACGTGCCGGTGCTGATGCTCACCGCCCGGTCCGCCGAGGACGACCTGCTGCTCGGGCTCGACCTCGGCGCCGACGACTACATGACCAAGCCGTACAGCCCCCGCGAACTGGTCGCGCGGGTCCGGACCCTGCTGAGGCGCAGCAGCCGCATACCCGCACCGCCCGCTGACCCCGTCCTCACCGTCGGGGGCCTGACCGTCACCCCCGACCGGCACGAGGTCGCCGTGGACGGTGGCCCCGTCGAGTGCACCCCCGGCGAATTCCGCATCCTCGCGGCCATGGCGGCGCGCCCCGGCCGGGTCTTCACCCGGCAGCACCTGCTCGCCGAACTGCACGGCTTCGACCGCTTCACCACCGAACGCACCGTCGACGCGCACATCATGAACCTGCGCCGGAAGATCGAGGCGGACCCCCGGCGGCCCGCCCGCCTCGTCACGGTCTTCGGCGTCGGGTACAAACTGACGGCCACCGAGCGCGAGACCCGGCATGGCGCGTCGTAAGCCGCGCGCCACCTCCCGCAGACCGCCGCTGCGCACCAGCCTGCTCGGCCGCCTGTTCGCCGTCTCCGCGCTCGTCGCCGCCTGCTCCGTCGCCGCCACCTCATGGCTGGCCGTCCAGGCCACCACCGGGGCCATCAAGCGGGAGCAGGGCCAGATCCTCGCCGACGACACCCGGATCTACGACAGCCTCCTCGGCTACGCGGCGACCCACCGCGACTGGAACGGCGCGGAGACGACCGTGCGTGAGCTCTCCCGTGAGACGGGCCGCAGGATCGCCCTCACCACCTTGGGCCGCGACCCGATCGCGGACTCCGCCGACGGCTCCACACCGCTGCCGCACCGCTCCTCGGCGGTCATCGACCCGCTGTCCGTGGACACCGCCTTCTCCACCAAGGACGCCGCGGACGACTCCACCGACCGGATCGACCCGCGAGCTGTCGGCCCCTTCCGGCTCCCGTCCGCGGACAGACGGCGGCTGGGCGAGGCCGCCGAGCAGAGGAGCGGCTGCCTGGAACAGATGGGCGTCGACGCCACCGTGGTCACCAGCCCCAGCGGAAGGCCCAGGGTCAAGCTCGTCAACGCGTCCGACACCGAGCGCGCCCCCAGTCTTCCCCCCGACTTGTGCGCAAACCCCGCACTGGACAGGGAGACGCCGACCGAGCACAGGGCGCTCGACCGGCTCAACTCGCTCGTGGACAGCTGCCTCGGCGGGTCGGGGGAGCCCGTCGTCCACGTCGGCCTCGACTTCAACTGGTACAAGACCGGGGCGGGCCCGGCCCGCAGCGACCAGCGGATCGCCTCCTGCGTGGCCGAAAGCCGCCGGGAGCAGCTGCGCGGCCATGTCGCCGCGCCGGTCCGGCTGTTCATCACCACGCCCGGTGAGTCACCCCGTTCCGCGTTCGACCTCTCGACGGCCAGCACGGTGAAGATCGCGGGAGTCGCCGCACTGGTGCTGGCGCTCACCATGGGAGCCTCCGTGCTGGCCGCCACCCCGCTCGTCCGCCCGCTGCGCACCCTCACCAGCGCCGCGCAGCGGATGAAGGACAGCGGAGAGACCGCCCCCGTGCCCATCACCACCAACGACGAGATCGGCCGGCTCGCCGCCGCTTTCAACGACCTGTCGGCGCACCGCGAGCGCCTCGAAGCCCAGCGCAAGGCCATGGTCAGCGACATCGCCCACGAACTGCGCACGCCCCTCAGCAACATCAGGGGCTGGCTGGAGGCCGCCCAGGACGGTCTCGCCACTCCCGACGAGGAGTTCATCGCCTCCCTGCACGAAGAGGCCGTGCTGCTCCAGCACGTCATCGACGACCTGAGGGACCTGGCCGCCGCCGACGCCGGGGCTCTTGCCCTGCACCCGCAGCGGGTCGAGGTGCGCGGGCTCCTCGACCAGGTCGCCGCCGCCCACCAGGTCCGGGCCGACACCGCCGACGTCACCCTCACCGTGACGGCGGGCGAGGGGCTGTGCCTGACGGCCGACCCGGTACGGCTGCGGCAGGCCACGGGAAACCTGGTCTCCAACGCGATCCGCCACACCCCGCCCGGGGGCGCCGTCACCCTCAGCGCGCACGCCGACGGCGCCGCCCATGCCGTCATCGAAGTCCGCGACACGGGCAGCGGCATCGCCCCGGATGACCTGCCGCACGTCTTCGAGCGCTTCTGGCGCGCCGAGAAGTCCCGCAGCCGGCAGTCCGGCGGCAGCGGCCTCGGCCTGGCCATCGTCCGCCAGCTCACCGAGGCGCACGGCGGCACGGTGACGGTCGCGAGCACACCGGGGGAGGGCTGCGTCTTCGCCCTTCGCCTGCCGCTGTGACCCGGCGGCGCGGCGGTGTGCGGCTCGCGCGGCCGTCGGCGCGCCAAGCGGTAGCGGCCGCCAGCCCCGAGAGCCGCGGCGCGTGGCGTAGGCGGCTGATCCCCACCCGTCCGGCGGCGTCCGCCCGGGTGGTTCTCACGCCAGGGCGCGACGTGCGCTCCGTCCCTGCCAGAAGACGCCCCAGTATGGCTTGATCTGACGAGCGGTAAGCGGTTTTGTCGCTACTGTCTACGACATGGGTGACGCCAGCCGGTTGGCCGGCTCCTCCGGTACGGGACCAGGGAGCGCTGCCCGTCGCCCGGCCGAACCCGGCTCCGACGCGGGCCCGGGCGGGGCGCTGGCCAGGTGACGCGCCTCGGGACAGCCGCTCGCGGGGCGAGCGGCTCGCGGGCGGATGGCCGGTACGCGTGCTGTCCGGCCGGGCGCCGCGGGCCATGATGCGACGGAGGTCTGTGTGAACGCCGTGCCGACGACCGGGCAGCGCCCGCGCCCATCCGGCGCGGCAGCGCCCCGCGCCATGCGCCGCTCAACGGCCTGTCCGTGATCCGGCGGTGGCGGCCCTGGTCGCAGCCCGCGCCCGTGCGCTATGTCCGCGCGCATCCCCGCGCGCCCGCCGGTGCGCAGGCGGTCGTCATCCTCGACGGTGAAGGCCGGGAGGTCGGGCGGCTCACCTTCCAGGTCTGCCATCCCTGCTCGGCCGGGTACATCTCCGACATCGCCATCGCGGCCTCCTGGCAGCGCCAGGGCCTGGGCCGTGAGTCGCTGCACCAGGCGCTCGTGTGTGACCAGGGGTATGCCTGGACGACGTCACGGCAGTCCGCCGCGGGCCGCAGGTTCTTCGCGGCCATGGCCGAGGAGACCGGCATGGCCTTTCCTGGCCAGAAGGACCGCTGCCCGCACATCACCGCCGCCCAAGGCACCGCCCACGACGCCACGTTGGGATGAGTCGGGATGAGCGGACGGGGGCGCGCGGTGGCCCCGCCCCGGCACCGCGTCAGCCCGCGTCAACGCTGCGTGTCGTCCAGGGCGATGAGCACCTTGATGTCGTCGGGCTGCGCGCTGAACGCGTCGGCGGAGTGTTCCAGCGGCACCCGCCGGGTGATGATCCGCTCCAGCCAGCCCACGTCGGCGCGCGCCAGTGCGTCGGCCGCCTGCTCGTAGTGCCGGAGGTTGGCGTTGACGGAGCCCACGACCGCGTCGTTCTCCAGGACCAGCTCGCGGTTGATGGCGCCCGCGTCGACGGTCAGCCGGCGCCCGGCCGGGGACACGCCGGTGAGGCAGACAACGCCGTACGGGCCGGTGCCCGCCATCGCGTCGAACACCAGCTGCCCGGCTCCCGTGGCCTCGATGACGATGTCGGGGCACACCTCGGACGTCACCTGGGCCATCTCCCGCGCGTGGTACGTCGCGCCCAGGTCGGCGACCAGGCCGGGCTTGGGGCCCTCGGTGACCTGGTCGAGGACATGCACGTCAAGGCCGCGCTGCACCCCCAGCAGGGCGGCCAGCAGCCCGATCGGCCCGGCGCCGGTGACCAGCACCCGGCGCGGCTCGAACCAGGCCCTCGCGCCCACCCGCTCCACTTGCTCCCACGCCTTGGCCACCACCGTCGTCGGCTCCATGAGCGCGCCCACCCGCTCCAGCCGGGGGTCGAGCCGGACGGCGTAGCCGGGTTCCACACACCACGCCTCACTGGCGTAGCCGTCGCGCTCCTTGATGCCCCGTTCGGTGTAACGGCCGTTGCGGCACATGTCGAACTGGCCGCGCGCGCAGGCACCGCACGGCTCCGGGTCCGGCCGCCGCACCACCCCCACCACCAGGTCGCCGGAGGTGAAACCGCTGCTCTCGGGCGCCTTGCGGACCCGGCCGACCGACTCATGGCCCAGAACCAGGCGCGCACGGCCCGGCGGGGCCCAGCCGTAGTCCCCGGCGACGATCTCCTTGTCCGTCCCGCACACGCCCACGGCCAGCCCGTCCACCAGCAGCTCGCCGGGGCCCGGCGCGGGGTCGGGCACGTCGTGTACTTCCAGCGACTTGGCGTGCGATGGCCGCACTGTCAGCGCGCGCATACGGTCTTCCCTCACTCGTGGGGGCCGGCCCCCACGTCCGGTGTCCTGGCCGCCGGGCCTAGTCGGTCGGCTCGGTGATGTGGGCGGTCTCGCTGACGTCCTTGCCTGGCTGTTCCTCCGGTTCCCGCCTCTCGGACTCCTGTCCCACGTCCTCCGGGTCGGGAACATCCACCACAGGCGGCAGGTCGGGTGTCAGTTGCGGCTCCTCGTCCTCCGCCGCTGTGTCGTGCTGTCCGGGCGTCCGGGGTGTTTCCTGTGCGTGCATGCGCACCGGGTACCCCGCCGCACGGATTTCACCTCCCCGATGACACGGGAGGACGAGCCGGTATCCGGCCGGGCCTTCCCGCACCCCCGGGAGCCGGGCACGCGCGGGGGCGCGGGCGTGGCGGGGTACGGGCGGGGGCTACAGGCAGTCGCGGGGCAGCGTCTCGTTCCAGGTGCGGGAGAACACCCGCCGGTCGTTCTCGTAGCCGTCCAGCGTCGCGTCCACGAAGAAGTCGGTCTCGCTGCATCGCAGCACCGTGTGGGTCTCCACCCGCACGTCCCAGTCACCGCGCCGGAACCGCATGGTCCAGGTCGCCTCGCCGCTGGCGGAGGTGAAGTCGTCCGCGATGGCGGAATAGCGCTCGTAGGCCCGGCGGCCGACATCCAGGCAGATCTCCTCGTACCTGACCATGCCCCGGTCCTTCACGATCTCCAGCTCGGACCGGTAGCTGACGAGGTCGCGCTTGACGTCCCAGCGCGTCTCGGGAGGAGTGAGCTGCGTGCTGCGCAGCGGCGGTGAGCCCTCCGGCTCGTCGAACGGCCGGTGGGACAGTTCGTCGGGCCGGTCCGCCGGGCGGATGGGCAGCGTGAGGGTGCTGGTTCCCTCGTACACGCTCAGCCGGACCGGCCGGGGCGGTGGCCAGGCCAGCGGCCAGTACGAGGTGGACAGGGACAGCCGGATGCGGTGACCGGCGGGGAACGCCTGCCCGACGCTGTTGAGCTGGACGGTCGCGCGGTACCGCTCGCCGGGCACCAGGTGCTCGGGCTCGCCGGTCCCGTCGCGCCTGGCGATGTTGAGCAGCCCGTAGGTGACCCGGGTGGCACTGCCGTCGGGGGCCACGTCGGACAGCCTGGCGGCGACCATGGCGACGGGTTCTGAGACCGACAGCTCCAGCTCGACGGTGGGTGACCCCAGGATCTCCACGCACTCGGCGAGCGGGTCGGTGTCGAAGACGAGCGAGCCGCCGTCCTCCTCGCGCTGGTCGTACGGCAGGTCAGGCGGCGCGTTGTACGAGGCCCACTTGCCCGCGAACTGCCCGACGGACAGCGGGGACTGCACGGTCAGCGGGCGCCGCGGCCAGCCCTTGGCCGGCGGGGCGTGGCCCGGGGTCCCGATGCGGTGCCGAGTGAGCGGGTGCGCGACGGACTTGATGTGCGGCGACGGCCAGCTGTGCTCGGCGACCCAGCGGCCGGGCCGCTCCTCGTAGGACGTGGACGGGGGCACGCTCTCCTGCATCCACGTCTGGAGCATCGGGCCGTCCATCATGCCGTTGTCCACACCCTTGAGCCAGTGGTCCCACCAGCGCACGACTTCCTGCAGATAGCCGATGGCGGGACCGGGCTCCCCCAGGTGCGGGAACTTGTGCGACCACGGGCCGATCAGCCCCCGGCGGGGCACGTCCAGGTTGCTGAGCAGGCGGCTGACCGCGTTGGAGTAGCCGTCCGCCCAGCCGCTGGACGCGAGGACGGGGCAGCGCACGGCCTGGTAGTCCTCACAGACCGAGGCGCGCCGCCAGTAGTCGTCGCGGCGCTGGTGGCGCAGCCACTCCAGCACCCACGGGCGGGTGTTCTCCAGCCGCTCGTGCCACATCTGCCGCCAGCGCCCGCCGACGACGGCCGGGTCAGGCGGGCAGGTGCCGTAGGCGAACATGGTGCCCGCCTCGGCCAGGTTGTCCGACAGCAGGGCGCCGCCCATGTAGTGCATGTCGTCGGCGTACCGGTCGTCGGTGAAGGACGCGATGACGATGGCCCGCAGGCTGGGCGGCTGCCGCGCGGCGACCTGGAGCGCGGCGAAGGCCCCCCAGGAGATGCCCATCATGCCGGTCTTCCCGTCGCACCACGGCTGCTCGGCCAGCCAGGCGAGGATCTCCTCGGCGTCGATCTGCTCCTGCTCCAGGTACTCGTCCCGCAGCACCCCTTCCGAATCGCCGGTGCCGCGCAGGTCCACCCGGACACAGGCGTAGCCGTGACCGGCCATGTAGGGGTGGTGGATCGAGTCGCGTACGGAGGTCAGGTCGCGTTTGCGGTAGGGGATGTACTCCAGCACCGCGGGCACCGGTTCGTCTTCCGAGGACGTGGGGCGCCAGATGCGTGCGGACAGGCAGGTGCCGTCGGACATGTGGATGGCGACGTGTTCTTCTTCCTTCGTCGCGTAGGGCAGGTTGCTCACGAAACGCATGCGGTGGGCTTGCTCCTTTCGCGTGACGGCGCGGGACGGCGTACCGGGAGCGGGGAAGGCCGGGAGCGGCCCGGCGCGGCCCCGGGCGCGGTGGTCACGCGTTCGTCTCGTCCCGGCCGCCGGGCACTGTCTCGTCGAAGGTGAGGTTCAGGGCCGCCACGCAGCGGTTGTACTTCTCCTTCAAGTCCTCCTCACTGTCCCCGCCGGTGAAGATGTGGGCCACCTCAAAGCTGTAGCTGTCCTGCTCCCGGGCGTCGGACAGGCGCTGCCCCTCCACAGGGATCACGTTGACCAGCACCCCGGGGATCTCACTCTCGATACGCTCGATGTCCTTCGGCGTCGGCACGTTGTGCACCACCCCGTCGGCGAACCACCGGTAGTACCACTTGGCCGCTGTCGCGTACGGACCGGCGTGGTGCGGCAGGCTGGGGTCCTCGCCCAGCGCCAGGCTGACCATGCAGTGGTGGTTGGGCACACCGTCGACGTACTCGAACAGGGGCGCGTGGGACTGGGAGTGCCGGGGATTGATCTCCAGCAGGTTGATCTCGTCGGTCCGCGGGTCGTAGAAGTACTCGATGCTGAAGGTGGCCGCGTCCATGCCGATCTGCCGTATGACCCGCTCGGAGACCTCACGCAGCCGGTACTGCACGGACTCGGGCAGCGTCGAGGGGTACTGGTGGCGCAGGAAGCAGGAGCAGTCGGGGTAGTTGATGGAGTCCAGTACGCCGTAGACGGTGATCTCCCCGTCGCGTACGTAGCCCTCCACCGCGACCTGGAGGCCGGACAACGCCTCCTCCGCCAGGCACACCTCGCCGCCGACTCCGGCCATCTCCGGCGGTAGTTCCAGCTGCTCCAGGACGTACGCGAAGGGCCGGCCGATGCGGCCGATGCCCTCGCGTATCTCCGTGACCGCCGCCTGGAACTCCTCCAGGTCGGCGACGCCGAAGGCCAGCTGGGACGAGTACGCCAGGGCGGGCTTGACCCACATGGGGAACCGCACCCCCTCGGGCGGCCGCGGGTCCGGTGCCGCCAGGTCCACCCGGCCGAAGCGCGGGTGTTCGTCGATGACCTTCCGCTGTTCCAGCCGGCTCCAGTACTTGTGCTCGCACTTGACGACGGACTCCAGGCTGGTGCTGCGGGTCCCGTAGCGCTTGCTCAGCATGGGGATGAGCGTGCTGACCGGGAAGTCCCAGAACCCCACGATCGCGTCGATGCTGCCGGGGAAGGCGTCGAGCACGCCCTCGGCCTTCTTGAGCAGGGCCTCTACGGAGACTTCGCCCTGCTGGAGTTCCTCAACGGTGAGCAGCCCGTGGAACCGGCAGTCCTTCGCGCCCGGTACATCGTGGAGGAGGGGCACATTCGCCTCGTCCAGACCGATCACGAAGACGTTCTTATCGCTCATCGACTCTACCTTCCGCTCGCGTCCAGGCCGCCGGGTACCCGGCCCTGTACACGTAATGCCTGGTCGCCGCCACTTGGCCGGGGCGCACGGGGGACAGGGCGTGGTGAGAGCGGGGGAAACCAGGAACCCGCGATTGAGCGTCCGCCCCGTGGGTACCCGGGCCGCCGCCGTCCGCCGCGGGCCCCGCCTCGCGGACCGGACGGCGGAACCGCCGGGGGCATGTGCTGATGGGCTGATCTCCGACGCGCTCCGTTTGGGAGCCCGCCCCGCCGGTCACAGGTGTGACGTTGCTGTCCCCGAGCACGGAGGAATGATGGGCGAGGCCAATCCCCTGAAGGCAGCCGCTGACAAGGTGACGAGCGCGCTGGGTGGCGGCACGGGGCCGGCTGACGGAGTCCCCGGCAAGCCGGGAGCGCGGACGCCGCCGGTGGACGAGCCGACCGAGGTGCGCGGGCCGCTGCCGCCCAAACCGGACCAGCGCGGCCCTGACACCGTCAGTCCTACGGGGCAGCCCACGGGGACGGAACAGGAGAGGCTGGCTCAGGGCGGCGCCTACCTGACCACGGCCCAGGGCGCCCGGCTGTACGACACCGATCACTCGCTCAAGGCAGGGGCCCGCGGGCCGGTGCTGCTCCAGGACCACCACCTGCGCGAGAAGATCACCCACTTCGACCACGAGCGCATCCCCGAGCGCGTCGTTCACGCCAGGGGCGCCGCCGCTCACGGCGTGTTCGAGGGCTACGGCACAGCGGCGAAGATCACCAAGGCCGCGTTCCTGGCCAAGGACGCCCAGACGCCGGTCTTCGTCCGCTTCTCCACGGTGCTCGGCTCACGCGGCTCGTCCGACACGGTGCGCGACACCCGGGGCTTCGCCACGAAGTTCTACACCAGCGAGGGCACGTTCGACCTGGTCGGCAACAACATCCCGGTGTTCTTCATCCAGGACGCGATCAAGTTCCCCGACGTCATCCACGCCGGGAAGCCGCACCCGGACCGGGAGATCCCGCAGGCGCAGAGCGCGCACGACACGTTCTGGGACTTCGTCACCCTCCACACCGAGGCGGTCCACCACACGCTGTGGAACATGTCCGACCGGGGCATCCCGCGCTCGTTCCGCATGATGGAGGGCTTCGGCGTCCACACCTTCCGGCTGGTCAACGCCGAGGGAACGACGACCCTGGTGAAGTTCCACTGGAAGCCGAAGCTGGGCGCGCACTCCCTGGTGTGGGAGGAGGCGCAGATCGTCAACGGGATGGACCCCGACTTCCACCGGCGCGACCTCGCCGACGCGATCGAAGCCGGTGCCCACCCGCAGTGGGAGCTGGGCATCCAGACCTTCCCCGACACCCCGGAGCAGACCTTCGAGGGCATCGACCTGCTCGACCCGACGAACCTCGTTCCCGAGGAACTCGCACCCGTACAGCCCATCGGCCTGATGACCCTCAACGCCAATCCGGTGAACTTCTTCGCCGAGACCGAGCAGGTCGCCTTCCACCCCGGGCACCTCGTCCCCGGTATCGACATCACCGATGACCCGCTCCTGAGCGGACGGCTGTTCTCCTACCTGGACACCCAGATCAGCCGGCTGGGCGGCCCCAACTTCGCCCAGCTCCCCGTCAACCGGACCCACGCGCCCGTCAACGACATGCTGCGCGACGGCATGCACCAGACCGCCGTACACGGCGGGACGGCGCCCTACCGGCCCAACTCCCTCGACGGCGGCTGCCCGTTCCTGGCCGGAGCGGACACCGGCGCGTACATCGAGGTACCCGTGCCGACCCCGGCCGCGCGGAAGATCCGCGACGCACCCGCCTCCTTCTCGGACCACTTCAGCCAGCCCCGGCGGTTCTGGCTCAGCATGACGGCGGTGGAGCGCGAGCACATCATCGGCGCGTACACCTTCGAGCTGAGCAAGTGCTACGAGCAGGCGGTCAAGGAGCGGGGGCTGAAGGTGCTCGCCAACATCGACCCGCGGCTGTGCGAGCAGGTCGCCGCCGGGCTCGGGCTGCCCGCCCCCGAGCCCACCGTCCCCCTGGCCTCCGTGGAGCCGAGCCCGGCCCTGTCCCAGCTGGGGCGGAGCTGGCCTCTGGACGGGCGGGTCATCGGCATCGTGGTCGACGGCAGCGGTGACCTGAACGGGGTGCGGTCCGCACGGCAGTCCGTACTCGACGCCGGGATGGTGCCGCTCGTGATCGCCCCGGCCGGCGGCAAGCTCGATACGGACGGCGACCCGGTCACGGTCCAGCGCACGTTCGCCACGGCCCGGTCGATCGAGTTCGACGCCATCCTCGTGGCCGGGGTGCCCGGACCCGGCGGCGACGCGTACGGCGCGCGGGACGCCAAGGCCGGTGACGAGGCGGCCCGGGCAGCCGCGGCGACCGATCCGCGCGTGCTGCTGATGCTGTCCGAGGCGTACCGGCACAGCAAGGCCATCGGCGGCTGGGCGGGCGCCGAGACCGTCTTCGCGGCGGCCGGTGTCCCCGCCGACGCGCCCGGCGTGGTCTCCGGCGACAGCGGCGCCGGGACCCTGGAGCAGGTCATGGGACTCATGGGCACCCACCGCGTCTGGGAACGCTTCCCCACGGCTGTCTGAGCCCGACGACCGGCCCGGCCCCGGGCGCCCGGCCCTGGCCCCGACACGTCCTGGGCCGGGCCGGGCGCTCGTGCGTGCTGCCGCGCCGGGGATGTCGGGGGACAAGTGTCACACCCCGGCCGTGCCGCATTAGTGGTAGCGTTGTTACAGACCGTTATTCCCGCTTGCTGATAGGCACTATGTGCCGTGAAGCCGCGCCACGATGTGCCTGGAGCCGCGCAGAGCGTGCCAAGGGCGCGGTGGAACGTGTCTGATCTGGTCGGAACCGACCGCGCGACCCGGACTGGCGTCCAGCCTCCGGGAGTGGCCTCCGGCCCTTCGCGAACGGTTCCTGGACCGTGCACCGTCGGGGCGGTTCGACGCCCACAGAACGCGATCAAGAATGCGATCAAGAACACGATCAAAACGCGCCGGCCGCTGCCTCAACGGGCGGCTTCGCCCGCTCAGGATGCGGGTGCCCGAGGCGCGAGGCATGTTGGTTGGTGTGCCGGGTAGCCGAGCGGTGGACGCTTGGCAGTTCCGGCGCCGAAAGGAGATTCCCGTGTTGATGGCTCACCCCGCGGTACTGAAGAGGCTCGTTGAACAGTACGAGGCCCTCCGGGCGCTGCATGCGGAAGCAGGTGACCCAGCAGCGCGCCAGCGGATGGAAGATGTTGCCTACACCCTGTGCGTGTCCACCGGAACGCGGGACGTCGACACCGCGCTGATCTCAGCCAAATACCAGCTGCCCGGAGCCAAGGTCCGGGACGACTCCATCCTGAGCTCAGCGGGTGGCGGCGGTTCGCACCAGTCGATATCCAGCGAGGTCTGACCCGGCGGACGTGCGGTGAGGACGACGGCCCGGCGCGGCACGACTGCCGCGCCGCGGGGTCGTACGGCCTCGCGAGCCGGCCTGTCAGGAGCGCGCGGCGGATCTTGTAGCGTTCGGCGAGGCCCAGCTTCCGTCAGGCAGCAGTCGCTGCCGGAGGACCTCGATGCGCAGCACCCCGCCCAGCCGCCGCCTTCTCCTCGCCGCTTGTCTCGCAGGTGTGACCGCCCTCGCCGTGGTCGCGGCGCTCGCGCTGTCCGGCTCCGACGGCGGCCCGCCGGGCGGCGGCCGCGACAAGCGCGATGACCGTGACAACACGGCCCGGCACGTCACTGGAACACTGCCTGACGGCGCCCGGTACGTCATGGACGTACCGGCCGACTGGAACGGCACCGTGCTGCTGTACGGCCACGGGATGGTCGCCGGCACGCCTCCCGGCCAGCCGAACCCCGCCAAGAACGTGCCGGACGTCGGCGACACCAGGAAACGGCTGCTCGGTGACGGTTACGCGCTCATCGGTTCCTCCTACGCCTCCACGGGCTGGGTGCCCGACAGGGCGGTCCCCGACCAGATGGCGACGCTGAGAAGATTCCAGCAGAGATTCGGCCCGGCTGACCGGACCATCGTCTGGGGCGCGTCCCTCGGCGGCATGATCAGCAGCAAGATCGCGGAGCGGTACGGGAAGCAGATCGACGGATCACTGGCCCTGTGCGGCACGGAGGCGGGCGGCGTCGCCCGCTGGAACTCCCAGCTCGACCTGACGTTCGCGCTGCGCACCCTCCTCGCTCCGCACAGCCGCCCCCGGCTGGCCGCCTTCAGGAGTCCGGCCGAGGCACACGCCTCGGCCGTCGCGCTCACCAGGGCGCTGCACCACGCGCAGCGCTCCCCGGGCGGCCGGGCCCGTATCGCGCTGGCGGCGTCCCTGGCGGGCGTCGCCGGGTACAACGCGCCGGACCAGAAGCGGCCGGGAACCGGTGACTGGAAGACCGTGGAGGCCAACCAGTTCGCGGTGATCTCCAAGCTGCTGATCCGCTCGTCCACGACGTGGCGCCAGGAAGCCGAAGGCCGCGCGGGCGGCGGCATGTCCTGGAACACCGGGATCAACTACACCGCACGGCTGGCCCGTTCCCCGCACGCCGCCGGGGTCAAGGCGCACTACGCGGCGGCCGGGCGCTCGCTCGGCAAGGACCTGAAGGCCCTGGGCGGCGCTCCGCGTATCAAGGCCGACCCCCGGGCCGTCGCCTTCATGGCCCGCACCTCCGCCTTCACCGGCAAGCTGACCAAGCCGCAGCTCAACGTCCACACCATCCACGACGGCCTGGTGCCCGTACAGAACGAGGACGCGTACGGCGACACCGTCCGCAAGGCCGGGGCTTCCCGGCTGCTGCGTCAGACCTACGTGGACCGCCCCGGCCACTGCACCTTCACCGAGGGCGAGCTGCTCACCGCCATCAAGACGATCGACCACCGCATCGCCACCGGCCGCTGGGGTGACACCGGTCCGCGCGCCATGAACGCCCGCTCCGACGACCGGGGCGGGTCCCGTGGCACGCGCTTCGTCGCGTACACCCCCGCCCCGATGCCGCGTGCCTTCGACCTCACCGGGCCACCGCGCGAGGGCTGACGCGGTCGCGAGTACGCCGGGCCCAGGCAGGGGTGCCCCGTCAGGGGCGCGGGGGGCCGCGCGACCAGCCACGACGGACCCGCGGCCCGCGACGCACGGACAGGGCCCCCTCCCCACCACGATCCGCCCGATCCGCCGGACACGGCTTATCGGACGGCACGGAAGGTGCGGCGGTACGCCGCTGGCGCGACGCCGATGGCGGCGTGCAGATGCTGCCGCAGCGACGCGCCGGTCGCGAACCCCACCTGACCGGCGATCTGGTCCACGGACAGATCGCTGGATTCGAGCAGTTGGCGCGCCCGGGAGACGCGCTGCTGAATGAGCCACCGTCCGGGGCTCACCCCCACCTCGTCGTGGAACCTGCGCGCGAACGTCCGCATGCTCATCCGCGCGTGCCCCGCGAGGTCGGCCAGCGCCAGCGGCAGATGCAGCTGCTCCAGCGCCCATTGCCTGGTGGCGGCCGTGCCCAGCGCGGACGGCTCGGGAACAGGATGCTCGATGTACTGCGCCTGGCCGCCGTCACGCCACGGCGGGACCACGCACCGGCGGGCCACACGGTTGGCGACCGCGCTGCCGTGGTCGTTGCGTACGACATGCAGACAGACATCGACACCGGACGCGGCCCCGGCCGAGGTGAGCACATCCCCGTCGTCGATGAAGAGCACTCCGGGGTCCACCGCCACCCGCGGAAACAGCCGCCGGAAGCTGTCGGCCAGCTCCCAGTGCGTCGTGGCCGTGCGTCCGTCGAGCAGCCCCGCCGCCGCCAGGACGAAGGCACCCGTGCAGATCGACACGATGCGGGTGCCCGGCGGGATCAGCGCGAGCGCCGCCGTCACCGCGGGGGCCGGTGGCGCGGTGGCCAGCGACAGGTCGAACGGCGGGATCACGACGGTCCCGGCCGTGCGCAACACCTCCGGGCCGCGCTCGACACCGATGGTGAAATCCGCGTCGCTGCGCACCGGGCGGCCATCGACGGTGCAGGTGAGCACCTCGTACCGGCCGTCGGCTGAGCCGAAGATCCGCTGGGGGATGCCGAGTTCGAAGGGGTAGACCCCGTCGAGCGCCAGCACGACGACACGATGCATGGCACGATCCTATCGAACGTTGACCATCTTGCCATGGGCATCGTGGCTGACTGACGGCACTGTTGGAGTCATGAGTACACGGAGCACCATGCGCGCGATGAGTCAGAGCATCCTCGGCGGGCCCGAGGTGCTGGAGGAAGTGGAGCTGGAGCGCCCGCGGCCCAGGGTGAGTGAGGTGCTGGTCCGGGTGCACGCGGCAGGGGTCAACCCGACGGACTGGAAGCACCGGGCGAGCGCACGTTTTCTTGGCCAGCCGCCGTTCGTCCTCGGCTGGGATGTCTCCGGGGTGGTCGAGGAGGCCGGTCCCGGCGTCACCTTGTTCCAGCCGGGCGACGAGGTCTTCGGCATGCTGCCCTACCCGTATGGCGCAGGCGCCCACGCGGAATATGTCACGGCGCCCACACGCGTGTTCACGCGCAAGCCGTCCCGGATCGACCATGTGCAGGCGGCGGCTCTGCCGCTCGCCGGGCTGACCGCGTGGCAGGCCCTCGTCGACACCGCGCGGGTGGAGCCGGGGCAGCGCGTGCTGATCCACGCGGCGGCGGGCGGCGTCGGCCACCTCGCCGTGCAGATCGCCAAGGCGCGCGGCGCGTACGTGATCGGCACGGCCAGTGCGGGCAAGCACGAGTTCCTGCGCGGGCTGGGGGTGGACGAGACGATCGACTACCGGGCGACCGACTTCGCCGAAGCGGTCAGCGACGTCGATGTCGCGCTCGACACCATCGGCGGCGACTACCGTGGCCGCTCCTTGCGCACCCTCCGGCAGGGCGGACTCCTGGTCTCCATCCTGCCGTACGAGGAGCAGCAGCTCAGCGATGAGGCCGAGCGGCTCGGGGTGCGGGCGAAGACACTGATCGTCGAGGCGGACCACGCCGGGATGGACGCCCTCGCCGGACTGGTCGAGGCGGGCGAGCTCCGCGCGACCGTCGCCGAGACCTTCCCGCTGGCAGAGGCGGCCAAGGCCCATGAGCGGGGGGAGACCGGCCGGACCACGGGGAAGCTGGTCCTCGTCGTGCGGTGAGGCCGCCGGCCGGAACCGCCGGACGGGCCGGAACCACCAAGTGGCGGCGGGCGGGCACGTGCTGAGGCCGGGCACGTTCTCCCGCGTGCCCGGCCCGTGGCGCGCGCCCTGCCGACGGGGTCAGCGGGGTGGCCGGGGCGTACGGCCTGCGGGCCATGGCCGGAGGCGCCCGGCGCCGCGAGGTCCGCCGGTCAGCACCGCCGTGGCTTGGTCCAGGAGCATTCCAGGTCGGCGGCCGGGGCGGCGGACCGGTCGGTGCCCGGCCGGACGGCCTTGACGTGGTCCTCCTCCGAGGAGGCGAGGGTGACCACGATGGCGTCCTCGATGCTCTTCACCGACGGGGCCAGATGGTTGTTCAGGACGATGCTGTAGACCAGTTCGCGGCCGCCCGCGTCGGTGACGTAACCGGACAGCGCCGACGCGCCGGTCAGTGAGCCGGTCTTGGCGCGCGCGTTGCCCTCCGCCGGTGTGCCGCACATCCGTGAGCGGAGCGTGCCGCCCGCCATCCGGTCCGGGGCGCAGGCCACCGGCAGTGAGGCGTGCCAGGCGGGGTACCAGGGGGCGTCCCGTACGGACAGCAGCAGCGTGGAGAGCTGGCCCGCCGTGAAGTTGTTCAGCCGTGACAGGCCCGAGCCGTCCACCTGGCGCAGCGTGCCGGTGTCCACGCCCTCCTTTTTCAGGAATCCGCCGATCGCCGCGAGCCCCGCGCTCCAGGTGCCCGCGCCCGACGTCTCGTAGCCGATGGTCTTGGTCAGTACTTCGGCGTGGTTGTTGTTGGACAGCTTCATGAACGGGACCATGAGCTCCGACAGCGGCATGGAGCGGTGCCTGGCGAGCGGCTTGGCGTCCTTCGGTGTCGGCTTGCCCAGCCGGGTGCCGCCGCTGACGCGCACGCCGTGCTCGGTGAGCGCGTCCCTGAACACCTCGGCGGCGTATCCGGTGGGCTCCCAGACGCTGACCCATTGCTTGGTCGTGGCGGCGCCGACCGGGATGCCGCCGCTGACGGTGAGGGTGTTGCCGCCGTGCTGCCGCTCCACGGAGAGCGTCTGGCGCTCACCCTTGGCGACGGTGGTGGCCCGCAGGTCGATGCCCGCGTAGTCGGTGTCCGGGGTGACCCGCGCCTTCGGTGCGGCACCGGGCCGGTCGCCGGGGGAGACCTGGACGACGACGGTGCCCGCGTCGTAGTCGGTGTCGGGGGCGAGCGTGAGCGGCGAGATCTGCGCCGAGTAGTACGAGGACTCGTCATCGGCCGCCCACGACCGGCCCAGCCGCTGGGTGTCGAACCGGGTGTCGTCGGCGATCAGCCGCCCCGTGACCCGCTTGATCCCGGCGTCCGCGACCCGCGCGGCCAGCGCCTGGTAGTCCTTGGCGAGCATCGTGGGGTCGCCGGTTCCCCGCAGATACAGATTCCCCCTGAGCACCGGGCCGCCGCGTCCGCCGTCGGTCAGCACGTCGGTGCTGAAACGGTAGGCCGGGCCCAGCAGTTCCATGGCGGCTGCCGACGTGGGCACTTTGGTGTTCGACGCGGGCATCAGCCGGTCAGCGGGCTGGTGCTCGTAGCGGATGTCTCCCGTGGCGGCGTCGGCGACCACCACGCTCGCCGAGCCGCCGTCCATGCGGGGGTCGGCGAGGATGACGTCGATGGCTTCCGTCAGGCGGGTCCGGGAGGTGTCGGCGCCCGCGGGCGCGCTCCAGCTCAGCGTGGACAGCAGGCCGATGACGAGCGCGAAGGCCCCGGCGCGACCAAGGCGGTTCTTGCGACTCACGCGATGCGCGGCTCTCCTCATGCCACCGGAGCATCCCGCATGACGGGCCGTCGCGACAGTACGCCGCCCCCGGTGGCCGCCGGGTCCGCACCGTGGCGGCCCAAGTGGCGGCATGCGGCGTACGGCGTGCCCGGCGCGGCGGCCGGCGGCCGCCCGCCGCGCCGGGGCGGGCTCACACGGTTGCGTCCAGGTCCTCGGCGTAGTGCTCGATGGCCTTCCTGTACTGCCGCACATGAGGGTCCTGGCTGGTGGCGGCCACCAGTCGCAGCAGGGTCCGTATCGACTCGTGATGCTCCTGGGCGTTGAACAACGCCATCGCGAGAAACGTCCGCAGGGCCCCGTCGTCGGGATACTCCGCCACCCCTCGGCGCAGCGTCTCGACGGCCTCGGCATACCGGCCGAGTACGCGGTAGGTGCTTCCCAGGCCGAGCAGCGCGCCCCGGCGGTCCTCGGCCCCCAGACCGGTCGCGTGCAGGGACCGTTGGTAGTACGTGACGGCCTCGGCTTCCAAGCCCAGCACATCGTGGGACCAGGCCGTCTGGTAGGCCACCTCGGCGTCGTCGGGGTGTTCGGCGGCGAGGGCCAGCAGCCGCTCGCGGGCCTCTTCTTGCTGCCCTTGCTCGCGCAACCGCACGGCCTCGGCTAGCAGGTCGTCTCTCGTAGGCGCACTCATGCAGGCATCGTCGCAGGTCCGGTGGCGCGGGCTCGGAAGTCTTCCGGGGGGAGGGAAGCGCGCGAGCCGCGAGGAGACCGGTGCCGACCGCCGTCCCGCCGCCGTCCCGCAGCCGTCCCGCAGCCATCCCGCGCCGGACGCGTCCGATGAGGTCACCGCGGGTGTCAGGACCGCGATCCACCCGCTCGCCTCTCGTCTTCGGCCATCCGGGGGTTGGCGCGTGTCCTTCCGAACAGGTGCCGCGTTTGTCCCGGAGAAACCGATGATTCGTGCGGGCGGAGAGGGCGGCTATGCGGCGTTTTGGATCGCTCACCTGGCGCGGCCTGCGTGGCCGCGTCGCCGCAGTGGGCACCCGGCGGGCCACCACGGACTGGCGGAAGTTCGCCCTCGTCTCCACGCTGGCCGCCATTCTGGCCGTGGGCACGATGCTCACCACGACCGCGGCGGGCGTACCGGTCTCCTTCGCCGTCTCCGGCAGCACCTTCAAGGTCTCGGCGCACCGCATGGAGGGCCAGGGGGCCCAGCAGTACGCCTCCTTCACCAAGGACTCGGCGGGAAAGCGCCGACCGGTGGCCGTGGCCGTCATCCGCGAGGCGCGCATGTACCGGCTGTGCCAGTCATCGGTAGCGCACACCCCCTTCGGCGCGGTCACCCTCCTCATCCGCACCAGCGCCAAGAAACCCGTCGAGGCGCGGAACCTGGTGCTCGACCTGGCACGGCTTGAGGGAGACATGTCCTTCGGCAGCGTGGAGATGGGCCGCGACGCCTCATCGCTCGACGCCGCACAGGGGCGGCCAGGCGCACGCGGGGCCTACGGACAGCAGTCCCAGACTCTCAACGTCGACCGGTTGCGACTGCGCTCATGGTCGGTGACAGCGGGGCTGTTCAGCCTGAAGAACGCCCGGATGTACGTCCTGCCGGGGGAGCACCCGTGCTTCTGACCGACGAGGAGTCCCAGGCCGGCCGCCCGGACGAGGGCGCCGGTGCCGAGTCCGGTGCGGGCACGGTCGGCGCCACCTCGGCTGACGGCACGGCCGGCGCCGTCGGCCATGTCGGGCCGCGGTGGCGGGCACGGCCGGTGGCGGCAGGCGTGCTGGTGCTCGGCGCCGGTCTTGAGATCGCCTACTTCCCGCTGGGCCGCCCGAGCTTCCTGGCCATGCAGGGGTTCGGCGGTGCGGCGGCACTGCTGATCGCCCTCGCCCTCACGGCCTGCGCGGTCCACATGCTGCTCTGTCCGGCACAAGCGCGGTTCAGCGGATGGCTGGCGATCGCCGTGGGCCTCATCTCCTACCCGATGGCCAACCTCGGCGGGTTCCTCGTCGGGATGCTGCTCGCTCTCGTCGGCGGCGCGCTCGCCACAGCCTGGCGCCCGGCAGTCAGATGACCGGGGGCACGCGCCGTCAGCGCCGCCCACAACAGCCCGCCACCACGCTGCTGTGGACCGCGCTTCTGCTGGCCGCACACTCGGCGGTCGCGGTCCATCCCGCCACAGCCCCGGCAGGCGGCGCCCCCGAGACCCCGCTGGCGCCCGCGCTCGCGGGCTTCCCCACCCAGCGCACGGAGCCGGACGGTGCCGCGTACGCGAACACGCGGCAGGCGGCGGACTCCCCGGACAACCCCCTGCCCGCAGCGTGCGAGAAGCGCGCACTTCCGACCCGCACCCCGGGCTCCGGCGGACAGACACACCGTGCGGCGCAGGCTCTCGCCGCCTGCCTGGGCGGTGCTGACGGCTACCCACCCGAAGCCCGGGATGAGGCGGAGTCAGGCCAGGGAAGCGACCACCGTCGAGCTGACGTCCCCGGCGGCCCGGTCGGCGAGCGGGTCCTGCTGCGGGCGAGGACCATCACCGTCACCGGGCTCTTGTGCTCCGCGCCGTTCTCCCCGCGCGCCGCCGGCACCTGCCGGGCCCACTCACTCGTCGCCGAACACCTCCGCCTGCGGTACGCCTCGGCCGACGGCACGGGCGGCACCTGCACCACAGCCCGCCGCATCACCTTGACCGGCGACGTGCGGCTGCGCGCCGAGTTGCTCCAGGGGCGCGCCTTCGGGCTGCTGCCGCTCGCGGTCAGCACCTACGCGCTGCCGCCGGTGCCGATCCCGCACATCGTCCTCACCGACGTCCGGGCACAGGGACTCTGGGTGAGCGCGACCCGCGCCGAGGGCGACCACATGAGGCTGGGAACCGCCGACCTGTGCGCCACGGGACATGGCTGAGTCACCCGGGCAGGAGAGCCGGTGCCCCGGGCACGGAACGCCGCCCGCAGGCGCCCGGTATCCGGCCCGGAACCCGAGAAGGGCCTGGTGGCCAGGGGATTGCTCCCCGGCCGCCAGGCCCTTCCCACACCGTCGGGACGACAGGATTTGAACCTGCGACCCCTTGACCCCCAGTCAAGTGCGCTACCAAGCTGCGCCACGTCCCGGTGTGCCATCCGCCTGCTTCGCTATTCCCGCAGGTCAGATGGCTACATCGTACATGCTCCGGGGCGCCCTTCCGTACCGGGCCCGCGCCTGCCGGCAGTCCGGGTACGAGCGGCCGCCGTGCGGGCAGCGGTGCGCGCCGGCCTCAGCCCGCCGCCCGCTCAGCGAAGACCTCCCGTGCCGCGGTGACGCCGTTGAGGGCGGCGGGGAAGCCCGCGTAACCGGACATCTGCACGATGACCTCGATGGCTTCCTCCTCGGTGCCGCCGACGTTGAGGAGTCCGTGGAGGTGCACGCGCAACTGGGGCGCCACGGTGCCGAGCGCCGTGCAGATCGCCACCGTGACCAGCTCACGGGTCTTCAGGTCCAGGCCCGGGCGGGAGTAGACGTCGCCGAAGCCGAACTCGATGATGTACTGGGCCAGATCCGGGGCGATGTCCCGCAGAGAGTCGACCACCTGCTGCCCGGCGTGACCGTCGACGCGCTCCAGTGCCTCCTGGCCCCGCTTGAACCGGTCACCGCCCCGCTCGGGCGACGCGGTGCGCGACGCGGCGGCGGAGGGCGCTGCCGCATGCGGGGCCACAGGGTTGGCGGCGAAGACCTCGCGTGCCGCGGCGACGCCGTTGAGTGTGGCCGGGAAGCCCGCGTAGAGGCAGACGTGGATCAGGGTCTCCACGACCTCTTCGCGGGTGCAGCCCACGTTGAGGGCGCCGCTGATGTGGAACCGGAGCTGTGGTGCGGCGTTCCCCATGGCCGCCAGCGCCGCGACGATCGTCAACTGGCGCTCCCGGAAGGTGAGCCCCGGGCGGGAGTAGAGGTCTCCGTAGCCGAACTCGACGACGTAGCGGGCCAGATCGGGGGCGATGCCATCCAGGCTGCTGAGCACCGCCTCGTGGCTGCCGCCACTGACCTCGCGCAGGACGGCCAGCCCACGTGCGTAGCGGTCGTCGCTGGTGGCGGGTGCGGCGGGGGAGTGCGGTGTGGTGTCCATAGGAATCAAGCTAGGTGTGAGAGTGCGCTCTCACGCAAGCGGGAGTCCGCCAGGGCGGTGGGGTGGCTGGTGAAGCGGCAGGGAAATCCGCCGCCCGGCAGAAGCCCTCTGGCCAGGAGGTCCGACCCCGCGTAGGGAGGGAGCCGCCGGTGTCCGGCGACGCGCGCGCTGCCCATACTGTGTCCAGGCTGCCCGCGCGGAGCGCCGCCGGGCGTCAGCGGGGGCCTTGAGCCGTACGGTGCCTCGCCGGGGCCGGTGTGCCGCGCGGGGCAGGACCGCGAGCGGTCCGAGGCCCCCGGCCGTGCGTCGGCGGGGAGGGCACGCTCGCCGGACCGTGTCGGCTGGGCGCCGCTCGCGGCCCGCCGACGCGCCGTACGATCTCGTCCCGCCAACGGCGAAGGGCCTCGCGGCCAGGAATCTCTCCCTGGCCGCGAGGCCCTTTCAGCACCGTCGGGACGACAGGATTTGAACCTGCGACCCCTTGACCCCCAGTCAAGTGCGCTACCAAGCTGCGCCACGTCCCGATGCTTGTCCGGCTGGGGTTGCCCCCTGGCCGACCGCGCACGAGAACAATACCGCACTTCACCGGGTGGTCGCGCACCCCTTTCCCGGCTGTTGATCTTGGTTGTCCGGGTGGCGTCGCGCGGTACTGGGGGGTGCACCCAGGGCAACCTGAGTAGCCGTACTCATGTGCCCGGGTCACGGGCCCGACACGCTACGTGCATGACGACTCCTTCAATCCAGCGTCCGACGACCACCGCGTTCTTCGTGCAGGCCGCGATCTCGTTCGGCCTGTCCCTGGCCGCTGTCGCAGTCGGCATCGCCAAGCTGCCTGTCGGGGCCTGGGAGCGGGCGTTTCTCGCGCTCGGTCTGGTCTTCGTGGTCACCTCGGCGTTCACGCTGGCCAAGTGCGTGCGGGACCGGCAGGAGGTCGACGAGGTGACGAACCGCGTGGACAAGGCACGGATCGACAAGCTGCTCATCGAGCAGGACGTGTTCAAGCCCGGCAGCATGTGACGGGCTGAGCGCGGACCGGGGCCACCTGCTGACGCGGGCGGCCTCGCCGGTGGCACAGCGCCGGGCCCGCCACGGGCTGCGGCGTCGTGTTCGCAGCGGCCCGGGACGCACGCCAGGGCGGGACGTCTCGGCCGCCAGGGCGGCATCGACGGACAGCGCCGCTCTCTCGGAAGAGAGGGCGGCGTTCGGCCTGTCCGGCGGGGGCTGCGCCGCGCGGGCGCGGGTCAGCGGGTCCGGGCGGTGGATGGCGCGGGAGCCGGGGCAGGGGGACGCGGGGGCTCGTCGCCGAGCAGGTAGCGGGCGCCGGAGCCGCGGTCGGCGGCTGTGTCGGCCGGGTTGTACAGGCCGCATTTACGCAGCGACAGGCATCCGCAGCCGATACACCCGGCGAGCTGGCGTTTCAGCTGTTCCAGGGCGTCGATCTGCGCGTCGATCCGCCGAGTCCAGACATGGGCCACCGTGTTCCATTGCGACGCGTTCGGGGCCCGGTCCTCGGGGAGCTTGGCCAGGGCTTCGCCCGCCTCCTCAAGGGAGAGGCCGACCTGCTGGGCCGCGCGGACGAAGGCGACGCGGCGGAGTGTGGCGCGGGTGAAGCGACGCTGGCCGCCGACCGTGCGTTCGGAGTGGATCAGCCCGAGTTCCTCGTAGTACCGCAGGGCGGAAGTCGCCAGTCCGCTACGGGCCGCGAGTTCGCCGATCGTCAGGCGGTCATGCTTCGACGTCATGGCCTTCGAGGGTAGCCGCCGTGGCGGGCCCGCGCTGGCGGCGCAGACGCGGGCGGAGCGGATCGGGCGGACTCCCGCACGCGGGCGCGCACCCGTGGTGGCGCGCTGCCCGCGTTCGCGGACACCCGGCGGCGCGCGGCCGCTTCCGGTCGCCGGGGCGGCGGCGCTCAGGCTCCGCGCAGGCGCTCCATGTCGCGGCGGTCGCGCTTGGTCGGGCGGCCCGCGCCCCGGTCGCGATGGGCGATCACCACGGTCTCCTCGGGCGCCGGCGGCGGTGGGCTGTTGTCCACGTAACAGGTGGCGGCGACGGAAGCGCCGACCCGTTTGCGTACGACACTGGCGACGACGACGATCCGCTCGCGCCCGGCGTGCCGCAGTCGTACCTCGTCGCCGCAGCGCACCGCGTGCGCGGCCTTGACCCGTTCGCCGTTCACCCGGACATGGCCCGCCCGGCAGGCCGCGGCGGCCAGCGACCGCGTCTTGGTGAGCCGCACCGACCAGATCCAGCTGTCGACGCGTACGGTCCCCTCGTCTGCCGTCATGCCCTCGACTGTAGCGCCGGTGCCCGCGCCGCCGGGAGCTTTATCGCGGCGTGGGGGACATATCGGCGGTGGCGGAGATGCGCGGCGCGCCTCGGGGCCGCCGCGCGGCGGGTCCGACCAAAGGGGCGAATGGGGCTGTTTTGGTTTTGGGGCGCATGTGATGGGCCGGGCACGGTACTCGTCGCAGGTGTAATGAGCCGGGCCCGCCTCGCCCCGCGCGGGCGGCTACTCACCAGGGGGTGAGCGATGAGCGCGAAGCCGATGACCGCGGGTGTGAGCCGCCGGCTGTGGCGGTGGCGGCGCAACCCGTTGCGCCGCCGCTGCGACGTGATCGAGGGGTGGGTGGCCGTGCTGGCGGTGGTGATCATGGTCGCCGGTGGTGCGGTGCTGGGCGCCATGTCGGCCACCGCTGTGGAGCGGCCCCTGCTGCGGGAGTACGAGCAGCGCCAGCCGACGCGGGCGCAGCTCGTCGAGGAAGCCCCGGTGCGCCCCCGCGACCTGGGGGAGCCGGGCGACAGCCGGGTACGGGCCGAGGTGCGCTGGACGACCCCTGACGGTAAGGAGCGCACGGCTGAGACGCGGGTGGTCGAGGGCCAGCGGGCGGGCGCGGCGGTCACGGTCTGGACCGACGCGCGCGGGAACCTCACCGCGACCCCGCTCACCCCCGAGCAGGCGACGACGCGGGCCGTGACGGTCGGCGCCATGGCCGCCACCGCCTTCTGTGTCCTGGTGCTGCTCGCCCGCCGCGTCGTGCTGCGGCGGCTGGACCGGGTCAGGGAGGAGCAGTGGGAGCGCGCCTGGGCCGAGATCGGGCCGAAGTGGAGTGGCCGGGTCTGAGTGCGGCGCGGCGGCCGAGGCCGTGTCCGGCGGATCGTGCTGGGGGAGCGCCTGCCCGTGTGTCGCGGTGCGGAGTGCGGGTGTGTCGTGGCTGGTCGCGCGGTTCCCCGCGCCCTGAGGGGGTACATTTCCGCGCTGGGCCGGGGCTGTTTCTCCTGGGCCTGGCGGCCTGGCAGGCCCCGTGCGCAGCCTGATGCCGGGCACGCGTGATCCGCCGGATACCCCCTGCGCCGGCCGGCGGCTCACCGGGATGCGCCGAACAGCTGTGTCCAGTACGTCCCCGCCTGGCTGCCCATCGCGTATCCGACGCCGATCCGGTCGAAGTCCGGCTTGAGGATGTTGGCCCGGTGGCCGGGGCTGTTCATCCAGCCGCGCACCACCTCGGCGGGGGAGCGCTGGCCGCAGGCGATGTTCTCGCCGATGCCGCTGTGGGTGCATCCGGCCGCTGCCGCCCGGTCCCACGGCTCGCGCCCCTCGGGGGTGGTGTGGGAGTAGAAGTCCCTGGCGGTCATGTCGGCGCTGTGCGCCTGCGCGGCCACGGTGAGCAGCGGGTCGGTGGCCAGTGGGCGCAGTCCCGCGGCGGCGCGTTCGGCGTTGGTCAGTGCGACCACCTCGGACGCGAAGCGGACCAGACCGGCCACCGAGAACGGCTCGGCCCACAGCGCCGTCCAGTAGAGGTCACCGGAGGTGGAACCGGTGGCGTGACCGACACCGGCATGGGTGAGGGCCGGGTCGCGGAACGGGGTGGCGCGCCGCTCGTCGGTCAGGCAGTACTCCACGAACTCGGCCGGTGTGCGCGGTCCGGAGACGATGTGCTCGGCGATGGTCAGGCAGACGAGCCCGGTGGCGGTGATCCGGTGGAAGACGGACGTCCCGGCGGGGGCTTCGAGGCCGAGGCGTTCCTGAGCCGCCATCGCACCGGCGTGGGCGGTGGCGGCGCTGGTCAGCCGTCCGTCGAGGGTCACCGGCCGGGTACGGGCCCGGGACCGGGCCGCGTTGACCAGCGGTAGGAAACCGTCCGCCGTGGCCGGACCGCCCGCAGGCGCCGGACCGCTCGCCGCCCGCACCGGACCACCCGCCGCCTGGGCTCCGCCGCCCGACGGTGAGTGCCGCCCACCGGTCGTCCGTGCCTGGCGAGGTGGTGCCGGACGGAATGGCGCCGGGCGAGGCGGCGCCGGGCGAGGCGGCGCGGGTGTGTCCTCCAGCACCTCGACTCCGAAGTCACGGGCGACCCCCGCCAGGCCGTCCGCGTAACCCTGCCCCAGGGCCCGCAGCTTCCAGTCGGAGCCGCGCTGGTAGATCTCGGCGAGCAGCAGCACCGTCTCGTGGGTGGGGCGCTGCGGGGTGAAGCGGGCGACGGGCGACCCGTCGCCGAGGGTGACGATCAGGGTCGGCGCGGGCAGTCGCCCCAGGGCCGTGCCGGGGTCGGCGGGGCTGACGGCCACCGTGACGCGGCTGGCGCCGGGGCGCAGACTCCCGGTGCGGAGCGTGAGCGTGTCACCCGCCAACCGGGCGCCGGATGCGGCGGGTTGGTTGAAGAAGACGAAGTCGGCGTCGCCGCCGACCTTGCCGTCGCCGCCCGTGATCAGCGCGGACACGTCGAAGGGCCCGGGCACCCGGAGGGTCAGCGTGCCTCCGGGCAACACCTGATTGCCACCTGGAACCAGCTCGTTCATCTCGTACCCCCGCTACGGCGTCGCTCAGTTGAGGAACGCCGCTGCTGAGCGGGTGGTTTCAGGGCGTGCGGTGCCGCGGGGCGGCGTGGCCGGGGCCCGGGGTGCGAACGGGTGGACCTTCGCGGTCAGGTACGGCGTACGGCGCGCGTCCTGTCCGCCCGGCCCACCCCTGGGAGGTCTGCTGAACCCGTCACGGCCACGGGGTGGTGGGCCGCGGGGTGGCCAGGCCCACGGCGAGGATCAGGCCAGCGCTGCGCTATCTCTTGACCCTCCCGGCACAGGAACGTAACTTCAGCCCACCTTTTGAAGGAGCCACCCCTAACGCACCGTCAACTTCGTTCAGAGGATGAATGGTATGGACAGTATGCGGAGGCGTACGTTGCTCGCGGCCGTCGGCGGCACGGTCGTCACGGCCGGTGTGGCAGGCGGCCAGGCATCCGGAGCGCACGCGGCGGAGGCGGCGGGCCCCCGGGCAGGGGCGCCCGCGGGGCCCCGGCCCCCGCGCCGGACCAGCGCCTACGAGCGAGAGATCGCGGAGCTGCTCGGCCGGATGTCGGTCGAGGAGAAGCTCGGCCAGCTCCAGCAGCTCTCCTGGACCGGGGACACCGGGCCCGGCGGCGGGCAGAACACGGAAGCGGAAGAGGCGGCCCGCAACGGCAGGCTCGGTTCCGTACTCAACATCCACGGAGCGAAGAACACCAACGCGGTGCAGCGGCTCGCCGTGGAGCAGTCGCGGCTGGGCATCCCGCTGCTGTTCGGGCTCGACGTCATCCACGGCTTCTGGACGACCTTCCCCATTCCACTGGCGCAGGCGGCGAGCTTCGACCCCGGCACCGCCGCCTCGGACGCCGAGGTCGCCTCGGCCGAGGCGCGCTCCAACGGTGTGCACTGGACGTTCGCGCCCATGATGGACGTCACCCACGAGCCGCGCTGGGGCCGGATCGCCGAGGGCGCGGGCGAGGACCCGTATCTGACGGCACGGTTCGCCGCCGCGAAGGTCACCGGTCACCAGGGCCGCGCCGACGGCAAGGACCTGGGCAGGAAGGACCGGGTCGCGGCCTGCGCCAAGCACTTCGCCGCGTACGGAGGCGCCGAGGGCGGACGCGACTACAACGCCGTGGACGTCTCCGAGGCGCGGCTGCGCAACCTCTACTTCCCGCCGTTCAAGGCCGCGCTGGACGCGGGTGTGGCCACGGTCATGGCGTCGTTCAACACGATCAGCGGCGTCCCCGCCCACGGCAACTCGTACCTCCTGACCGACGTGCTCAAGGACGAATGGGACTTCGGGGGCTTCGTCATCAGCGACTGGACCGGCGTCCAGGAACTCATCACGCACGGGTTCGCCGCCGACGGCGCCGACGCGGCCCGGCTCTCGCTGGGCGCCGGGGTCGACATGGAGATGGTCAGCACCCACCTGCGCGACCACGGCAAGAAGCTCCTGAAGTCCGGCCGGATCACGCGGGAGCGGCTGGACGACGCGGTGGCCCGCATCCTGCTCGTCAAGTTCCAGCTCGGGCTCTTCGACCACCCCTATGTGGACGAGGACGCCGCGATCACCGAGCCGACCAGCGAGGCCCGCGCGGCGGCGCGCACGGTCGCAGGCCGGTCCATGGTGCTGCTGAAGAACGAGCGGAAGACGCTGCCCCTCGACCGTGCCGCGTCCTCGGTCGCCGTCGTCGGCCCGTTCGGCGACTCGACCGACCTGCTCGGGACGTGGGCCGGGCCAGGGGCGCGGAAGTTCCCCGCGGTCACCGTGCTCGACGCGGTCAGGAAGGCCGCGCCGAAGGCCCGTGTGACGTACGCGAAGGGCGTCGCCGCCGAAGGGGGCGACACCAGCGGCATCGCCGAGGCGGCCGCGGCGGCCAAGGCCGCTGAGGTGACGGTGGTCGTCGTCGGTGAACCCGCCGCGCTGAGCGGCGAGGCCGGCTCGCGCAGCGAGATCGGGCTGCCGGGCGCACAGGCGGAGCTCATCAAGGCCATCGCGGACACGGGCAAGCCCTTCGCCGTCGTCCTTGTCAACGGCCGCCCGCTGACCATCGGCGGCTGGCTGGGCGCCGCGCCCGCCGTCCTGGAGGCGTGGCACCCGGGCACCGAGGCTGGGAACGCCATCGCGGACGTGCTCTTCGGCTCCGTCAACCCCGGCGGCAAGCTTCCCGTGTCGTTCCCCCGGGCCGTCGGGCAGATCCCCATCCACTACAACCACGAGAACACCGGCCGCCCCTACGACAAGGACAACAAGTTCTCCTCCAAGTACCTCGACCTGGCTCACGGGCCGCAGTTCCCGTTCGGCCACGGTCTGAGCTACACCACCTTCGAGGTCGGCCGTCCGCAGCTGAGCACGGGCCGGATCGCGGCCGAAGCGCTGCGCGACGGCAAGACGGTCGAGGTGACGGCCACCGTCCGCAACACCGGGGACCGCGAGGGCGACGAGGTCGTGCAGCTCTACGTGCACGACCCGGTGGCGAGCATCGCTCAGCCGGTGCGCAGACTGCGCGGCTTCCGCAGGGTCACCCTCGGCGCCGGTGCCGCCAGCACCGTGCGCTTCCGGCTGGGCGCCGAGGACTTCGGCTTCTGGACGAACGACCACGAGGGCCGGTTCCTGGTGGAGAAGGGCGACATCGAGATCTACGTGGGCCGCGACTCGACGGCCAAGGACAAGACCCTGCTGCGGATCACCTGACACCGGGCCCATCGCCCTGCCGGTGGACGGGCCGCGGGCAGACACCAGACCCGCACCCCGCCCCGGACCAGCCCGCCCCGGACCAGCCCCGCCCCGGGCTCCGCCGCCCGGCGACACCAGGCCCCGGAGTCCGGCCCTGGCTAGCGGGTGCCCGGCGGATCACGCGTGCCCGGCATCGGGCCGCGTAAGGAGCCTCGCCGCCAGGCCCAGAGGAGCAGCCCTGGCACAGCGAAGGAGCATGCCCTGCCAGGGGCGCGGGGAACTGCGCGACCAGCCACGACGCACCCGCAGTCTGCGTGCGACGCACGGACATGGGCACCCCTCCCTGGCATGACCCGCCGGGACCCGGCCTAGGCGCTGGGCCGGGGGAGCGTCGTGGACCACAGGGTCAGCTCCTCCGGCGTGCGGGGCGCGAAGCCCGGCTCCGTGAGCAGCCCATGGGCGCGCAGCATCTCGGCGACCGCCACGCTCCACGGCCTGCGGAGCCGGGCGGCGTCGAGGAGGTCCTGGTCGGCGAGCAGCTCGGCCGCCGGTCCCGTACGCAGGCCCTCCGGCGTCAGGACGGCCGCGTCGTCCGCCCACCGCAGAGCGAGGTCCACGTCGTGGGTGGCCATCACGATGGTCGTGCCCGCGGCCTGGAGACGGCCGAGGACGTCGAGCAGCCGCTCCTGACCATGCGGGTCGAGCCCCGCCGTGGGCTCATCGAGGATCAGCACCCGGGGGCGCATCGCGACCGCCCCCGCTATCGCCGCGCGCTTGCGCTGCCCGTACGAGAGCAGGTGGGTCGGGCGGTCCTCAAGCGCCGCGATGTCGAGCGCGTCCAGCGCCTCCCGTACACGGCCGCGCACCTCCTCCTCGGACAGCCCCAGATTCATCGGGCCGAACGACACGTCCTGCGCGACCGAGGCGGCGAAGAGCTGGTCGTCCGGGTCCTGCACGACGAGCTGCACCGTGGTGCGCAGCCGCGTCAGGCCCTTGCGGTCATAGCGGACGGGCTCGCCCTCCAGCAGCAGTTGGCCGTCCGCGCACCGCAGGCCGCCGTTGAGGAGCCGCAGCATGGTCGTCTTGCCGCCGCCGTTGCGGCCGAGCAGCGCCACGGCCCGCCCCTCGCGCACGGCGAAGCTCACCCCGCTCAGCACGGGCGGACCGTCCTCGTAGGCGTACTCAGCCCGTACGAGTTCGATGACGGGCCGCTGCGAGGTCATGGGAGGAACCTTTCGGTGACGAGGGTGAGGCCGGTGAGGGCCGCCAGCAGTGCGGCGGTCGCCCCCAGGAAGGAACGCGAGATCTTCGCCTCGGGGACCAGCACCCGCAGCGTGCCGTCGTACCCCCGCCCGGCGAGGCCCGACTGGAGGCGGGCGGCGCGGTCGAAGGCACGGACGAACGCGGTCGCCCCCAGCCCCGCCAGCGACCGCCACTGGGCGCTGGTGGTGGTGAGGCCCAGCCGGGCCGCCTGCGCCTGCCGGATCTGCGCCATCGAGTCCAGCAGCAGGAAACTCATCCGGTACGTCACGAGCGCGACGTCGACCACGGCGGGCGGCACGCCCGCCCGGACCAGCCGGGGGAGCACATCGGAGACGGGCGTCGTGAACGCGAACAGCAGCAGGCCGAGCGAGGCCGCCGAGGTGCGCGCCAGCAGCTGCCCCGCGAGGACCGGCCCGTTCGGTGCGAGCGCGACCAGACCGTCAGGACCGCCCACCTCGAACAGCAGCGGGACCGCGCCGGTCACACAGAAGCCGAGCGGGATGCGCCAGGCCCGCCACAGCTGCCGCGGTACGACCCGGGCCGGGCCGATGAGCACGGTCAGTGTCACCGCGGCGATCAGCGGGGCGCCCGGCCACGGGGGCAGTGAGATCGCCAGGACGGTCAGCCCCAGGCCCAGGCATGCCTTGTCCAGGGGGTGGCGGCGGCGCCAGTGGCTGCTGTGCGCCGCCGCGTCGATGGGGAGCATCGGCGGCTACGACCGGGGTGAGCCGGGAGTGCCGCTCACTGGCGCGCCCGCGTCCGCGTCCGCCCCTGTGTCCGTGTCCGCGGTCGTGCCTGGGCGTTCGTCCGTGGGCTCGGCTTCGCCGGACGTGGCGGCCGTCCCCTCCGCCGTACCTGCGGCCGCCGCGCGGGCCTCCCCTTGGCGGCGCCCCTTGCGCAGCCCGAAGTAGTACGCGAGGACGCCCGCGCCGAGCGCCGCCTGGAGGGCGAACAATGCCGACTCGATCTCGCCCGACGGCGGTTCGTACAGGGGTGAGAACCACGGGTCGTAGTCCGGTTCGTTCTCGATGATCGCCGTCTCGGCCTGCGCGTCGGCGCCGGTGAACGGCTCCTCCTTGTCGTCCCCGAGACCGAGCACGAGCGGCATCACGGCCAGTGCGGCCACGATCAGCAGCAGCAGAGCGTTGATCTTCGTGTCGCGCTTCATCCCGCCACCGCCTTCTCGTCGCGGCCCTTGCGGCCGGGCAGCAGCACGCCGAGCCGGGTCAGCTCGCCCTTGCTCGACTGGGTCAGGAGGCGCATCACCAGCACGGTGAGCAGGCCCTCGCTGACCGCCAGCGGGATCTGGGTCACGGCGAAGATGCCGCCGAACTTGGCGAGCGCGCCCAGGAAGCCGCTGCTCGGGTCCGGGAAGGCCAGCGCCAGCTGCACGCTGGTCACGCAGTAGGTGCTGAGGTCGGCGGCGAAGGCCCCGAAGAACACGCAGACCATCAGGGGCGCGCCGAACCGGCGCAGCAGCCAGTACAGCCCGTAGCCGGTCCACGGCCCGACGATGGCCATCGAGAAGGCGTTGGCGCCCAGGGTGGTGAGGCCGCCGTGCGCCAGCAGCAACGCCTGGAACAGCAGCGTGATGGTGCCGAGCACCGCCATGACCGGCGGTCTGAACAAGATCGCTCCGAGTCCCGTTCCCGTGGGATGGGAGCAGCTCCCCGTCACTGAGGGGATCTTGAGCGCGGAGAGGACGAACGTGAAGGCTCCGGCCGCACCGAGCAGCAGGGTGCTCTCGGGGTGCGCCTTGACCTCGCGGGTGAGTGCCCGGACACCGTGGGCGACGAACGGAGCTGACGCGACGCCCCAGGCGACCGCGTGCAACGGGGGCAGATACCCCTCGGCGATGTGCATGACGTAAGAGACCTCTCCAGCACCTCGTGGATGGACGACGCGCCTTGGCCGGTCTCCTGGCTTACGGGTCATGCCGTCAAGCTCCGCCTTCCCAGATCGCCGTCTTGTTGGCGATCCAGTGGCTCCCGAGGGATGGAACTGGACTTCCCGATCACAGTGGCGAGGGCCGCACCGGTTCTTCACCGGTTTCCCGTGCACCAAGGCCCTGAGACAGTAGCGGCCGCCCCAGCCTGCGACAACCCGCGCACGCGCGTTCATCGCGTTCCCCTCCGCACCTCAGGGCGCCGTCGGTCGGCCTCATGTCCAGGGCCTGGAGGGTTTATCCACCCCGCTCGTGTGGCACCCGACGCCGACAGCCACAGGACGGCCCGGCGGCGGGCGCTCGCACGCCATCGTCGGCCGGGACCCGTGGGGGACACGGACCACCGGGGGGTGCGAGACGCGGGGAAGCCGGTGAACGCGGAACCGCCAGGGAGTGAGGGCACATGGAGATCGGTTACAAACTGGCCGCCGAGGCGTTCGGCCCGGCGGAGCTGGTCCGGCAGGCACAGCGAGCGGAGGACGCCGGCTTCGACTTCGTCGAGGTCAGTGATCACTATCACCCCTGGCTGGACAACCAGGGCCACTCGCCGTTCGTGTGGACCGTCCTCGGCGCCATCGCGGAGCGCACCGAGCGCATCGGCCTCGCGACCGGCGTGACGTGTCCGACCGTCCGGTACCACCCGGCGATCATCGCGCAGGCGGCGGCGACGCTCGCGCTGGTCTCGGAGGGCCGGTTCACGCTCGGCATCGGCTCCGGTGAGCGGCTCAACGAGCACGTCGTCGGGCGCGAGTTCCCCGGGGTGGGCACCCGCCACGCGATGCTGCGTGAGGCACTGGAGATCATTCGCCTGCTGTGGCGCGGCGGATACCGCTCGTACGACGGCAAGTATCTGCGACTGGAGGACGCCCGGGTCTTCGACCTGCCCGAGGAGGCCCCACCGATCGCTGTGGCCGCCAGCGGCCCGCCGTCCGCGCGCATCGCCGCCGAACTCGGCGACGGCCTGTTCGCCACCGAGGACAAACCGGAGATCGTCGAGCGCTACCGCGCGGCGGGCGGCACCGGGCCGGGCTACGCCGAGGTCCCGATGGCGTGGGCGGCTGACGAGCACACGGCGGCGAAGGCCGCCCTGGACACCTCACGGTGGGCCCTCACCGGCTGGAAGGTCATGAGCGAACTCCCCAACCCGGTCAACTTCGACGCCGCGACCACCACGGTGACCCAGGACGACATCATGGAGAAGTTCGCCTGCGGCCCCGACCCCGCCCGGTACGTGGACACGGCGCGCGGTTTCGCGGACGCCGGGTTCGACCACCTGGTGATGCAGAACGCGGGCCCCGACCCCGACGGCTTCATCGACTTCTACGCGAGGGAACTCGACGGCCCGATGCGCCGGCTCACGGCGCGCGCCGTGGCCTGACCTGGCCGGCCATCGATACGGCGGCGCACAGCAGCCACTGGCGCCGCCGCCAGGAGCACTTGGACCCGCCAGGAGCACTTGGACCCGCCAGGAGCACCTGGACCCGCCAGGATCAGAGATAACGCCCGCCGGACCGGCTCAGGAGGTGGGCTGCGGGGCGAGCGTCAACAGCACCCGGTCGCTGACAGGGCGGTAACCGAGCCGCTGGTACAGCGCGTTGGTCGCGGTGTTGGCGAGGTTGGCGAACAGCAGCACCGTCCGCTCTCCCGCGTCCACGGCGGCCTTGCTCACGGCTGCCGTCACGGCCGCCGCGTACCCGCGACGCCGCTGGTCCGGCGGCGTGTAGACGCCGGCGACGCGCACCATCCCCGCGCTGCTGCGTGTCACCCCCGCCATCGCCACGGGCGTCGTGCCCACCTCCCAGAGCGTGCAGCCGCCGTGGCTGAGCCGTTCCTCCAAGGCCCGTGACGCGTCCGCGGGGTCCTCACCGATGTCCACGAGGTACGCCTCGAACCAGTCGAGCAGCAGGGCACGGTCACCGTCCTCGGCGACCCGCGCGCGGCCCGGCGGAGCGGGCCGCGGCGGAACCAGTTCCCCCAGCCGGTACAGCCGATGGCGCCCCGCGACCTCCGGCCGCGAGCCGTGCCTGCGCGACCACGCGTCCGCGATGGCCTCACCCGTCACCTGCTCCCCGCCGAAGCCCACGACCGTACGGGGCCCCGCCGCCAGGGTCGCCACGAGCTGCCCGGCCGCTTCGCGTGACATGGGCGAGAACTGCACCGGATGCGGAGGGGTGCATACGAAGGCGGCGCCGACCTTTCCGTCGTCCCCGCGCCACCAGCCGTAGAAGGGAGCGGCGGCGGAGTACCGCCCCGCGCCCTGGGTCCGCAGCGACTCGGTGATCGACAGCAGCAGGGTGTGTTCGTCCGGCCGCGCGTGCAGAAAGCCGCTCGCGGTCGCGAGGAAAGCGTCGATGTCGTCAGTCGTCGTCCAGGTCATGCCCCAGCTTCACCCAACGACGGCCCCTCACGCACCCGAATACCCACGCGGGCGCCGCGGCCGACGCCGGAGCGAGGGCGATGTCAGAGGTGGCCGCGACCATCACAGGCATGGATCACCGACTCACGGCCATCGCCGACTACTGGGACGCGGCGGCCCCCGCGTTCGACGCGGAGCCCGACCACGGCCTGCTGGCCGCCCCCACCCGCGCCGCGTGGGCGCGGCTGATTGCAGCCTGGATGCCGCCCCACCCGGCCGACGTGCTCGACATCGGCTGCGGAACGGGCTCGCTGTCCCTGCTGCTGGCGCAGGCCGGTCACCGCGTGACGGGCGTGGATCTGGCGCCGCGCATGGTGGCCCAGGCCCAGCGCAAGCTGGCGGACACGACGTTCAGGGCGCGGTTCGTCGTCGGCGACGCCGCGGCTCCGCCGACGGATGGCGAGCGGTTCGACGCGGTGCTCGCCCGCCACCTGCTGTGGACGCTGCCCGACCCGGAGGCGGCGCTGCGCGAGTGGACGGCGCGCCTGCGGCCCGGTGGCAGGCTCGTGCTGGTGGAAGGGCGCTGGCGGCAGTCGGCCGGAGCCGGTGCCCCGTATGTGGCGGACGCCGAGACGCTGCCCTGGCACGGTGGCATAGCCGCCGATGAGCTGGCCGCCGTCCTGCGGCCACTCGTGACCAGTCTGCGTGTGCAGCCCCTCAGCGACGACCCGGACCTGTGGGGCGGCCCGGTCGACGACGAGCGCTACGCACTGCTGGCCCGGGTCTGATCCACACGGGGACGCCTGCCCCGGGGCTGACGCCCGCACGGGCCGCCGCCGTGCCCGGTGGCCGGGTGCCCGCACCGCTGACGGCCACGGGAATTGCGGGGCCGGGCGAGCGGGCCAGTAGGGTGCGGCTCTGACTGTCCGCGCCGACGGGACCGCCCAGGACACCCGCCGTATCGCTCGGCGTTCCCGCGCTGTCTGCCGCAAGGAGTAACCGTGCACGTGCCGTTGCGTACACCGGGCGCCGCCGTCCGCCCCGCGCCGCTGCCGGAAGCCTGGGCGGAAGCGCCGCTGGCCGTGGTCATGCCCACCTACAACGAGATCGGCAGCCTTGAGGCCGCCGTGGAGCAGGTGCTCGCCCTGCCGCTGCCAGGGCTGCGACTGAAGATCGTGGACGACTCCAGTCCCGACGGTACCGGGGACCTCGCCGAGCGACTGGCCGAGCAGGCCAACACCGGCGGCAGAGCCCGGATGAGCGTGCTGCACCGCACCGGCAAGGAAGGGCTGGGCAGGGCTTACGCGGCGGGCATGGGCGCCGCCGTGGAGGAGGGCGCCCGGTACGTGGCGCAGATGGACGCCGACGGCAGCCACCCCGCCGAGTCCGTGCCGCAGATGCTGGGCACCGCCCTCGCCACCGGCGCCGGGCTGGTCGTCGGCAGCCGCTATGTCCCCGGCGGGGAGCTCGCCGAGGAGTGGGGCTGGCACCGCCGGCTGCTCTCCCGCTGGGCCAACGTCTACGCCGGTGCGATTCTCTCCACCCCCTTGCGGGACATCACCGCGGGCTTCAACCTCTGGCACGCCGACACGCTGAGCGCCGTCGGGCTGGGCGCCCTGAACAGCGCGGGGTACAGCTTCCAGGTCGAGCTGAAGTACCTCGCCGTCCGGGGCGGCGCCACGGTGGTGGAGATCCCCATCCGCTTCGAGGAGCGCCGGGCGGGCGAGTCCAAGATGAGCTTCGCGGTCCAGCTGGAGTCCGCCGTCGTGCCCTGGCGGCTGCGGCTGCGCAACCGTCGTCGCCCGTAGCAGCCGGGCGATCCCACGGACCGGGCGCGGCGCGACGGGGCGGCCTCGTCGCGCGCTGCGAGCCCCGTCCCGGTGGTCTCCTGTGGCGGTCGTGGCCGCGCCCGGCGCGTACGTACGGCACCGACCGCGCCAGGCGCTGGACGGGACGGGCTCGGTGACCGAGCGAGCGGACGGGCCGGGGGCGCGAGCCGCGACACCGCGCAGGGCTGCCCCGCCAGCTGCCTCGTGCGCGCGGCCGCGCAGCTCACGGGTCTCCGCGGCGGGCTCATTCAGCCCCGTGCCACTGCCTCGCTCAGCGGCGGGTGGCGGCGGTGACCTCGGCGAGCAGGTCGGACCCCGTCCACTGCGGGACCGCGCCGGGACCGGCCTCCTCGCTGCGCCGTACGAGAGTGATGAGCCTGGTGTTGACCGGAGCGGGCAGCCCGTGGCGGGCCGCGAGCGCCGTGACCTCGCCCTGCAAGGAGTCGATCTCAGTGGCGCGCCCGCGTTGCAGGTCCTCCCACATGGACGACCTGGCCTGGGCGTCGATGGAGAGCGTGGAGGCGGCCAGCCGCCGGAAGAGCCCGTCCGGCAGCCGGAGCAGACGCGGCGTGAGGGAGGCGGGGATCGGGCTGAGCCGGGCGGGCCGCACGCCCTCGGCGCGGAAGGCGGCCAGGGCCTCGGACTGGCAGAGCGCGAGACATTCCCGGTAGGCGCGCTGGCCGAGCTGTTCACGCAGGGGCAGCCCGGACAGGGCGTTGATGGCGTTGTTGAGGTTCATCAGCAGCTTCGCGTGCTGCACCTCGCGCATGTCGCCGCGCGGCTGGACGCGCAGGCCCGCCGAGGCCAGGGCGCGCACCAGGGGTTCGCCCCGTTCATTCTCTTCGACCATGAGGTGGCCCGCCGAGCCCTGATGGAAGGCGCCGGGCGCGGTGCCGAGAACGTTGTAGGGGACCATGCCCGCTAGGACGGTGTGGCCGGTGAGGCCGGAGCTCAGGACGCCCGCGTTGTGCAGCCCGTTCTGGAAGCTGACCACGACCGTGCCGGGGGACAGGTGCGGGGCGAGCTGCCGGGCCACGTCGGCGGTCGCCGCCGACTTGACGGTGACGAGCACATAGTCCGCCCCGACCACCGCGTCAGGACTGGTCGCCAGCCGCACGCCGGACCGGTCGCCCGTCGTGTCGACGCGGGCCGCCGGGCGCTTGCCACCGGTGAGGGTCAGCCCGTTGCCGCGTAGAGCTTCCATGGCGGCCGGGCGGCCGATCAGCGTCACGTCGGCGTGGTCGGCGAGGCCGCCTCCCAGGTGGCAGCCGATGCTTCCGGCGCCCATGACCGCGATCCTCAAGCGGGGACCGTGGCTGGTGTGCGGCTCGGGCTGTGACATACGGGCCGGTCTCCTGTCTCCTGCCGGTGATGGCGGCGGCTCGCGCACGGCGGCTGCCACCGGGCCCTTGAAGCGGGCGGTGCGCCACCTCTCCCCAGCGGGCCGGCCACCCGTCGCCGTCGCCCTCCCAGTCGCCGTCACTGCCATGGCCGTGCGGATACGAGCCGGAGCCGGGCCGCGGCGTGGCTCGGTGCGGCCGCGCGGTGACACCGTCGTGATCACTGTCGGACGCTGAACCTACCGCCGGGTTCGCGATGGCGTCCAGGCTCAGGCGGGCGTCGGTCGCCACCGGCCACCGGCCACCGGCCCTCCGGCCCCGCCGCCCGGAGCGGGTTCCGCCGCGGGGCCGTGCCGGGGGCGCGGGGCGATGCGGCGGTGGGGACGCGCACGGTCGCGGGTGCGCGGCTGAGGCGCGGGCACCAGGCCGCCGCGCCCCGCGGCCGCGGCTTACGCGGTGTGCGCCCGCGCGTCGCGCAGGGCGCGCGTCCCCGGCGCGCAGGACTCCCGCAGTGCGGACAGCTCGCCCGGCGGCAGCCGGAGCGCGGTACCCCGCCGCCCACCGTCCAGGTGAGCCCGCCCCGTTGCGAGCCAGTCAGCGGTGGCCTCCACCCCGGTGAACTCGGCCAGCCTGGTCAGTTCCCGCTCCGGCTCGGCAAGCAGGTCCTCGTAGGAGAGCGTCATACGCCTCGGTGCCGGGATCTTCTCCAGCAGTCCCACGCCGTCCACGACCAGGCGTGACCAGAGCTCGCCGAACCCGGTGACGGGCATCGGCCGCTCCATGACCAGCCGCTGGCCGTCGAAGCGGTCGGCGAGCAGGGCGGACAAGTCCGGTGGGAGCTCCCGGATGTGGTGCTCCGTCAGCTCGTCGATCGATGAGACCTGGGCCCGTTCGAGGATCTCGCGAAGCAGCGAGATCATCCGGTACCCGGTGTGGCGGCTCATCGACATCGCACAGTCCGGGCCGTCCCGGAAGAGGTGGACGAAGCGAGCGGCGGGGAACATCTCGTCGAGCCGCGGCACCAGGCCCAGGGAGTACCCCGAGCGTTCGATGACCGCCCGGCGCCCGAACCGGTCGCAGAGCAGGTCGAACAGTGCCTCGTAGTGCTGCGCGACCGGCCGCGACGGCCAGCTCTCGACCCGCGCCACCAGCTCGTCGAGCAGTGTGTCCGGGTCGTCCGTGAGATGGGGCAGCACCATCAGGCACAGCGCGGGAACGCCGGTGGTGTCCGCGGCGTAGCGGCCGGGGTTCCTGGGATAGAGGAACTCGGGCAGCGGCACGCCGCTGCGGATCATCGTGTCGAAGACGGCGTTCGGCTCGGCGATGATCCGCCGGAACCCCGCTCCGGACACGGGCCGGGCAGGCAGCCCGTCCGAGCCGACCGAGGCGAGGAACTCGTTGAGGCTCAGCACGTCGGGATGGAAGTTCACGATGCGCGACAACGCGGTCGATCCGCTGCGCCCCGTTCCCACGACGAAGGTCAAGGACTCCACATGTGCCCCCTCAGCTCAATGCCCGCACTGCCGGTCACAGAGTAATGGCGGAGCGCGACAGGACAGGGGGCGGACTGGCCGCGCGGGCGGAGCGCGCGGACGCGCCGTTTCGGTGCCCCGCGCACCCCCCGCCCGTCGCCTCCTCCCGGGGTCGCCCGGGTGGGCGGCGGCGCTGCCTGCCGCCTCCCCGCCGCGGGGCCGGGGCGCCGGGTCGCGCGGCGGCCGTGACCAGCGGCGGAGTGTGATCATCGCAACGTTGGCGAGCCGCCTTCCGTGTGCTGGGCCGTGCTATGTTTGTCTCTAGTTGCAGTTGTGGTTCCCATAGACTTTGTGTGCGCCTGCTGGTTCTGAACCTTCAGGCGCATTTTTGTTTTCCGGTGTTTTCTCCGGTCGGGCGATCAACATGGCGACGATGGAATACGCAAGGTGTGTATTCCGGTAGAGCCCCCGAAGGAGATTGACATGGCTACTGGCACCGTGAAGTGGTTCAACAGCGAAAAGGGTTTCGGCTTCATCGAGCAGGATGGTGGCGGCCCCGACGTTTTCGCGCACTACTCGAACATCAACTCGCAGGGTTTCCGCGAGCTGCTTGAGGGTCAGAAGGTCCAGTTCGACGTCACGCAGGGCCCCAAGGGCCCGCAGGCCGAGAACATCGTTGGCGCCTGATTTTCAGCACGGCTGATGCCGTGTAGCGCGGGCCCGCACCTCTGGGTGCGGGCCCGCCGCCTTGCCGTCCCGACGATGTGACGGCATTCCGTGGTCCTGGCACTCACCTGCCGCCCGGATATATTCAGCAATTCCCGTGACTCGGGTGTGATGCGGTGGGGCTCAGTGGTGATTGCCAGCCGCTTCGAAGCCCCGCGCACAGTTGTTCCCTTTTCACGTTTCGTATTCATTTCTTCGGTTCGTTCTTGCGATTCCTTGTGCGGCCAGGCTGCCGCCAGGACTTCCTCGATACGCGCCGTTTCGAGGAAGGTTCCGCATTGAACCGCCCCACCCGTTCCCCCCGTTCCTCCGACCGTTCCCCCCGCCAGGGCCAGGCACGCGTACCCGGCCAGGGCCGCGGCGGCCGTCAGCGCCCCCAGGGCCAGGGCGGCCAGGGCCGTCGCAAGCCCGCCGTCGCGCACGCCGAGTTCGCGCTGCCGGTCAGCACCACCCCGGCGCTCCCGGCGGTCGAGGCGTTCGCCGACCTGGACATGCCCGCCCCGCTGCTGACCGCGCTCACCCGCAACGAGGTGACCGCCCCGTTCCCGATCCAGGCGGCCACCCTGCCGAACTCCCTGGCCGGGCGTGACGTGCTCGGTCGTGGCCGTACCGGCTCCGGCAAGACCCTCGCCTTCGGCCTGGCGCTGCTCGCCCGTACCGCCGGACAGCGCGCCGAACCGCGCCAGCCGCTGGCCCTTGTCCTCGTCCCCACCCGTGAGCTGGCCCAGCAGGTCACCGACGCGCTCACCCCCTATGCCCAGGCGGTCCGGCTGAAGATGGCCACCGTCGTCGGCGGCATGTCGATCTCCCGGCAGGCGGGCGCGCTGCGCGGCGGCGTCGAGGTGGTCGTGGCCACCCCGGGGCGGCTGAAGGACCTGATCCAGCGCGGTGACTGCCGTCTGGACCAGGTGCGGATCACCGTGCTCGACGAGGCCGACCAGATGGCGGACATGGGGTTCATGCCGCAGGTCACCGCGCTGCTTCAGCAGGTGATCCCGGACGGGCAGCGCATGCTGTTCTCCGCCACGCTGGACCGCAATGTCGACAAACTGGTGCGCCAGTTCCTGTCCGACCCGGTGGTCCACTCCGTTGACCCGTCGGCCGGCGCCGTGACGACGATGGAGCACCACGTCCTGCACGTCTCCGACGCGGACAAGCACGCCGTCGCCACGCACATCGCGGCCCGCGAGGGCCGGGTGATCATGTTCATGGACACCAAGCACACTGTCGACCGGATGGCCAAGCACCTGCTGGCCAACGGTGTACGGGCGGCCGCGCTGCACGGCGGCAAGTCGCAGCCGCAGCGCAACCGGACGCTGGACCAGTTCAAGAGCGGCCACGTCACCGCCCTCGTCGCCACCAACGTGGCCGCCCGGGGCATCCACGTGGACAACCTCGACCTGGTCGTGAACATCGACCCGCCCACCGACCACAAGGACTACCTCCACCGGGGCGGGCGCACCGCCCGCGCGGGCGAGTCCGGCAGCGTCGTCACCCTCGTCCTGCCCAGCCAGCGACGTGAGATGACCCGGCTGATCGCCGCCGCGGGCATCACCGCCCGCACGGCCCAGGTGCGGTCCGGCGACGAGGAGCTGGCCGCGGTCACCGGTGCCCGAGTGCCGTCCGGTGTCCCGGTGACGGTCACCGCGCCCGCGCCCGAGCGTCCGCAGCGCAGCGGCAGCTCGACGCGTGGCCGCCGCAGCCGCTCCGCGCAGGCGCGCCGTGGCTCGACGGCGCGCAGCGGTTCCCCCGACCGTCCGGCACGCCGCGGCACCGCCGCGTAGCGGACCTCGCCGCCGCCGGGGCACCTCGCCCCTCGCGGCACGGCTTCCCGGGCGGTGGCACCTCTCGCCGCCCGGCACGCGCCCGGTGGATGGCTTCGGCCATCCGCCGGGCGCGCTGCTGTCTCACCCCCCAGACGAGCGTCACCCGGCCGTACGCGTACGAGGACGTCGCACCGGCTACGTGTCCGCCGGGCCGCGCGTCGAGAGCAGCAGGAACGCCAGCGCGACGACGGCGATGGCCACGCTGACGAAGTACATGGGGGCCACACCGGCGGGCAGCGTGGCCCCGCCGATGACCGTGCCGAGGCCGATGCCGACGTAGATGCCGGACGCGTTCAGGGACACCAGCAGGGGGGCCTCCTGCGGGGCGGCCGAGATCAGCCGGTGCTGCTGCGCGGGGCTCTGGCTCCAGGTGCTCCCGCCCCAGACGGCCGTCATCAGGCCGACGAGCAGCACCGGGGCGCTGTCGGCGGTCGCGAGCCACCCGAGCCCACCCAGCGAGAGCGCCATGCACGCGTATCCGGCGGTCAGTGCGCGCTTGGGGCACCACCGGTCCGTCGCGAAGCCGGAGAGGAAGTTCCCCGCCACCGCGCCGAGGCCGTAGAGGAAGAGCATCCACACGTGCCCGGACGCCGGAACCCCGACCGCCTCCAGGGCGGGGACGCTGTACGCGTACACGGTGTAGGTCGCGCTCATGCCGAGCACGGTCAGCGGCAGCACGGCCCGCACGGCGGGGTGGCGCAGCGCCCTGAGGCGGATGTACAGCGGGACCCGGGGCCCGCCCGGCAGACGCGGCATGAGGGCGGCCACGCCGACGGCGGTCAGCAGGCACAGCACGGCGACCAGGGCGAGCGCCGCGCGCCAGCTGAGCACCTCGCTGGTGACATGGCCCAGTGGCACGCCGAGTGCGGTGGCGACGGTGAGGCCGCCGATGACGACGGAGAGCGCGCGGGCGCGCAGTTCCGGCCGTACGAGCGAGGCGCTGACCGCTCCGGCGCCCGGCGTGTACACGGCCGCGCCGGCGGCCGCCAGCACCCGGCTGAGCAGCAGGAGCGGGAAGTTGGGCGCGAGCGCCGAGCCCACGTTCGCGAGGCCCAGCACGATCAGCGCGCCGACGAGCAGGGTCCGGCGCGGGACGCGGGCGGTGAGGGTCGCGAGGATGGGGGAGAGCACGGCGTACGCGGCGGCGAACGCCGTGACCGACTGCCCGGCCGCCGCCTCGGACACGTGGAGCGACGCCGCCATGTCCGGGAGGAAACCGGCGACGATGAAGACGTCCGTGCCGACCGCGAACGTGCCGAGTGCCAAAATGAGCACCGAGCTGAGTCCACGGGTGGGCGGGGCCGCCTCGCCGGTGGCCGTCGGGCCCCAGGCCGAAGCAGAGACGTGGGACATGCAGATCCTCCTCGCGGCTTCGCTGAGCCCGGATGGGCCTTCCTCTGTGGGCGGGGGAGTACGCGCCGGGACTGTCGGCCCGGACTTGGTGAGCGGATGCGAACGACCTGCCATGGCGACGCGCCGGTCGCTGAGACCTGCTGACGGGATGTCAGGAAGCCGTGCTCAGCCTGGCGGAGAAACGGCGGACGCGTTCCGCCGATGCGGGTGGGGTCGCGGTCATCAGGTCGGCGAGGGTCTGGGCGGCCAGCTCACGCCGCCAGGCGAGTTCGGCTCTGCGTATCGCGGTGGCGACGCCGCAAGGCTGGCGGAACTCCGAGGCGTCGGCGTCGGCGTCGGCTCCGGCGCCGCTCTGGCGGATCTCGGTGCAGCGGAAGGGGTCCTCCGGGCCTTCGATCGCGGCCACGACGTCCATCAAGGTGATCCGCTCGGGCGGCCGGGCGAGCCGGAAACCGCCCCGTGCCCCCGGAGTGGAGCTGAGGACGCCCGCCCGGGCCAGGGCCTGCAGGCACTTGTTCAGATACGGCGGCGGCAGGTCGAAACACGCGGCGAGCTTCACCGTCGGCACGGGCTCCTCATCACCGAGCCATGCCAGCGTCAGACAGCAATGCAGGCCCCACTCGACCCCTTTGGTCAGTCGCATAACCTGGATATTACACATCCAGGTTCCCGTCCGGATGCGCGTCCAGATGGGCGTTCGGATTCGCGGGGCGGCCCGCGAGGCTACCGTTGGAGGTGGCCCGGCCCGTGCGCGTGGCGGGAGTCCGCACGGGCCGTCTCCGGCGAGCGCGGAGAGGGCGGACGCCCGCCGCCACGCGCGCCGTTGCCGCACTCGGCCGGCCAGCCGCGACGCTTCCCCGCGGGGCTGCGGCGGGGAGCCGCGCGGCCGTGAAACCGCGAGTCGGCCGTGAAGCCGAGCCGCTTGGCCCGTGGCCTCTGTCAGACGCCGAACGGGGCCGCGTAACGGATGGTGCCCGAGGGGACGGGGCGCTCGGGGTGGAGTGCCAGCGCCATCAGGTTCTCGTCCGGGACCTCGAAGGAGGCCCGGATTCCGTACCCGGAGGCCGGGGTGAAGCCGAACCGCGGGTAGTAAGCGGCGTGGCCGAGCACCACGACCAGGTTCTCGTCGCCGTGCGTCCGTGCCGCGTCGAGAGCGGCGAGAATCGCGCCGGTTCCCGCGCCTTTGCCCTGGTGTTCCGGCCGCACGGCGCACGGCGCCAGCGCGAGCGCCGGTGCGCCGTCGATGTGACAGCGCGTCAGCAGGGCGAATCCAACGCCGGTGCCGGGGGCTTCCGCGATCCACGACAGGTCGGCCAGCCAGGCCGCTGGATCGTCGCGCAGGGCGTCGACCAGGTCGGCTTCCTGGGCGGTGGGGAAGGCCGCCAGATTGATCTCGCGGATCGCGGCGCGGTCCTCGGGGCCGTTCTCGCGGCGGGTGGTCCACGTGGTGGTCATCAAGGTGCGGATGTCCTTTCTCCGGGGCCGGGTGCGGGACGGGGATGGCTCGGGGCCGCGCCGGGGCGTGGCACGGCGTGCCCGTACGCCGCGCACTCACGCACCGTACCCGCCGCACCCTTCGGGCCCGCCTCCGGCCGGGCCGGTCAACGCCTCGGCGCCGCTGATGATCCGGTGGCCGGACGCCGCTCCGGCGTCGCCGGGCCCGGGGCGGGCGCGGCGCCGTCGGCCGCGACCACGGGGGCACCGGCCGCGGCTGCGGCTGTCCGGGCGTTGGCCGGTGCGCCGGTGGCGGGGTGGCCGGTGGCGGCCGGGGCGCGCCGGACGTACCCGGTCAGCGCCGCGGCGGCGAGGACGAGCCCGGCGGCGATCAGCGACACGTGTTCCGCTCCGGTCACGCGCAGGCCCACCGCGCCGGTGACGCCCGCGAGGGAGATCGCCAGGTACAGCGCGGACTGGTAGAGGGAAGCGAGCAGCGGCTGCCCGTTCTCCGGTGCCAGGGCGATGATCTCGTGCTGCTGCGGAGTGGTGACCGAGAAGGACGCCACGCCGCTGAGGACGGTGAGCGCCATGGCCGCCGGGTAGGCGTCGCGGACCAGCGGCATCGCGGCGAAGACCACCGTGAGGGCGAGAGCGGCTGCTGTGATCACCCGGCGCGGCGGTATCCGGTCGGCGAGGTGTCCGGCCATGAGGTTGCCCGCGGTGGCCGCCAGCCCGAACGTCATGAGGAGGAAGGCGAGGCGGGTGCCCGAACCGTCGGTCGCTGGTTCGAAGATGGCGCTGATGTAGGTGTACGGGATGTAGATGCCGGTGAACACCACCAGAGTCGAGGCCAGCACCCGCAGCACCCGCCGGTCGCCGAGTGGTGCGAGCCGTCGCCTGAGGCCCACGGTGCTCACCGGTGCGATGTCCGGCAGCCGCCAGGCGATCAGCGGCGCCACGGCCACGGTGAGCACGGCCACGAACCACATGGTCGACCGCCAGCCGAGCCATGACCCGAGCGCGGTGCCCAGCGGCGCGCCGAGCACGAGCGAGGAGGTCATGCCGAGCATGACGATGGCTATCGCCTGGCCCCGGCGGCGTTCCCCGGCAAGCGCGGCGGCGGCCGCGCTGGCGTTCGGCGTGAACAGCGCGGCCCCCGCGGCGGCCACCACGCGGGTGGCGAGGACCAGGCCGTAGCCGGGGACGAGGGCGGTCGCGACGTTGCCGGCCGCGAAGACGGCGAGCGCGGTGACCAGCACCGTGCGGCGGGTCCAGTGGGCGGTCAGCGCGGTCAGGACGGGGGCGAGGAGCGCGTACGCGAGGGCGAACACGGTGACCAGCTGGCCCGCGGCACCCACGCTGACGTGCACGGAAGCGGCGATCTCCGGCAGCACGCCGGAGATCACGAAGGCATCGGTGCCGACCGCGAAGGCGCCGAAGGCGAGGACGGCGGCGTGACGGCGCCAGTGCGGTACGGGAAGAGGATCGGACATCGGCCACCTCAGCGTTCCTGGGCGTTCCCGGGCGCTTCCGGGAACGCGAATTCCGATGAGCATTGATTATTACGACAGCCATCGTAACCACAGTCCGATGGCTACGATAGATTCCGACCGGCGTAGGAGGAATGGATGGGCGTGCACGAGGAGACCTGGCTGCCGCAGCCGGATCTGGCGGAGATCGACATCAGCACGGTGCTGCAGTCCCTGGCCGACCCCATGCGGCTGCGGATCGTGCGGCTGCTCAGCACGGTCGAGGAGTCCACCTGCACGGCGATCGACCTGCCCGTCAAGGTCTCGACCATCTCCCACCACATGAACCAGCTGCGCCTGAGCGGGCTGGTCTCCACGCGCCTGGCGGGCGCCAGCAGGCCGAGCAGGCTGCGCCGTGACGATCTCCAGCGCCGCTTCCCCGGACTGCTCGACGCGATCGTCGACGCCGAGCCCCCGGCGGCCGGTGGCGGCGGGGCCGCCTGACCGCCACGGCGGCCGCGGGACCGGCGGCGTAGGGCGGGAGTCGCCGCTTCTTACGCGCGCGGCGGTCGGTGCGCGCCGGGTGTGTGGCCGAGCGTGCGGCGGAAGACATCGATGAACGCGCTGGCGGACGCCCAGCCGCAGCGGTGTGCGACGGTCGTGACCGGAGTGCCCTCGGCGAGCAGCAACAACGCGCGGTACAGCCGCAGCTGGGTGCGCCACTGCGGGAACGTCATGCCCATCTCCGCGCGGAACAGCCGGGCCAGCGTCCGGTCGCTCGCGCCCACGGCCGCGCCCAGCGCGGCGAGCGTGCGGGTGTCCGCGGGGTCGTCGTTCAGCAGCGCGCAGAGCGCGGCGAGCCTCGGGTCGCGCGCGGTGGGCAGATGGATGGGCCGTTGCGGTGAGTGCCGCAGCTGATCGAGCAACACCGCGCGCAGCCGGCGGCGTTCGGCGCTGTGATCGGCGGGGTCGCGGGTGTACACCAGGATCAGCTCGCGCAGGAGCGGGCCCACGGCGATCACGGCCGGTGTCGACAGCCGCAGCGGGTTGACCGTCGCGGGCAGCCCCACCGTGTGCAGGTCCGTCTCGCCGCACCCGCGTGGTTCGTGCACCGTCCCCGCCGGTATCCACAGGGCGCTCGTCGCGGGCGCGATCCAGCTTCCGGCGTCGGTCGTGACGGACAGGACGCCGCGCCCGGCGTAGACGATCTGGTGATCGTCGTGGTGGTGCGCCCCGACGCCGATCCCGGCGGTCAGTCGCCGTACGGCCGTGTTGGCTCTGGGAGTGTGGCGGATCTCCGGCATTGATTGGCACTTTATCGGAAGCGGGCCACCCCGTCGCCGATCGATGATCATCACATGACACCTCATGACCGCGCGGGACGGCGCCCCGCCACGATCACGTTGCTGGCAACGGCGCACGCGTGCGTCGACATCTACCAGGGGGCGGTCCTCGCCCTGGTGCCCTTCCTCGTGGCCGAGCGCCACTACGGGTACGTGGGGGTCTCCGGGATCGTGCTCGCCGCGACCCTGCTGTCCTCCGTGGTGCAGCCGGTGTTCGGCGCGCTCACCGACCGCAGACCCATGCCGTGGCTCATACCGGTCGGGACAGGCACCGCCGGTGTGGGCATCGCGCTCGTGGGACTCGGCGACGCGTACGCCCTGACCTGGTGCGCCGTCGCCCTCTCCGGACTCGGCGTCGCCGCCTACCACCCGGAGGCGGCCCGGATGGCGCGCGTCGCCTCGCGGGGCAGCCATATCGGGATGAGCTGGTTCTCCCTAGGCGGCAACATCGGCTTCGCGCTCGCCCCGGTCCTCGTCACACCGGTGCTCGCCATCGGCGGCCTGTCCGCCAGCCCGCTGCTCATCGTCCCGGCCGCCATGGGCGTGGCTCTGGTCCTGCTCACCTACCGGGCCACCACCACCGGCGGCGCGGCCGGCACGGCGCAGAGCGCCCGGCAACCCACAGGCACCGACAACTGGCCGCTGTTCCTGCGCCTTTCGGCGATCATCATCGCCCGGTCCATCGTCTACGTCGGCCTCAGCGCGTTCATCTCGCTCTACGTGCGACGCCATCTGCACGCGGGTGACACGGCCGGGGCCGCGGCGCTGTTCGTCCTCTTCGCGGGTGGCGCGGCCGGCACCCTGCTGGGCGGCAGGCTCGCCGCCCGCTGGGGCCGGGTCCGCGCCCTGCGCGTCGCGTACGCGGTGGCGATACCGGCCGTCGCCGGTATCCCCTTCGCGCCCGGCGTGAGCGTCTATCTGTTCATCGCGGCGGCCTCGATCGCCCTGTACGTACCGTTCTCACTGCATGTCACCCTCGGCCAGGACTACCTGCCGCGCCGGGTGGGCACGGCGGGCGGCGTCACCCTCGGCCTGGCCGTCAGCATCGGCGGCATCGCGAGCCCGGCCGTCGGCGCCCTCGCCGAAGCCGCGTCGCTGCGCACGGCTCTCGCCGTCCTCACGGTCATGCCCGTCGTGTGCTGGGCGCTCTCCCGCACGCTGACCGAACCGGCCACCATCGAGGAGCACCACGCCGCGCCGATGGCGGCCCCGGCCAAGGACTGAGCTGCCGTCACCAGGCCCAGACGCCCAGCGTGCCGCTGCCCCATGCGGGGTGCCGGGACCGCTCCCGAACCGCCCGTCCGCACCGCCCGCCGTGCCGACGAGGGCACGCCACCACCGGTATCCGCCGCCCGGCCCGCGCCCGGACGGCTGACCACCGCGTTCCGTTGTACGAAGAACGTCCGATTGCCGCCCGCGCACGGACGCGGTTGCATGCTCCAAGGCCCGGGGGGCCGACGTAGCCATGCTTCTGGGGGAATCATGCCGATGTCCTTGCGGGCGGCAGCGTGCGCCACCGTCGCCTCCGCCTGCGCGGCGGCGCTCTTGCTGCCCATGACAGCGCGAGCCGGAGCGCCCGCCGCCCATACCGAGCGGGTCAGCACGGCCTCGGACGGCGCACAGGGCGACGGCGGTTCACTCGGAGCCGCGCTCAGCGCCGATGGCCGCGTCGTCGCCTTCTGGTCACTCGCGAAGAACCTCGGCTCCGACGGGTTCTTCCACGCCCTGTTCGTGAAAGACCTCACCACCGGCGAGCTGACCCAGGTGCCGGGGGCCCGCCACTACGGGGCCGGTCAGCCCGTCATCATCGGCGACGGCAGATACATCGGCTACTCCTCGGGCAGCCGCTACCCGGACCCCTCTCTCTACGACCGGGTGACCGGGCAGTCGCAGCGCCTGTGGCCGCGGGAACCACCGGACGGCTTCTACGAGTTCGGCAGCACCACCGCGATCAGCGCCGACGGCCGCCACGTCGCGTACACCATCGGCATACGTCTCGGCGTACTCCGCCCCGGGAGCGATGCGCGCCGGTTTCGAGGTCTACCGCGCCTTCGACCAGGACGCGCGGGACAACCGCGCGGCGCTGCGGCGCGACGGAAAGCTGACGGTGCCGGTGCTGGCCGTGGGCGGTGAGATCAGTACGACGGGCGCGGTCATCGCGGACATGATGCGGGAGGTCGCCGAGGACGTCACCGGGGTGCGCGTACCCGGGACCGGCCACTGGCTCGCGGAGGAGAATCCGCGGGCGGTCGTCAGCGCCCTGCTGGAATTCCTCGGTACGCCGTAGCGGGCGCGCGAGCGGTGGACGCGGCGCGAACGCTGCCGCACCCCGCGGCCCCACGGCCGCGATTTCGTCGGCGAGCGTCCGGTCATGGAAGATGGAGCCTCGTCCGAGGCACGGCGGGAAGCGGTGCTGATCTTGCCGTAGGAGAACGCGCACCGTGCCCCAGAAGCCCGAACCTCGCACCACCGACGGTGACCGCGGCGACCTGCGAGCCGACTGCGGGAACTGCTTCGGCCTGTGCTGCGTGGCTCTGCCCTTCGCCGCGTCGGCCGACTTCGCGGTGGACAAGGACGCCGGGAAGCCCTGTACGAACCTGCGAGCCGACTTCGGCTGCGGCATCCACGCGCGCCTGCGCGACGAGGGCTTCTCCGGGTGCACCGTCTTCGACTGCTTCGGCGCGGGTCAGCAGGTCTCCCAGATCACCTTCGGCGGGCAGGACTGGCGGCAGGCTCCGCACACCGCGCGCCAGATGTTCGACGTCTTCCCCGTGATGCGGCAGCTGCACGAACTGCTGTGGTACGTGAACGAGGCGCTGGCACTGCCGCCGGCCCGGCCCGTGCACGGCGATCTGCACCGCGCGCTGCACACCACCGAACGGCACACACGCGGCAGTGCCGACGCGCTCGCCGCCCTTGACGTCGCCGCGCTGCGGCACGACATCAACACCCTGTTGCTGCGCGCCAGCGAACTGGCGCGGGCAGGCGTCCCCGGCCGTAAGAAGAACCACCGGGGAGCCGACCTGATCGGGGCCCGGCTCCAGGGCGCGAACCTGCGGGGCGCCAACCTTCGCGGGACCTACCTCATCGCCGCCGACCTCCAGAACGCCGACCTGCGGACGGCCGACCTGATCGGGGCGGACTTCCGCGACGCCGCCCTGGGCGGCGCCGACCTCACGGGCAGCATCTTCCTCACGCAGGCGCAGCTCAACGCGGCCAAGGGTGATGCCGCCACCAAGCTGCCGCCCGCGCTGAGCCGCCCCGCGCACTGGCGACCCGCCCGGGTCTGAACTCCGCGCTGGTCGTCCGGGTCTCCTACCGGGGGCACGTCGGCGCTCTCGCGGCCGCGCTGGTGATCCGCGGCCCGCGTCAGCCGTCGCTGGTCTTCCGCCGACCACCCTCGTCATCGCGGGCCGACGGCGCCCCGGCCTGCTCCGGCGCTGCCCGCAACCCGTACACCTGCCACACCAGGCGCACACAACGGTCGTGCAGTCGCTCCCGGGACACCCGCGGATCGCCCGCCAGCCACCCGGAGATGAGCCCCGCCAGGCCGCCGATCAAAGCGACCGCCGTCAGCCGCCGCTCCGCACTGTCCGCCGTCGCCGGGGCCTGACCGGCGAGGAGATCCGTGAACGCGGGCATCGCGGCGGAGCCCCGCCGGGCGAGCGCCGGGTCCGAGAAGGGTTCCAGGAGGAACAGCCTGCCCTTGCGCGGGTCGTCCAGCAGCAGGGACAGGAACGCCTCCACGGCTGCTCGCGGCCGCTCCAGCGGCTCGGCGGTCCGCTCCACCGCCTCGCTCAGCGCGTCCCGCGCCTCCCGCGCGACCTCGTCGAACGCGGCGGTGAGCAGCGCGTCCCGGGAAGCGAAGCTCTCGTAGAAGTACCGGTCGGTCAGCCGTGCCGTGCGGCACACCGCGCGCACGGTGACGGCGCCGCTGCCCTCCTCGCCCACCAGGTCGAGCGCCGCCTCCAGCAGCGCGGCCCTGCGGTCGGCGCGCCGGTCGGTGAGGCTGCGGCCTCCCCAGGTGCGTACGTACGGCGCCGCTGACGACCCCTCTGGCATGGCCGCACCCCTTCGCTCTGTCGTCTTGCTGCCGGCGGTCCCGTTGCCGTCAGCGGTCTTGCCTTCGGCCCATGGGCTCAGCGTAATCTGAGGACAGGCGTCATCACTTTACGGATTCAACCGAGCCGGGTCGACGACTGACTGGAGCCCTGCCATGAGCGAGCCAACGGCCGCGCGCGAGGCGGCGCCGAGCACCGAGCCCCCACCGGCTCCGCTCGGACCGGAGTCGGTGACCTGGAGATACTTCGGCGACTGGCGCGGCATCCTGATGTCGCTGTGGGCGGGCTCGATGCAGAACATGCACCCGGGGCTCGGCGCCGGAGTCGAGGAGCACTCGGACTTCTTCGACGAGCGCTGGGAGCGGCTGCACCGCTCGCTGTACCCGATCTACGGCGTCGTCTACGACGGGCCGAAGGCGCCGGACGTCGCCCGCGCCGTGCGCGGCTACCACGACACGGTCAAGGGCACCGACCGGCACGGCCGCCGCTACCACGCACTCGACCCGGACACCTTCTACTGGGCGCACGCGACCTTCTTCATGAGCATCGTCGTCTTCGCCAACCGGCTCGCGGGCGGACTGACCGAGGCGGACAAGCGCAGGCTGTACGAGGAGCACGTGCGGTGGTACGCGCTGTACGGGGTGAGTGACCGTCCGGTCCCCGAGAGCTGGGAAGCCTTCCAGCGCTACTGGGAGCACATGTGCGCCGACGTGCTGGAGGTCAACAAGGCCACGCGTGACGTGCTCGACATCCGCGGCCTCGGCAAGCCGCCCTCGCTGCCCTGGCTGCCCGGCGCCGCCTGGACGGTCATCCGCCCGCTCGTCGCCCGCGGCCTTCTCTGGATCACGGTGGGCCTGTACCCCGCCGCCGTACGCGAACGTCTCGGCTACCACTGGACCGTGGCCGACGAGCGCCGCCTGCGCCGCTTCGGCCGCGCGCTCACCGCCGCATGGCGCCTGGTGCCGCATGACCGGCGCTATCACCCCAGGGCGCGCGCGGGCTGGCGCCGCGTGTCCGGCAGGCTGCCCGCCGACGCCCCCACCGTGGAGACCCCCGCCAGGAACCTCCCGCCCCTGGCCCACCGCGACCACCCGAAGCACTACGCGCCCCGGGTGTGATCACGGTCCGCTCCCGGATCGGTGTACCGCCGCGCTGACGCGCGCGCCGGTGCGGCGATCCAACCGGCGTGCTCCGCAAGGCGCGGGGAGGCTGCCTCTCCGCTGCCTCTCCGCCGTCGCGCCGCTCACCGGTCGGGCCGCCCGGCCCAACTCCCCGATGTCCGCCGGGATATCTACACGCGTATCGTGTGCGTACCGGCACGATCAGTCTGGAATGCGGCGTACGGCTCATCCCGTGAGCCGTGCACGATAATCGGTGCTTCCACGAGTGCGGTCAATCGCCGACACCGATGGTGAAATTCCTGAATTCCCGTCCCATGCGCGCATATAGCTGTGTCAGCGGTTTATGCGGTCCATTACATGACGCTATCGCGAAGTGGCATCATGCGCGCTGCGGCGAACTCCTCGACACTCAGCTCACGAACTGAGCTGTATCCGGCGCGTGATGACCGCTATCCGGGCGGTTTGTGCGGCGCGCCGGGTATCGGAATAGGAGTTCCCCACATGAAGCGCTCCAAGATATTCCTGACGGCCTCGCTGGGACTCGGCTTGGCCGCCACGTTCACCGCCCTGCCCGGCGCGGCGTCCGCCAGCCCGGCCGCCGCCCCGAACACGAGCACCGAGAGCAGCATCGCGGCCTACTCGGGATCATCGGAGGACGAGGCCGCGACCAGGGCCTTCTTCGAGGCAGTGATGAAGTCCGCCAAGGCCAAGCAGGCCAGGACGGGCGCCGCCAGCGTCACCGTCACGTACGACGCGAGAAGGGCGCCGACCTTCGCGTCCCAGATCTCACGCAGCACGCAGATCTGGAACTCCTCGGTGCGCAACGTTCAGCTCCGCTCGGGCACCGGCGGCGACTTCGAGTACCGCGAGGGCAATGACCCGCGCGGCTCGTACGCCAGCACCAACGGGCACGGGCGCGGCTACATCTTCCTGGACTACCGGCAGAACCAGCAGTACAACTCCACCCGCGTCACCGCCCACGAGACCGGGCACGTGCTCGGCCTGCCCGACCGCTACCAGGGGCCGTGCAGCGAGCTGATGTCCGGCGGCGGCCCCGGCCCCTCCTGCACCAACGCGTACCCGAACCAGCAGGAGTCGGCACGGGTCAACACGCTGTGGGCGAACGGCCTCACGGCCTTCGACAAGAGCTCGTACCTGAAGGCAGCCCGCTGAGCACGACAGCGTTGTGACCGCTCGCGGGCCGCTCGCGGAGCACGTACGGACCGTGCGCGGACCGCTTGAGGCCGATGCGGCCCGGCTCCCTTCTCGGGGGCCGGGCCGCATCGCGGACTGGGGGCGGGGGACTCTCAGCCGCGCTCGGGGTAGGCCAGCAGCCGCAGCGCGTTGGCGACGACGAGGAGCGTGGAGCCCTCGTGAACCAGGACGGCGGGGCCGATGCCCAGGCCGAGCACCGTCGCGGGCACGAGTACGGCGACGATGCCGAGGCTCAGGAACAGGTTCTGCTTGATCACCGTGCTGGTACGGCGGCTCAGTCCGGTGGCGAGCGGCAGCCGGTCCAGGCCGTCCGACATCAGCGCGATGTCAGCGGTCTCCAGCGCGACCGCGGAGCCCGCGGCTCCCATGGCGATACTCACCGACGCGCTCGCCATCGCGGGGGCGTCGTTGACCCCGTCACCGATCATCGCCGTGCGGCCCTCCTCCGCCCGCAGCCGCTCGATGGCGGCCACCTTGTCCTCCGGAAGCAGGCCGCCCCAGGCGTCGTCGAGGCCCACCTGGGCGGCGACCGCGTCCGCGACCCGCTGGTTGTCGCCCGAGACCATGACGGCGCGCCGGATGCCGAGCTCCCGCAGCCGGGCGATGACGGCGGCCGCCTCTGGGCGCGGAGCGTCCATCACGCCCAGGACGCCTAGGTACCGGTCGCCGGATCGGACGATCATGGTCGTCCGGCCGTCCTCCTCCAGCCGCTCCGCACGCGACCGCACATCCGCCGGGACGCCCGGTCCCTCCGGCGCGTCAGGGCCGGTGAAGAAGGCGGTGTTGCCGATGGCGACCGGGGCGCCGCCCAGCCGGGCCAGCACGCCGCGCCCGACGACGGCTCGCAGATCGTCGGCCTCCGGTACGGACACGCCGTCGAGCCGGGGCGCCAGGTCGCGGACGAGGGCCTGCGCCAGCGGATGGTCACTGAGTCGCTCCACGGCCAGGGCGGTGGTGAGCAGCTCGCTCTCGCGCACCCCCGCGGCCGGCAGGACATCGGTGAGGCGCGGGCGTCCTTCGGTGAGGGTGCCGGTCTTGTCGAAGGCGATCGCCGTCAGCTTGCCAAGCTGCTCCAACGGCCCGCCGCCCTTGATGAGTACGCCGCTGCGGGCCGCCCGGCCGACGGCGCTGAGCACGGCGGCGGGCGTCGCGATGGCCAGCGCGCAGGGGCTGGCGGCGACGAGCACCGCCATCGCGCGGTAGAGGGTGTCGGTGAACGGCTCGTCGACGACGAACCCCGCGAGCAGCAGCGCGCCGACGACGGCGATCACAGCGGGTACGAAGATCCGCTGGAACCGGGCGGTGAACTCCTGGGTCGGGGACTGCCGTGTCTCGGCGTCACGCACCATCGCCACCACGCGGGCCAGCGTGTTGTCCTGGGCGCGGGTGGTGACGGTGACGTCCAGCGCGCCGGAGCCGTTGACGGTGCCGGCGAAGACCCTGCTCTCGGGGGCGACGGCGCTGGGGTCGCGCAGCGCGGCCGGCACGTCGTCGACCGGCCATTTGTCGGCGGGGACGCTCTCGCCGGTGACGGGTGCCTGGTCGATGGCGCTCTTGCCGGTGCGGACGAAGCCGTCGGCGGGCACCCGGGCATGCGGCCTGACGACCACCGTGTCGCCGGGGACGAGCTGTTCGACCGGGACCTCCACGGGCCGGCCGTCCCGGCGGACCAGCGCGGTCTTCGGGGTGAGGGCGGCGAGGGACTCGATGGAGCGCCGGGCGCGCCCCATCGCGTACTCCTCCAGCGAGTGCCCCAGGCTGAACAGGAACAGCAGCACCGCTCCTTCGGCCCACTTCCCGATGGCCGCGGCTCCGGCGGCGGCCACCAGCATCAGGAAGTCCACCTCGAAGCGGCCTGCCCTGATGGTCATGACCGCCTCGCGGACGGTGAAGAATCCGCCGAAGACGTACGCGGCGGCATAACAGGCGAGGGAGACCGGCTCGCCGAGGCCGGTGAAGAGGCCGAGTGCCAGGCCGGTCAGATAGGCGGCGCCGGACAGCAGCGCGAAGACCAACTCGGCGCGCTCCCCGAGGAAACCGTGCGCGTGCTCGTGCCCCCGCTCCTCCTCGTGCCCCCGCTCCTCCTCGTGCCCGTGTGCACGGCTTTTGCCTCGGCTCCCGTCGGAGACGGGGGCCAGGGCGGCGCCGGAGGTGGCGCTGTCGTACGTGTGGTCACCGGCATGGCCCTGGCTGTGGTCCCGGTCGGCTTGGGCGCCGAGCAGCTCGGCCGCCCGGCGGACTTCCCCGGCCGCGACCTCGGCCGCGTCGAAGTGCACGCAGACACTCCCGGCTGCCCGGGTGCGGCCGGGAGCGCGATGCACCGTCCCGATGGCCTCGCGTCGGCCCAGTGAGACGACGACGCGCTCGACACAGGGGTCGCAGGGCGCCAGCGGGCTCGGCAGCAGCTCGGCGATGTCGAGGCGCAGCGTGTCGACCACACCGCAGTCATCGTTCGAAGTCATGACCTCAAAATATCATGACTTCATGATGTGTCTAGTCTCCGTGCCGCCCCGCCCCCTTTCAGCCGACATGAATACCGGTACCATTTGCGGTATGGCAGCAGGCAACACGAGCGCGTTGATCTCACAAGAGCAGGCATTCGCCGTAGCGGAGGTCATGCAGGCGCTCGCCTCGCCCGCGCGCGTGCAGATCCTGGACCGCCTGCTCAGGTCGCCCTGCCCGGTGGGGGAGCTGGCCGCGGAGGTCGGCATGGAGCAGAACACGGTCTCCAACCACCTGCGGATGCTGCGCCATCTCGGCCTGGTCGCCGGACACCGCGAGGGCCGCCGCGTCCTGTACTCGCTCCACGACGAACACGTCGCGACGCTCATCGAGCAGACACTGACCCACGTGGAGCACCACCGCCCGGCGGGCGCCGCCGCGGCTCGCCCCACCGGCTGACAGCTGACGACGCACGGCGCCTGACGACGCGGCCTTCGCGCGCCGCCTCGTCCGTGGCCCACCGCCGGACGTGGCGCGTCGCCGGACGCGCCGACTCCCGGCCGGGCGCCCGTGGGTGGTTCCCCCGCGCGCCGCCGCGTACGTCGCCAACGGCGGTTCCCACCCCGCCTGCGCCCCTCCCGGCAGCGCGCTCCCTCCGCCATGACACGGCCACGGCCGGACCACGGCCGCGCCCCGCGCCCATCGCCACGCCCGCGCCCGCGGATGACGACGGAAGACGCACAGACACGGCGAAACGGGGACCGGCCGCGAGGAGTGGGTCGCCGGACGCGTGCTGAACGAGTGACAGGTGGGGAAGGGAAGGGGGCAGAGGAACGGCACGGCGACGGTGGGCACGGCTTGCGAGGCGGTCACGGGCGTACGGGCCCGCTCCCTCGGCCGCGTGCCCGCCATCCCGCGTCGGCATCCCTCACACCACGCGCCGATCCGGCACAGGATGAGGAGAAGGTATGCGATGGCGATCCCACTCACGAAGTTGGCTCTGGACCGTGTTCGCCGCGGTCATAGCGCTGGCGGCCTCGCTCACCACCGCGGTACCGAGCAGCGCGGGTTCGGACGGGCCGGACGACCGGGCGGCGAAACCCGGCGGGCCCGCGCGGCCCGACGCCCGCGGTGTCGTCCTGGCCGTGCACGGCGGCGCGGGCACGGCACTCGACCGTGACAAGACCACTCCCGAGCAGGAACGCGCCTATCGCGACGGGCTCGCGAGCGCGCTGCGCGCCGGGCAGCGTGTCCTGGACCGAGGAGGCGGCAGCGTCACCGCTGTCGAGGCCGCCGTGCGTGCGCTGGAGGACAACGAACTGTTCAACGCGGGCCGCGGCGCGGTCTTCACCGAGGACGCCGGGCACGAACTGGACGCGTCGATCATGCGCGGCTCCGACCTCGCCGCCGGCGCCGTGGCCGGAGTGCGCAGCGTGCGCAACCCGATCAGGGCGGCCCGCCTGGTCATGGAGAAGACCAGGCACGTGATGCTGGCGGGTGAGGGAGCCGACGACTTCGCCGCCCGCAACGGCCTGCCGACCGTGACCCAGGACTACTACTGGACGCAGAAGCGCTGGGACCAGCTCATGGACGCGAAACGGAAGCAGCACGGGGAGAAGAAGGGGAAGGGCGTGGCCACCGGCGGACAGCCGGAAGCCGACGACGACCAGACCAAGGGCACGGTGGGAGCCGTCGCGGTCGACCGTGACCGCGACTTGGCCGCGGCCACGTCCACGGGCGGGATGACCAACAAGATGACCGGCCGGGTCGGCGATTCGCCGATCATCGGAGCTGGTACGTACGCCAAGAACAGCACGGTCGCGGCCAGCGCCACCGGCCATGGCGAGGTGTTCATCCGGGGCGCGGCGACGGCCACGATCTCCCACCTCATGGAGTTCGGCGGCATGGGCGTGGCGGAAGCCGCGTACGAGGTCCTGGTCAAGCGACTGCCCCCACTCGGCGGCGACGGCGGTGTGATCGCCCTCGACGCCAAGGGGGCGTTCGACGCGCCGCACAGCAGCCCGGGGATGCTGCACGGCTATCTCACACGAGACGGAAAGATCGTCACCAAGATATTTCCCGACGAATCCCCGGCCAATGAATGACAATTGTCCACCCGGGCTGACATTTCCCCGGTGACCGGATCTCCCCTGGTCCTGACCCTGCGTGACACGGGGAGATGCCAGTGGGGCGAACCGCCGCAAACGCACGCCGTGGGCCGCGCCTCCCCGAGAGGGGGCGCGGCCCACGGCGTTCCGATTTCGTCACCGCCCGGCAGTATCCGAATCACCGTAAGGACACTGCGACTTTCGCGGCCACGGTAATACTGGCGGCTGTCAGGGATATGCACTGCGCAAGGCCGTAGGCGGTATACCGGCGAGCGGGGCATTCTCACGTCACGAGAACAAACGGCATACAGCCGGTCAGCGAACAATTGCCGACCGGGACCCCAGCGTTGCTGATTCCCCCCTGAACGGAGAACAAGAATGCCTACGCTCTCGACGTCCACGGTAACGGCGGCCACCAGCTCGTACGTCACCGCGATAGCCGACACCCAGGAACAGATCGAGGCAGCCCAGCGCCTGCGTTACCAGATCTTCGGCCAGGAGAAGGGCGCCAAGCTCGCCTCCGCCGCGACGGGCCGCGACGTGGACGAGTTCGACGCCGTCATGGACCACCTGATCGTCACCGACAAGGCCACCGGAGAGGTCGTCGGAACCTACCGGCTGCTGCCCCCCGGGCGCGGCGAACGCCTCTTCTCGGAGGGAGAGTTCGACCTGCGCGGACTCCCGGTCGGCATCCGGTCATCCCTGGTCGAAGCGGGCCGTGCCTGCGTCCACCCGGACCACCGCTCCGGCGCCGTCATCAACCTCATGTGGGCGGGCCTCGCCCGGTACGTGCTGCTGTCCGGCCACCGTTACCTCGCCGGCTGCGCCTCCGTCCCGCTCGGCGACGGCGGCCAGGCCGCCACCAACGCCTGGCTGCTCGGCGCGACCCGGCACGCCGCCCCGCCCGAGCTGCGCGTACAGCCGCGCGTCCCGTGGACGCCGACCAGCACGCTGGAGGCGCAGCCCAGCTATGCGGACCTGCCGCCGCTGCTGCGCGGCTACCTCCGCGTCGGCGCCTGGATGTGCGGCGCGCCGCACCACGAGAGGGACTTCGACGACGCCGACTTCTTCGTCGTCCTCGACACCGAGCGGATGAACGACCGCTACCGCCGCTACTTCCTCGGCGAAGCCCAGTGAACGCCTGGGCGCCCGGTTCCCCCTGTGACCAGCGCTGCGTGGGCCACGCGACCGCCCGCGTCGCCGCCCGGCGCGCCACACGGCGCTCGCTCGCCTTCGCCCGCCAGGTCGTCAGCGCGGTGGCGGCGGGGGAGGCACTCGCCGACCCCGCGACGGTCCGCGCCCACGCGCGCGCCGTACTCGACGCCGTCGGCGTACGGGTCGACTACGACGGTGGCCCACTGAGCGCGCCGGGACCGGCCGCGCCGGGGACGCTGATCGTGGCCAACCACATCTCCTGGCTCGACGTCGTCGCCCTCCTCGCTGTGGAACCCGTGACCATGCTCGCCAAGCGCGAGGTGGCCGACTGGCCGGTCATCGGCCCCCTCACACGCCGCGTGGGCACCCGCTTCATCGACCGGGGCAATATGCGCGCGCTGCCCGCAACGGTGCGCGAGATCGCCACCCTCCTCCGCGACGGGCGCTCCGTGATGGTCTTCCCGCAGGGAGTCACCTGGTGCGCGGGGGCGAGCGGCGACTTCCGCAGGGCCACCTTCCAGGCGGCGATCGACGCGGGAGCGCCCGTACGGCCGGTGACCCTCGGCTACTCCCAGCACCAGAACCCCACCACGGTCACCGCCTTCGTAGGCGACGACGACTTCGGCAGCTCACTGCGCCGCGTTCTGACCGCCGACGCGGTGACGGTCCGCGTCCGCGCCCACCGGCTGATCTGGCCGCACGACGGAGCGCGGGACCGCCGGGTCCTCGCCGCACTGGCACGCGACACGGTGCGCGGGGCGCACAGTGTGCCCGATGCCGCTCTCGCGGGTCGGGCGGACGCTGTACGTGGCGTACACGCGCCGCTCAGCTCGGCCCCGGCTGGAGACGGCGAAGCCGTCCGGGGCCAGGGTCCCGGACGGCCCGGCGCGGGCGAGGGGGCTGCGCGGCGGGCGCACGCCAGGTGACGGGGCGCCCGCCGGGTCAGGTGCCGCGCGCGGCCCTGTCCATCGCGTCGGCCAGGCTGCGCGGCCGCATGTCCGTCCAGTGCTCCTCGACGTAGTCCACGCACGCCTGGTGACTGTCCGCCGGGAGCGCCACGCTCCAGCCCGCGGGCACCTCGTGGCGGGGAGCAGATGTGGGGGCAGCTGCTTCTTGAGGTGTTCGCGGAGTGCGGAGATGAGGGCGGCGGTGGTCCGCGTGGTGGTGGGGGTGTTGGTGAGCGCGCCGGGGTTGTGACGGACGCGGGCCGGGCAGTAGGTCCCGGTGTACGCGGTCGCCGCGTGGCCCGCGGGGATCAGGACGGCGTCGAAGGCGTCGAGGGCGTGGTCGTTCCACGTGGTGAGGGCCTGGTAACCGTGCTCGGCTGCCCATACGTGCACCGCTTGCGGATCGACGGCGGTGGCGTCATCCGCTGTGAGGACCCGGCGGATCTGTTCGATCGGCGCGTTGTCACCGGCGGCTTTCCACGCGGCGACTTCGGCGGTGAGTCGTTTGTTGGGGATTCCGGTGATGCGGAAGGGGCCGTTGTTGGTTTGGGTGAGGTGGGTGAGTCTGGTGTGGAGTGGTGTTGGGGTGGTGTTGTGGGTGTTCCAGGGGTGGGTGGGGAGGTGGTTGAGGGGGGTGGTTTGGTGGGGTGTTTTGTGGATGATGGTGTTGTAGCGGTGGCGGGTGAGTTCGTTGTGTGTGGTGCCGTGTTTGAGGCGGATGTCGATGCCGGTGGTGTGGGGGTTTTGTTGGGTGTAGGTGGTGAAGTAGGTGGGGTGGATGAGGAGTTCTTCTTCGTTGAGGAGGGTTTGTTGGGTGGTGTGGTGGAGGGTGTTGGTGTGGGGGGCGGTGGGTGTGTGGATGGCGTTGTGGAGGGTGTGGTGGGTGGCGTGGTGGCGGATGTCGCCGATGATGAGGCGGCCGCCGGGGGTGAGGTGGTGGATGGCTTGGTTGAGGACGTTGGTGAGGTAGTGGTGGTGGGGGAAGTACTGGATGACGGAGTTGAGGATGATGGTGTCGAAGTAGTCGGTGGGGATGCCGGTGAAGTCATGGGCGGGCTGGCAGCGGACCTGGACATGCGCCCAGTTGTTGCGCTCAGTTTGTGTGGTGAGGTACTTGGCGGAGGCCGGGGAGAGGTCGGTGGCCCAGTAGGACTCGACGGTGGGTCCCAAAGGCGCGAGGAGAAGCCCTGAGCCCGCTCCGATTTCCAGGATGTGTTGCGGCCGGTGTTCCTGAATGAGGTCGACGGTGGCTCGGCGCCATTCCTCCATCTCGCCGAGGGGGAGGGGCTGCCCGGTGTACGAGCTGTTCCAGCCGTGGAAATCGCTGCCGAATGAGGAGGTGGCAGCCATCTCGTCATAGACGGCGTTGTAGATGTTCCGCCATTCCTCGACGTGGTCGTCTTCCTGGTCGCCATTGGCTGCGAACTCATGGGTGACGGGGACGATGTACGCGGCGAGTTGGGCGCCTTGGACGTCTCGGGTGCCTAAGGTGTCGTGGATGTCGCTGTCGTCGGGCTGGTGGATGGTGACGACGGCTTGTGCTACTCCGGGATGAGCGATGAGTGCGGCCTGGATTTCGGCGGGTTCGATGCGGAAGCCGCGGATTTTGACCTGGTTGTCGGTGCGGCCGAGGTATTCGAGGTGTCCGTTGTGGTTCCAGCGGACGAGGTCGCCGGTGCGGTATATGCGTGAGCCGGGTGGCCCATACGGGTTGGCGACGAAGCGGCCTGCGGTCTGTGCGGGGCGGTGGAGGTAGCCGCGGGCGAGGCTGGGCCCCGCTGCGTAGAGCTCGCCGGGTGTTCCGATGGGGACGAGTTGCAGGGTGGTGTCGAGGACGTAGGCGTGGGTGGTGGGGATGGGGGTGCCGATTGGCGTGTGGTTGTCGGTCAGGGGTGTGCTGGTGGTGGCGCAAACGGTGGTTTCGGTGGGGCCGTAGGCGTTGAGGAGGGTGCGGCCGGGTGCCCAGTGTTTGGCGAGGTGGGGTGGTAGGGCTTCGCCCGCCAGGGTCAGGCTGCGCAGTTCGGTGAGTGTTTCGGCGGTGTGTGGGGGGAGGGTGGCCAGGACGGAGGGGGGCAGGGTGGCGTGGGTGATGTGTTGTTCGCTGAGGATCTGGGCGAGTTCGTCTCCGGCCGGGCGGTCTTGGTTGGGGATGACGAGGGTGGCGCCGGTGGTGAGGGCCATGACGAGTTCCCATACGGCGGCGTCGAAGCTGGGTGAGGCGAACTGGAGCACTCGGGCGCCGGTGCCGGGGGTGAGGCGTTGGGTGTGGGTGGTGTGGAGGCCTGCCATGCCGGAGTGGGTGACGGCGACGCCTTTGGGGTGGCCGGTGGAGCCGGAGGTGTAGATGACGTATGCGGTGTTGGCGGGGGTGAGCGCCGTCACCGGGTCGTTGTCGGACTGGTTCTGCCATGCGGCTGCCGTCTCCTCCTCGTCGATGAGGACGAGCGGGGTTGTGAGTTCGCCGGGCAGTTGGGTGGTGGTGTCGGTGGTGGTGAGGATGAAGGCGGGTTGGGCGTCGGTGGCGAGGTAGCTGATGCGCTCGCTGGGGTATGTGGGGTCGATGGGGAGGTAGGTGGCGCCCGCTTTGAGGATGCCCAGGATGACCGCGACGTAGTGGGGTGAGCTGGACATGGCGACGCCGACCAGTTGCTCGGGTCCTGCGCCGTGGCTGATGAGCCAGTGGGCGATGCGGTTGGCCCGGGTGTTGAGCTCGGCGTAGGTCCAGGAGGTATCGCCGCATTGGACGGCCGGTGCCGATGGGGTTGCCTCGGCCTGGGCCCGGAACAGCTCGGGCAGTGTTACTTCTGCCAGTACCTGGTCGTCGCGCCCGTAGTCGGTGAGGAGTTGGTTCCGTTCGGTCGGGGTGAGGAGGTCGGGGTTGCCGATGCGCTGCGACGGGTCGGTGACGAGGGCGTGCATGAGGCGTGTCCAGCGGCCGATGAACGCCTGGACCGTTTCCCGGTCGTACAGGGCCGTCGCGTACTCGGCCCGGATCGTCAGGCCGGCGGGCGCGTCGGTGGCGTCCTTGTTCTCGCGCAGGCTGAGGAAGAGGTCGAAGCGGGACGCCTTGAGGTCGACGACTTCGGTACGTACCTGGAGTCCGGGGAGGTCGAACCGCCAGTCCTCCGTGTTCTGCAGCACCAGCGCGATCTGGAACATCGGGCGGTGCGCGGCGGACCGCTCGGGGTTGAGCTTCTCCACCAGGGTGTCGAAGGGGATGTCCTGGTGGGTGTACGCGGCCAGGCTGGTCTCGCGCACCCGCGCCAGCAGTTCGGCGAACGTCGGGTCGCCGGAGGTGTCGGTGCGCAGGACGAGGGTGTTGACGAAGAAGCCGACCAGCTCATTGAGACTGTCGTCCATGCGGCCCGCGACGCCGGCGCCTACCGGAATGTCCGTTCCGGCGCCGAGCCGGGTGAGGAGGGTGGCCATGGCGGCCTGGAGGACCATGTGGACCGTGGCGCCGGAGGCGCGGGCGAGTTCGGTGGCGCTCTTGTGCAGCTCCGCGTCCAGGGTGAACCAGGCGACATCACCGGCGTGTGAGATGACCGCCGGGCGCGGCCTGTCGGTGGGCGCTGTGACGTGTTCGGCGAGACCGGCGAGCTGCTTGGCCCAGTACGCGTGCTGCTGGGCGAGCAGGCTCCGCGGGTCGTTCTCGTCTCCGAGGAGTTCGCGCTGCCACAGGGTGTAGTCCGCGTACTGCACCGCGAGCGGCGGCCACTGCGGTTCCGTGCCGGTGCGGCGAGCGGCGTACGCGGTGATGAGGTCCTTGGCGAGCGGGCCGAGCGACCAGCCGTCGGCGGCGATGTGGTGGAGCACCAGCGTCAGTACGGCGTCGGTCGGTCCGGTGACGAGAAGCCGCGCGCGCAGCGGGAGTTCGCTCGCGAGGTCGAAGGTGTAGCGTGCCGCCTCATCGATCGCCTCGGGCAGCTCCGTCTCGCTGACGTGCCGCACGGCGAACTTCGTGCGCGCCTGCGCCGGGTCGAGAATGTGCTGGTACGGGCCGTCGGTGGTCTCGGGGAATGTGGTGCGCAGCGTCTCGTGCCGGGTGATGACGTCGCTCAGGGCCGCTGTGAGTGCTGTTTGGTCGAGTTCGCCGGTCAGCCGGAGGGCGAACGGCATGTTGTAGGTGCTGGAGGGGCCTTCGAGCTTGTGCAGGAACCACAGGCGCTGCTGCGCTGAGGAGAGGGGCAGACGGCTGGGCCGGGCGGCGGGTGCGAGAGGGACGCGGGTGTGGGGGCGGGTGTGGGTGAGTTGGGGGCTGAGGGTGGCGACGCTGGGGAACTCGAAGAGCAGCCGCAGGGGCGCTTCGACGCCGAGGGTGGTGCGGATGCGGCTGATGAGCTTGGTGGCGAGGAGGGAGTGGCCGCCGAGGTGGAAGAAGTTGTCGCCGATGGCGACCCTGGGCACGCCCAGCGTCTCGGCGAAGAGCGCGCAGAGGATTTCCTCTTGTGGGGTGCGCGGCGCACGGCCCGTCGCGGCGTCCGCCGAGAAGTCGGGTGCGGGCAGCGCCTTGTAGTCGGTTTTCCCGTTGTGGGTCAGCGGGATGCCGTCGATGGCGGTGACGCAGGCCGGGACCATGTAGCCCGGTAGCCGCCGGCGCAGCGCCTCGCTTACCTGGGCGGCGGAGAAGCCGTCGGCACGGGCGGGCACGACGTAGGCGACCAGCCGGGTGTCACCCCGTTCGTCGTGGTGGGTGGTGACGACGGCCTGGGCGACCTCCGGCAGCGCGAGCAGCGCGGCCTGGATCTCGCCGGGTTCGACGCGGAAGCCGCGGATTTTGACTTGGTCGTCGGTGCGGCCGAGGTAGTCGAGTTGTCCGTCGTGGTTCCAGCGGACGAGGTCGCCGGTGCGGTACATGCGTGAGCCGGGCGGCCCGTACGGCGACGAAGCGGCCCGAGGTCAGCCCTGGGCGGCGCAGGTAGCCGCGGGTCATGCCAGGGCCGCAGATGTACAGCTCGCCCGCGGTGCCCGCGGGGAGCAGGTGGAGCCGCGGGTTGAGGACGTAGAGTTGGGTGTTGAGCAGCGGGTAGCCGATGGGCGCCCGGCCGTCGGTCAGTTGGCGGCTGATAGTGGCGGCGACGGTGGTCTCGGTCGGCCCGTAGAGGTTGACCATGCGCCGGTCGGCGGCCCACGGGGCGACCAGTTCGGGTGGGCAGGCTTCGGCTCCGACGATCAGGCTGCGGAATCCGGTGAGGATGCGCGGGGCGTCGGCGGGCAGGGTGGCCAGGACCGATGGCGGGATGAAGGCGTGGGTGATCCGCTGTTCGGCCAGGACGGCGGCCAGCTCCTCCCCGGCGAGCCGTTGCTGCCGGGGGATGACGAGGGTGGCGCCCGCGGTGGTGGTCAGCATGTATTCGAGCACCGAGGCGTCGAAGCTGATGGACGACAGTTGCAGGATGCGGCTGTCGGCATCGGCCGCGGAGCGCCGGACCAGTGATTCACCGAGCCCCGCGAGGCCGGAGTGGGTGACCGAGACGCCCTTGGGGTGGCCCGTGGAGCCGGATGTGTAGATCACGTATGCCAGGTGCTGCGGCGTGACGGCGGTGCCATGGCGGTCGGCGTCGGCCGGGTTGCTCTCGGCGCACCGCCCCCAGGCGGCAGCGGTCTCCGGCGCGTCGCTGACGACAAGCCCGGTACCCAGCTCGGTACCCAGGTCGGCTGGCAGCTCGCCCGCCGTGTCCGATGTGGCGAGTACGAGCGCGGGTGCGGCGTCGGCGATGAGGTAGGCGATGCGCTCGGCCGGGTACGCGGGGTCGATGGGCAGATACGCGGCACCCGATTTCAGCACGCCCAGGATCACAGCGACCTGTTCGGCGGAGCGCGGCATCGCCACGCCCACCAGTTGCTCAGGGGCGACGCCCCGGCTGATGAGCCAGTGCGCGATCCGGTTGGCCCGCCCGTTCAACTCCGCGTAGGACCACGGTCCGTCGCCGTCGCCGTCGCTGACGGCCGGGGCGTGGGGGTGCTGGGCGGCCCTGGCCTCGAAGAGGGTGGGGAGCGTGGCTTCGGCGACAGTGGGGTCGGTGGGCGTCCAGTCGGTGAGGACCTGCCGTCGCTCCTCGGTGGTGATCAGCTCCACCGCGCCGATGCGCTGGCCGGGATCGGCTACCACCGCGCGCAGCAGCCGCTCCCAGCGGGAGGCGAGCGTGGCGATGGTGTCCCCGTCGTAGAGGCTGGTGGCGTACTCCGCCCGGACCTCCACCCCATCGGGGGAGCGGCCGTTGCCGAACGTCTCACTGACGCTGAGGAAGAGGTCGAATCGCGAGGTCGCCGTCGGCACCATCTCCGAGCGTGCCCGCAGTCCCGGCAGGTCGAAGCGCGCCTCCTCGTTGTTCTGCAGGACCAGCGCGATCTGGAACAGCGGGTGGTACGCGGGTGAACGCTCGGGGTTGAGCCGTTCCACCAGATGGTCGAACGGGATGTCCTGGTGGGTGTAGGCGGCGAGGCTGGTCTCGCGCACCTGGGAGAGCACGTCGGCGAACGTCGGGTCGCCCGAGGTGTCGGTGCGCAGCACCAGCATGTTGACGAAGAACCCGACCAGCTCTTCCAGGTCTTCCTCGGTCCGCCCCGCGACACCGCTGCCGACGGGGATGTCGGTCCCCGCGCCGAGCCGGGTGAGCAGCGTCGCCATCGCCGCTTGCAGCACCATGAAGACGGTGGTGCCGGTGGATCGGGCCAGCTCGGTGATGCCCCGGTGCAGGTCGGCGTCCAGCGAGAAGTCGAGGGTGGCACCGGCGTACGAGATGACCGCGGGCCGTGGCCGGTCGGTGGGGACGGTGACCTGCTCGGGCAGATCGGCGAGCTGGTCGGCCCAGTACGCGAACTGCTCGGCGAACAGGCTCCGCGGGTCGTCCTCATCGCCGAGAAGCCCGCGCTGCCACAGGGTGTAGTCCGCGTACTGCACGGGGAGCGGGGACCATGGCGGGTCGGTGCGTGTCCTACGGGCGGTGTACGCGGCGACGATGTCCCTGGCGAGCGGTCCGACGGACCAGCCGTCGGCGGCGATGTGATGCAGCACGAGAACCAGCACCGCGTCCGACGGGCCAGTGGTGAACAGCCATGCCCTGACCGGCATTTCCGTGGCGATGTCGAACGCGTAGCGCGCCACCTCGTCAATCGCGTCGGCCAGCTCGTCCGCGCCGGCCTCCGTCGCCGGTACGCGAAGGCGGGCCTGCGCCGCGTCGAGGATGTGCTGGTACGGGCCCTCGGCGTGCTCGGGGAATGTGGTGCGGAGCGTTTCATGGCGGGCGATGACGTCGTTCAGCGCGTCTTCGAGGGCTTGGCGGTCGAGTTCGCCGGTGAGCCGCAGGGCGAACGGCATGTTGTACGTGGCCGAAGGGCCCTCGAGTTTGTGCAGGAACCACAGGCGCTGCTGCGCGTACGAAAGGGGGAGCACCGAGGGCCGGGGGGCGGGGACGAGGGCGGCCCGGGTGTTCTGGTCGGTGAGTCGGTCGGTGAGTCGGTCGGTGAGTTGGGGGAGGAGAGTGGCGACGGTGGGTGCTTCGAAGAGAAGGCGAAGAGGGACGTCGGCGCCCAGGGTGGTACGCACGCGGCTGATGAGTTTCGTGCCCAGCAGCGAATGGCCGCCGAGGTCGAAGAAATTGTCATCAAGGGAGACATGCGGTAATCCCAGGATTTCCGCGAAGAGCCCGCAGAGAATTCCCTCCTGCCTGGTACGCGGCGCGCGGCCCGTACCGTTGGGAGAATGGTCGGGTGCGGGGAGTGCCCGGTAGTCGATTTTTCCGTTGTGCGTGAGCGGAATGTCATCGATGGAGATGATGTTCGACGGGACCATATAGTCGGGAAGTTGCCGCCGCAGGGCTTCACGCGCGTCGGACGCGGAGAAGTCACCGTTGATGGACGGCACCGCATAGGCGATAAGCCGCGCATCGCCCGCTGTTCCCTGGTAGGTGGTGACAATGGCATGGGCGACGTCGGGAAGTGCGGTGAGCGCGGCTTGGATTTCGCCGAGTTCGATGCGGAAGCCGCGAATTTTGACTTGGTCGTCGGTGCGGCCGAGGTAGTCGAGTTGTCCGTCGTGGTTCCAGCGGACGAGGTCGCCGGTGCGGTACATGCGTGAGCCGGGCGGCCCGTACGGGTTGGCGACGAAGCGGCCGGCGGTCTGTGCGGGGCGGTGGAGGTAGCCGCGGGTCATGCCAGGGCCGCAGATGTACAGCTCACCCGTGGCGTCGGGAGCGACGAGCTGCAAACGGTCGTCCAGGACGTAGAGGCGGGTGTTGGGCAGGGGGCGGCCGATGGGCGCGCAGCCGTCGCTCAGGGGGCGGCTGATGGTGGCGGCGACGGTGGTCTCGGTCGGCCCGTAGAGGTTGATCATGCGCCGGCCGGCGGACCACGGCGTGACCAGCTCCGGCGGGCATGCCTCGGCACCGACGATGACCGTGCGCAGCCCGGTGAGGGTCTCCGGCGAGCCATCGGGAAGGGTGGCGAGGACAGAGGGCGGGATGAAGGCGTGGGTGATGCGCTGCTCGGCGATGGTCTGGGTGAGCTCACCTCCGGCCAGACGCTGTTGCGCGGGGATGACGAGGGTGGCGCCCACGTCGAAGGCCATCATGTATTCGAGGACCGAGGCGTCGAAGCTGATCGAGGACAGCTGGAGGATGCGGCTTCCGGTGTCGGTCCTGGCGCGCTCGGTGAGCGCCGCCCCCAGCCCGGCCAGCCCCGCGTGGGTCACGGAGACGCCCTTGGGGCGGCCGGTGGAACCGGACGTGTGGATCACGTAGGCGAGGTGCCGAGGGGTGAGTGGCACGCCCCCGCGCCGGTCGGAGTCGGTGGGGTCGGTGCGCGCGCACGCGTCCCACGCCGCCGCGGTCTCCGCCGCGTCGGTGGCGATGGGGTGCACTGCCTGGTCCGGCGGCAGGCCGCCGCTCGCATCCGTGGTGGTGAGGACGAGGGTGGGTTTCGCGTCGGCGATGAGGTAACCGATGCGCTCGGCGGGGTAGGCCGGGTCGATCGGCAGATAGGCGGCTCCGGACTTGAGGATGCCGAGGATGATCGCGACCTGCCGCGCTGAGCGCGGCATGGCCACGCCGACCAGCTGCTCCGGGCCGAGGCCCTGCCCGATGAGCCAGTGCGCGATCTGGTTCGCCCGCTCGTTCAGCGCGTCATACGACCAGGTGTGGTGCGCGTCGGAGACCGCTGGCGCGTGCGGATGCCTGAACACCCGCTCTTGGAACAACTCCGGCAACGTGCCCTCGGCGATCTCCTGGCTCACCTGCCACCCGGTGAGCAGGAGTTCCCGTTCTTCTGCGGTGGGCGCTTTCGCCGCAGCGTAGTTCCGCTGGATGGAGGAATCGTCGGCAGAGGAATCGGCAGCAGGGAACTGATCGACAGTGGTCATGAGAACTCCATGAGAGAGGCAAATGGCACACGGAAGCTGTGCGGGAATTATTCGCTGGCTATCACGTCGGCTGTCCGCACCGACGGGCGAGATTCCATACGCCGGTCAATGCGGCGTGACAGCATGCTGGAGCCCCCGTCAGCAGTGCTTGCCCTGCCCCTCGTCAACTGCGGCTCAATCTTCATCAGGTCATGGGACGGGCCTGCCGACATCGTCGCTATCGCATCGAAGAGATGTCAACCAGCGTTGTGAGGATAGGGGTTTAAGGGGTGGTGGCTGGAAAGCTTTCATGCCCGGACACAAAAGACTGGGGGTTTTCGAATCAACCCGGAAAAGCTCCACGGCAGTCGGCGGGGAAACTGGCGGCGCGTCAGGCGGAAAGGCCGGGCCGCGCCGTCCGGACTCGGGGCCGACCGGCCTCTTCCGCCGGTTCCGCCGCGCTGGGCGGGACGCGTACGGGGCGCTCACGCTGCTGTTCGCAGGCTGACGACCAGGAACAGCGCGGGCGGAGAACGCGGATATGGGAAAGAGGGGGGAGCCCTTGACCCCTGGAGCGCGGTCGGGGTGACCCCTAAATCCCCCTCCGGAGAAGGGCGTTGGCGAGTACATCGGCACGTCCGGGCCCCGGGGGTGGGGGCGTGGGCGACGTGAAGGCGGCGGTTGCCGGATCTGTCGTGCGACCGGCGTCCTCCATCACGCCTGGCCCGCGCCTGTGCGCGGTTTCTCCGCGCTGGGCGCGCTCGGCCCGCCCTGCCACCGCGCCACGCTTCTCAGACCCGGTTGGGGGCACTTGGTGCCCTGACCGGCCGCGTCAGCTGCCGGTCCAGTGGTCGGCCAGCGCCACGAGGTCGTCAAGGGCGGCCTGCACGCGCCCATGGTCTCCGGCCATCAGGTAGTCGATCTGCAGGCCCGCGTACGCCGCGTTGAGAAGGGTGGCCCTGCGCTCGGCGACATCGGCGGGAACACCGTGGACCCGCAGGGCCTCAGCGACGAAGCGGGCGCGCTCGGCGAGCATCGCGGGCACATGGGTTCCGGGCAGCCGCCCGCCCGCCGCCAGGCCCTCGATCTCATGGAGCAGGCGAATCACCGGAAGGTGTTCCTCCGTCAAGTGCCAGTCCCAGGAGGCGCGGATGACGGCACCCAGACTGCGGCCCTCGGCCCACCCGGGCAGGGCGCTGAGCCGGTCGCGCTGGTGCTCGTCCAGGCGCACGAGGACGGCGTCGATCAGCTCGTTCTTGTCCTTGAAGTGATGGGTGAGCACCCGTGTGCTGTGGCCGAGGGCCTCGGCGAGGGGGCGCATCGACAGCTGGGCGAGACCGTGCTCGGCGAGGTACGTGATGATCGCGTCCAGCAGCTCGGTGCGGCGCTGTGGGTCGCGGGGCCTGGCCATGAGCGGCACTCCTCGGTGAGGTCGGCGGACGGGCGCTCCGCCCCGTTGCGCCGTGACCTCCTCGGTGCCGCACGGCCGCCTGCCAAGGGCGGAGCATCGCAGCCACCCTATGCGCCGTATCGCGCGTACTGAGGGGGGTGGAGCGTAAGAACGCGCAGCGGGTCGGTGGTGCGGGAAGGCAGCCGCTCGGAGACGGTCGCTTGCAGGTAAAGGAAACGATCGTTACCTTAATGGTGCTGGTGCTGGTGCTGGTGCCGTCGCCGTCGCGGTCGCGGACATCGAGCGTGAGGACGAGCGTGAGGAAAGGAGCCCGGTCGTGCTCGTCGCATCGTCCGTGCTGATCCGTGGCCGCCGCCTCAGCTACGTCGACGCGGGCGGGCCGGGTCAGCCGGTGCTCGCACTCCATGGCCACTTCGGAAGGGCCCGGATGTTTCTGGCCCTGGCGGCGGCTCTCGCGCCCCGGTACCGGGTCATCGCCCTCGAACAGCGAGGGCATGGGCGCAGTGCTGATACCGAGGCCGACGGGGGTGACTTCAGTCGTGGCGCGTACATCGCCGACGCCGCGGCCTTCCTGCGGCAACTCGGTCCGGGGCCCGTGCCGGTGATCGGGCACTCGATGGGCGGCCTCACCGCCTTTCAGCTCGCCGCCGGTCATCCGGAGCTGGTCAGTGCCCTGATCGTCGAAGAGGGCGGAGCCTCCAACAAGAAGCCGGAGATCCCGCACCCGGTCCTCGACGTCAGCCGATGGCCTCGGCGCGCCGACACCCTCGCCGGGCTGCGGCGTGCGGTGGAGGAGTGGGGCATCCCGGACGCCGCCTACTTCTTGGAGAGCGCGGTCGAGTATCCGGACGGCTGGGGGTTCCTCTTCGATCTGCGCGCGATGATGGACTCGCAGGAGGCGGCGGTGGGCGACTGGTGGCAGGACTGGCTCGGCTCCTCCTGTCCCGCACTGCTCCTGCACGGTACGGAGAGCTTCGTCCTCCCGACGCCGATGGCCGAGGAGATGGCGGAACGGCGACCTCGGACGAGGCTGCGGCAGTTCGCGGGCTGCGGTCACTGGGTCCATGCCGATGATCCGGCCGGGTTCGCGCGCGCCGTCGGCGACTTCCTGGACTCCCGGACTCGGTGAGGGGCGCCTGAGCCGTGTTGGGGCAGCGGTGGCGGGGGCGTGGCAGGTCGTGGGCGTGGGGGGTAGGCGCGGGGGTGCGGGGCCACGTCATCAAGGGGCAAGGGGTGGCAGGGAGCCCGGCCGCCAGACGCTGGCGAGGGGTGAAAGTCCTGGTGGGCGGCGTCCGGGAAGTCTGGTGCGGGTGGGGGGCCGGGGCTGGCGCCGGTCAAGCCGGGCCGTTGTCGTACCCGCCGCCTAGTCTGTGGTTATGTGCCGAAGCATCAAGACTCTCCGTCCCCCGGTGATGCCTGAGGTTGCCGACGAGGACATCAGGGCCGCAGCCCTACAGTATGTCCGCAAGGTCTCGGGTTTCCGCGCCCCCGCCGCGCACAACCGCGAGGCGTTCGACGAGGCGGTCGAGGCCGTCGCGGGAGCGACGAAGCAGTTGCTCGACAGCCTGGAGATACGTGGCGCGCGAGCCCGCCGCGCAGCGGCCTCCGACTGACGGCCACCTCGCTCAACCGGGTCCCGGGCTCCTCGCGTGCCCGGGGGCTGGGAGCGCGCGGAGGGTCAGCCCTGGGCTCGAACGCGGGGCCGTCAGCCGACTCCCAAGGCCTGAGCGCCGGATGGCCCCTGTCCCGTAGTCCCCTCGCGCCGTAATCCCGCAGCCCCGTCGCGCCGTAATCCCGCGATCCCGCGATCCGGCAGCCCCGTCCGCGACGGCAAAACGTGGCGCGGAGCGGGGGCGTGCTGCGGCTCTCCCCAAGAGCGTGAGGCGTGGGTTAATCTGCCAAAGAAAGCGCTTACTGTCTCCGTCCGAGACCGGTTCGCGGCCTTCGTCGCGTTCCGTCGGCTACTGGTCGGCACTCGGTTCACCATCCGGTTCATCGTCAAGCGTGGCCGCCAGACGCGCGCCGCGTACGGGAGGGACACATGTCGACACAAGGGCCACGGCCGGGCGGCGACCGGCGCACGGTCAGGATCGCGATGAACGGCGTATCCGGGCGCATGGGCTACCGCCAGCACCTCGTGCGGTCCCTCCTCGCGATCCGGGAGCAGGGCGGCGTCGCCCTGGGAGACGGGTCGGTCCTGTGGCCGGAGCCAGTGCTCATCGGGCGGCGGGAGCACGCGCTGCGGGACATCGCCGAGCGGCACGGCCTGACCGAGTGGTCCACCAGCCTGGACAGCGTGCTCGCCGATCCGGCCGTCGACATCTACTTCGACGCGCAGGTCACCTCCGCCCGCGAGGAGGCGGTGCGTCAGGCCATCACCGCCGGGAAGCACATCTACTGCGAGAAGCCGACCGCGACCGGACTGGCCGGTGCCCTGGAGCTGGCACGCCTCGCCACCGACGCCGGGGTCAAGCACGGTGTCGTGCAGGACAAGCTGTTCCTGCCGGGACTGCGCAAGCTGCGACGGCTGATCGAAGGCGGGTTCTTCGGTCAGATCCTGTCCGTGCGCGGCGAGTTCGGCTACTGGGTCTTCGAGGGGGACTGGCAGTCGGCGCAGCGCCCTTCGTGGAACTATCGAGCCGAGGACGGTGGCGGCATCGTCGTGGACATGTTCCCGCACTGGGAGTACGTGCTGCGTGAGCTGTTCGGTGCCGTACGGACGGTGCAGGCGCAGGTGGCCACGCACATTCCGCGCCGCTGGGACGAGTACGGCAAGCCGTATGAGGCCACCGCTGACGACGCGGCCTACGGTGTCTTCCAGCTGGAGGGCGGGGTGATCGCGCAGATCAACTCCTCATGGGCGGTGCGCGTCGACCGGTCCGAGTTGGTGGAGTTCCAGGTGGACGGCACCGAGGGCTCGGCGGTCGCGGGGCTGCGCGGATGCCGGGCGCAGCACCGGTCGGCGACGCCGAAGCCGGTCTGGAACCCCGACCTTCCCGTCACGGAGCCGTTCCGCGAGCAGTGGCAGGAGGTTCCGGACAACGTGGAGTTCGACAACGGCTTCAAGGCTCAGTGGGAGCTGTTCCTCCGTCATGTCGCCCTGGACGAACCCTGGCAGTGGGATCTGCTCGCGGGCGCGCGGGGGGTGCAGCTCGCCGAGCTCGGCCTGCGGTCGTCGGCGCAGGGCCGCAGGCTGGCAGTCCCGGAGCTGACGCTGTGACCGCCGCCGTCCGGATCTCCGTCTGCCGCCCAGCCAGGGGGCGGCCGAGCCCGAGCCTGCCCGCGCCCACGCACCGTACGCGCGCGATCCGGTGCCTGGCGGACGTAGCGTCGCACGGTGCCTTCCCCAGCCCCGAGTCGTCCGTCCGAGCGCGAGGTGTGCGGTGATCCGTCTTCCTGGTCCTGGTGGTGTCCTGCGCTCCTACGCACCGCGCTGTGAGCCCGCGCCGTCCGTCCTGCGGACCGGTTCCCCGACCGAAGGGGACGGTGGTGTGGCGCCCGCCGCCGTGCCAGGCGAGGTGTCGGTCGCCGCGGCCGCGGCGGTGCCCGCCCGTATCGTCTTCGCCGCCGCGCATGTCGTGTCCGATCCCTTCGCCGACACCACGCCGGAGGGGCCGGCGGCCCTCGACTGGGACGCCACCCTGGCCTTTCGGCGCCACCTGTGGGCGCATGGTCTCGGTGTCGCCGAGGCCATGGACACCGCTCAGCGCGGTATGGGCCTGGACTGGCCGGGCGCGGCGGAGCTCATCAGCCGCTCTGCCGCCGAGGCGGCGTCCGTGGGTGGCCGTATCGCCTGCGGGGTGGGCACCGACCAGCTCACGGGACCGGCGCGTTCGGTGGCTGATGTCCTCGCGGCGTACGAGGAGCAGCTGGCGCATGTGGAGGCGGCGGGCGCACGGGCCATCGTGATGGCCTCACGGGCGCTGGCCCAGGTCGCGCGCGGTCCGGAGGACTACCTCCGGGTGTACGACCGGCTGCTGGGTCAGGTGGCCGAGCCGGTCATCCTGCACTGGCTCGGCCCCATGTTCGACCCCGCGCTGGACGGCTACTGGGGGAGCCATGACCTCGACCTGGCGACGGAGACGTTCCTTGAGGTCATCGCGGCACACCCGGACCGGGTGGACGGCATCAAGGTGTCGTTGCTCGACGCGGGGCGGGAGGTCGCGCTACGGCGTCGGCTGCCGGACGGTGTGCGCTGTTACACCGGCGACGACTTCCACTACCCCGAGCTGATCGCCGGGGACGAAGCCGGGCACAGCCACGCCCTGCTCGGCATCTTCGACCCGCTCGCGCCGCTGGCCGCCGCAGCGGTACGGACCCTCGGCGCCGGGCGCGGCGAACAGCAAGAGCAGCAAGAGCAGCAGGAACGTCAAGGACAGCCAGGACAGCAGGAACGTCAAGGACAGCAAGAGCAAGGGAAGCGCTTTCTCTCTTTGCTGGGCCCGACCGTTGAGCTCTCCCGCCATCTCTTCCAGGCGCCGACCCGCTATTACAAGACCGGCGTGGTGCTCCTGGCCTGGCTCGCCGGACATCAGCGGCACTTCGCGATGGTCGGCGGGCTGCAGTCGGCGCGCTCGCTGCCGCATCTGGCGCGCGCGTACGAACTCGCGGACGGACTCGGCCTGTTCCCCGAACCGCTGCTCGCCGAGGCCCGCATGCGGCAGTTGCTCGCTGTCCATGGGGTGGACCAGTGACGGGAGTCGGCCAGAGGCGGGAGTCGGTCAGTGACAGGAGTCGGTCCGTGACGAAGGATCTGCGCAGGTTCAGTCTCAACCAGGAGACCGTCAGGCAGTGGTCGTTGCCCGAGCTGGTCGCCGGCTGCGTCGCGGCGGGCGTGCCGGGCGTGGGGCTGTGGCGGGCTCCGGTGCGCGAGTACGGCGTCGAGCGCACCGCCAAGCTGGTCCGGGACGCCGGGCTGACCGTCACCAGCTTGTGCAGGGGCGGCTTCTTCACCGCGTCGGCTCCGCCGGAACGGGCGCGAGCCCTGGCCGACAACCGGGAGGCGATCGATGAGGCGGCCACCCTCGGCACCGGCACCCTCGTCCTGGTCTCCGGCGGCCTGCCGCCCGGCAGCCGTGATCTGCCCGCCGCCCGTGAACGGATCGCCGACGCGATCGGCGAGCTGGCCCCGTACGCCGACGAGCGAGGCGTACGACTGGCCATCGAGCCGCTGCACCCCATGTACGCCGCCGACCGCTGTGTCGTGTCCACCCTCGCCCAGGCGCTCGACCTGGCGGAACGCTTCCCGGCCCGGCAGGTCGGAGTCGTCGTCGACACGTACCACCTGTGGTGGGACGACACGGTGGACGCGCAGATCGCGCGGGCGGGCCGCGCCGGGCGCATCGCGGCGTTCCAGCTCGCCGACTGGGTGACGCCCCTGCCCGAGGGGGTGCTGCTGGGGCGGGGCCAACTCGGGGAAGGGAGTATCGCGTTGCGGCACTTCCGAGAGGTGACCGACGCCGCGGGCTATCGGGGGCCGATCGAAGTGGAGATCTTCAACCCCGCGTTGTGGGCGCGGGACGGCTCCGAGGTCCTGGCCGAGACCCTGGACCGCTACCGGGCGCACGTGATCTAGCGCCCTGGCGGGTGCCCATCCCCACCAGCACCCTGGGCATGGACGCGCCCCAGCACGCCCGGATGCGGCGGCTGATGACCGGTGTCTTCACCACGCGGCGCGTGGAGAGACTGCGCCCCCGGCGTCGAGGCGACCGCCCACCGGCTCATCGACGCGTTCACCGCCGTCGGCGCACCGGCCGACCTTGCGGTGCACGGTCCCCCTGAACGATCTGGAGCGGAAGGAAGGCATGCAGGTCAGGAGCCTGCTGAGGCTGCTGGTCCGCCATCCACCGTAGGGGGTGACAGGCGGCCGCGGGCCACAGGGCGGCGTACGGGGTGCGCCCCCGGCGGATGCCGTGCCCCGCGAGCGCCGGGGCGCTGAACGCCGCGTCCGATTTCCGCCAGCACCCCGGGCGTGACCGGCGCATAGTGGAGAGCGTGATGAACGAGGAGAGCAGATACGAGGCGGTGTGCAGCAGGGACGCGCGGTTCGACGGTGAGTTCTTCTTCGCCGTCACCACGACCGGCATCTACTGCCGCCCCAGCTGCCCCGCGATCACGCCCAAGCGGCAGAACGTGCGGTTCTACCCGACCGCTGCCGCCGCCCAGGGCTCGGGCTACCGGGCCTGCCGCCGCTGCCGCCCGGACGCCGTGCCGGGGTCGGCCGAGTGGAACGCGCGCGCCGACGTCGTCGGCCGGGCGATGCGCCTGATCGGGGACGGCGTGGTCGACCGCGAGGGCGTGGCCGGTCTCGCCGGACGGCTGGGGTACAGCGCCCGGCAGGTACAGCGGCAGCTCACCGCCGAACTGGGCGCGGGGCCCGTCGCACTGGCCCGCGCACAGCGGGCGCACACCGCACGGGTGCTGTTGCAGACCACCCCGATGCGGGCGGCGGAGATCGCCTTCGCCGCCGGGTTCGCCAGCGTGCGGCAGTTCAACGACACCATCAGGGAGATCTACGCCAGCACGCCGACGGAACTGCGGCTGGCCCGCCCCGGGCGCGCCTCACGGTACGGGCCCGTGGCACGCGACGACGCCCCCGGCACGCGCTCAGCGGTGGCCACCGCGCCCACCGAGCCGTCCGGCACCGGGCCGCGCGGCATCCCCCTGCGCCTGGCCTACCGTGGCGCCTTCGCCGGACGGGAGATCTTCGACTACCTCCAGCGGCGCTGCCTCACGGGGGTCGAGGAGATGACGGGGGAGTGCGGCGCACGCCTCTACCGGCGCACGCTCCGGCTGCCCAACGGCGGCGGCATCGCCGAGGTCCGCGAGGAGAGCGGCGGTCACGGCTGGCTGGAGTGCCGCCTCCAGCTGTGCGAGCTGCGCGACCTCACCACGGCCAGCCAGCGGATGCGGCGCCTGTTCGACCTCGACGCGGACCCCTACGCCGTAGCGGAACGGCTGGGCGGCTCCGCCGTACTCGGCCCGCTGGTGACACGGCGGCCGGGTCTGCGCGCCCCCGGCTCGGCGGAGCCCCACGAGCTGGCCATCCGCGCGGTGCTGGGACAGCAGACCTCGCAGGCGGCGGCGCGCCGCCTGGGGGACACCCTGATCAGCGCCTACGGCGAACCGCTGGCCACTCCCAGTGGAGGCCTGACGCATCTGTTCCCCGAGGCCGGGGACCTGGCCGAAGCGTCGCTGCGGGAACTCGGCCTGCCCGAGGCGCGGCGAGAGACGCTCCGCGCACTGGCCACCGCGCTCGCCGACGGCACCCTCTGCCTCGGTCCCGGCGCCGACCGGGACGACGCCGAACAGGCCCTGCTCACCCTGCGCGGTGTCAGTCCGTGGGTGGCCGGTTACCTCCGGATGCGCGCCCTCGGCGACCCCGACGTCATGCCCACGGGCGACGCCGTCGTCGCGGCGGCGCTGGAGCGGGCCGGAGCGGCGCCGCACGCCGCCGACGGATGGCGGCCCTGGCGCTCGTACGCCACGCACCATCTGTGGGCGGCGGCCGAGACACCCGACGCCGAGCCGCCCGGGACCGGCCGTCATGCCCGGCACCTGGCGCACGCGGGCGCGCCCGGCGAGTGACCCGGCCGGTCCCGGGCCACGCGCCCCGGCCCCAGCGCGCCGCCCGTCACCGGTACGCTTCCCACCGCACACCCTTCTGGAGACACCATGAGCAGCACGAGCACGACGAGCACCACGCCCCGCGATACGGTGGCCGCCGGTCCGGCCGCGCTGGTGGCACAGGCCGACTGGCCGTCACTTACCGACGAGGTGAACGAGTACGGCTGCGCGCTGACCCCGCGCCTGCTCACTCCGCACCAGTGCCGCTTCCTGGCGCGGCTGTACGACGAGCCGGAACGCTTCCGGTCGACGATCGACATGGCCCGCTACCGTTTCGGCTCCGGCCAGTACCGCTACTTCGACCACCCGTTCCCCGAGCTCATCACCGAGCTCCGGGCGGCCTTCTACCCGCGCCTGCTGCCCATCGCCCGCGACTGGGCCGCCAAACTCGACAAGCCCGCGCCCTGGCCCGACACCCTCGACGAGTGGCTGGACGTGTGCCACCGCGCGGGCCAGACCCGGCCGACGCCGATCCTGCTGCGCTACGGGGCGGGTGACTGGAACGCGCTGCACCGCGACCTGTACGGGGACCTGGTCTTCCCGCTCCAGGTCGTCATCGGCCTGAACGAGCCGGGCGTGGACCACACCGGAGGCGAGTTCCTGCTGGTTGAGCAGCGGCCTCGGGCCCAGTCGCGCGGTATGGCCACCCTGTTGCGGCAGGGCCACGGGCTGATCTTCACCACGCGCGACCGGCCGGTGCGCTCCGCACGGGGCTGGTCGGCTTCGCCCGTACGGCACGGTGTGAGCGCGGTGCGTTCCGGCTCCCGGCACACCCTCGGCCTGGTCTTCCATGACGCGGCCTGAGCGGGTGGCGGGGGTGACTGACGACAAGGGCCAGGACGCCTCAGCGGCCACTTTCGCGCCCGCGCCCGCCGCGCCCGCTGATGCCGCCGCGCCGACGGTGGCGGGCTCGGGGGCGCGTGACGTCTGGTACGTGGCGTACGGATCGAACCTGCACGCCGGGCGGCTGTCCAGCTACCTCGTCGGAGGCACGCCGCCAGGTGGCTCGCGGCGGCACCCGGGGTGCCGCGATCCCCGGCCGCCGGGCCGCTGCCAGCCGGTCACGCTGCCCGGTTGCCTGTACTTCGCGACGGAGTCGGAGGTGTGGACCGGGGGCCCGGCCTTCTACGATCCGGACGCCCCGGGAGAGACGGCCGCCCGCGCGTATCTGCTGACCCTGTCGCAGTTCTCCGACCTGGTGGCCCAGGAGATGTACCGGCGGCCCGGCCGCGACCTCGACCTGAGCGGGGTGCCCGTCCGCGGACGGTTGGCACTGGGCCCTGGCCGGTACGAGACGCTGGTCAGCGCGGGAGTGCTGGAGGGCCTGCCGCTGCTGACGTTCACCGCCCCCTGGGGCGTCGGCGACGTGCCGCTGAACGCGCCGTCCGCGCCGTATCTGCGGCACCTGGCCACGGGGCTGATGGAGGCGCACGGCTGGGACGTGGCGCGCGCCGCCCGCTATCTGGCCGGGTGTCCCGGGGCGGCGGGGCACTGGACGGAACGCGAGATCACGGCCCTGATCCCGGGCGCGGCAGCCCCTTGACCGCCCGGGCCCTGGCCGTTGATGAGGCACGACGGCCACTTATGAGGCACGACGGCCGGGGCTGCTCAGCCGCGGCCCTGTGCGGCGCCTGAAGCGTGGAGGATGCGGTCGGCGACGTTGACCGAGTCCACGAGCGGGTGCAGGGCCAGGGCGCGCAGCGCCGCGTGCCGCGACCCGCTCTCCGCCGCCTCGATCGTGGAGCGCTCCACGGCCTTGAGGGACAGCATCAGCCCCAGTTGGCCGGGTTCGACCGCGCCGACGGCCAGCGGGTGGGCACCGCTCGCGTCGACGATGCAGGGCACCTCCACCACGGCGTCCCCGTCGAGCCCCGGCACGGCCGTCCGGTTGCGCACGTTGAGGATGAGCGTGGTCCGTTCGTCGCGGGCGATGGCCCGCATCAGGGCCAGCGCGACCTGGTCGTAGCCGCCGCCGTCCAGGTCGCAGGAGTCGCGCTGCCAGCCGCCGGTCGCCTCGCGGCTCTCGGCCATGTACGTCTCCTCGCGCTCAAGGCGGGTGCGTTCCCACGCCTGGAACGCACCGTGCGGCGCGGCGGCGGCCGTGTCGTAGAAGGCGGCCTGCTGCTCGCGCAGGAACTCGCCCCTCGTCTGCGCGGCTTCGCGGATGGACGTGAGCGACTCGCGGTTGAAGTAGTAGTAGTGCAGGTATTCGTTCGGCAGCGCGCCGAGCGCGCGCAGCCAGTCGGCGCCGAACAGCTTGCCTTCCTCGAAGGACGTGAGGGCGACCTCGTCCGCGAGCAGGTCGGGCAGTCGGTCCCGGCCGTCGATGGTCACTCCGCGCAGCCAGCCGAGGTGGTTGAGGCCGACATAGTCGTAGCCCGCCCGTTCGGGGTCGGCGCCCAGCGCCCGCGCGGCGCGGCGGCACAGGCCCACCGGCGAGTCGCAGATGCCGATGACCCGGTCGCCGAGGACGCGTTGCATGGCCTCGGTCACCATTCCGGCGGGGTTGGTGAAGTTGATGACCCACGCGTCGGGGGCGACGGCGGCGATCCGCTCGGCGATCCGCACCGCGACCGGCAGGGTGCGCAGCCCGTAGAGCACGCCGCCCGCGCCGACCGTCTCCTGCCCGAGGACGCCTTCGGCCAGTGGTACGCGCTCGTCGCGGGTGCGGCCTTCGAGGCCGCCGACGCGGATCGCCGAGAACACGAAGTCGGCGCCGCGCAACGCCTCGTCGAGGTCGGTGGTGGTCCGCACGGCGGGGGCGCGGGCCCGGCCCGCCGCCTGCTCGGCGAGGACCGCGCCGATCGCGTCCAGGCGCCGCCGCTCGGTGTCGTACAGCACCAGTTCGGTGCAGCGTCCGGCGGTGTCGCCGCTGTCGTCGAGCAGCGCCCGGTACACCAGCGGCATGCGGAACCCGCCGCCGCCCAGCACAGTCAGCCTCATACGGTCAGTACCTCCACTTCGGCCTCGCGGAACACGGCGAGCGTCGCCGGGTCGGAGGTGTCGTTGGTGATGAGGGTGTCGATGTCGCGTGGCCCGCAGACCCGGGCGAGCCCGGTCTCTCCGGGGAACTTGCCCTCGGTGACCAGCAGCACGACCTGCCGGGCCGCGGTGAGCATCGCCCGTTTGACGGGCACCTCCACCTGCGTGCTGTCCAGCACTCCGCCGTCGGGCAGCACGCCGCTCGCCCCGAGGAAGGCCCGGCCGACGTGCAGCTGGGTGAGGCTGGACTCGGTGAGGAATCCCACGAGCGAGCGGTAGTTGCGGCGCACCTGGCCGCCGAGCAGGACCAGCGTCACCGTCTGGTCGTCGCGCAGTTCGTCAAAGACAGCCAGGCTGCTGGTCACGACGGTGACGGGGCGGCCGCGCAGGAGCTTGGCGAGCTGGAGTGTGGTGGTGCCGATGTCGAGCAGGACCACGTCGCCGTCCTCGACGAGTTCGGCGGCGCGGCGGGCCACGGCCGTCTTGTCGGTGAGATCGTCCACCTCCGCCTCGTCGAAGGGGCGCTCGTCGCCCACCCGCGCGGCGGCGACCGCGCCGCCGTAGACGCGGGTGAGGCGGCCCGCGCGGCCCAGCTCGTCCAGGTCCCTGCGTGCTGTGGCCTCGCTGACCCCGAGCCGCCGGGCGATCTCCTTGATCGGCAGGACGCCCTCCGCGTCGAGAACGCTCAGCAGCTTCTCGTGCCGGGTCTCTCGCAACATGATGGCAACGTACTGCACGTGAGCGAGATTGCGCGACTCTGACTGAACTCTTGCACTAAGCGCCTTCCTCGGTGCAAGGTTTCCGTCACATGACGTGGTGAACACGCCACGGCGACGACAACGCGGCCCCTGGGCGGCGTGCCAACGCCGCGTGCGCACCCGCGGCCGAGCGACCCGTGAGCCACCACGGCGTTCCCGGGAAAGGCCGCACGGAACAGGAAGGGCGCGTCAGTGACCGCTGCCGAAAACTCCGGGCCCCCCGCCAGCACCCTCGACCCGCTGGCGGCGGTGCGCGCCCCGGGGGACCCCGCGTACGACGTGTACCTCACCGGGACCGTCTTCCTGGACATCGTCTTCACCGGGCTCGACCACGCCCCCGTGCGCGGCACCGAGTCCTGGGCACGCGGCATGGGATCGAGCCCGGGGGGAATCGCCAACATGGCCACCGCCCTGGCCCGGCTCGGGCTGCGCACGACCCTCGCCGCCGCCTTCGGCACGGACATCTACGGCGACTACTGCTGGGAGAGCCTGGCCGACAGCGAAGGCGTCGGCCTCTCCGCCTCGCGCCGGGTGCCGGGCTGGCACTCGCCGGTCACCGTCTCCATGGCGTACGAGGGCGAACGCACCATGGTGACGCACGAACACCCCGCGCCGCCGCCCGCCATCACCAGTTTCCTGCCGCCCTCCCGCGCCTGCGTCACCGCCTTCGAACCAGGCCGCCAGGAGGACTGGGTCCGGCAGGCCCACGCTCAAGGCAGCAAGATCTTCGCCGACGTCGGCTGGGACGAGAGCGGCCGCTGGGACACCGCGGCCCTGCCCGACCTGGCGTACTGCCACGCCTTCCTGCCCAACGCGACCGAGGCGCAGCGCTACACCCGCACCGACAGTCCGGAACGGGCCGTGCGCGCACTGGCCGACATCGTGCCCATCGCCGTGGTCACCAAGGGCCCGCACGGCGCCATCGCCGTGGACTCCCTGACCGGGGAGTCGGCGGAGATACCCGGGCTCGTCGTCGACGCGCTCGACCCGACGGGCGCGGGCGACGTGTTCGTCGCCGGATTCATGACCGGAACCCTCGCGGGCTGGCCGCTCGCCGACCGGCTGGCCTTCGCCAATCTCACAGCGGCGCTGTCCGTCCAGCACTTCGGCGGCTCCCTCTCCGCGCCGGGGTGGCCGGAGATCGCCGCCTGGTGGGCCTGGGCATCGTCGCCGGACAGCGTCGGCTCGTACGATCCGGATGTCGCCCGCCGCTACCGCTTCCTGGACGACCTGATCCCCGCCGGGCTGCGCGACTGCGCCCGGCTGCGGGCCCTGCCCACCATCGGCTTCCGGGGCGCGTGAGCGTGCCCGGCGCTCACTCCACGGCTGCGAAGGAGACCTCCATGCGGAACCGAAGGGGAAGCGCGACCCGGGCACGCGGCATAGTCTGGCCCGCCGCGCTCGCGGGGCTGGCCCTGCTCGCGGCGGCCTGTGTGCCCGGCACCGTCGGCTCCGGCGCCACCGGCGGCGCCGGAGGGGCGGCCACCGCCATACCCGACCCGGCCAAGGCGGGAAAGGTCACCCTCACCGTCTGGGACCAGGAGATACGCGGCGGTACCAACGGCCAACTGGAGGAGCTCAACAAGGAGTTCCAGCGCGCCTACCCCAATGTGCGGATCAAGCGCGTGGCACGCGGGTTCACCGACCTCAAGGCCACGCTCAAACTCGCCGTCTCCGGCAACAACCCACCCGACGTCGTCCAGGCCAACCAGGGCTACCCCGACATGGTCGCCTTCGTCCAGGCCGGGCTGCTGGCACCACTGGACAACTACGCGGGCGTCTACGACTGGAACACCCGCTACCCGGCCACCCTTCTCAACCTCAACCGCGTCTCCGCCGACGGCCGCCACTTCGGCACCGGCCGCCTCTACGGCATCTCCCAGACCGGTGAGTTCGTCGGCCTCTTCTACAACAAGGACCTGCTGGCCAAGAGCGGGCTGAAAGCCCCCACCACCTGGGACGAGTTCACCACCGGGCTCGCCCGCCTCAAGCGCGACGGCGAACTGCCCATCCAGTTCGGCAACCTGGACAAGTACCCGGCCATCCACACCTTCGGCGTCCTCCAGAACCAGTCCGGCGCCGCGCCGGTCCGCGACGCCGTACTCGGCCGTGGCGGCAGGTTCGACGACGCGCGCACGAAGAACGCGGCAGCGACCCTCGCCGACTGGATGAAGCGCGGCTACCTGCCCAAGGGCGCCAACGGGCTCGGTTACGACGACGCGGCCAAGAAGTTCGCCTCGGGGGACGGCGCGTACCTGCTCACCGGGACCTGGCAGCTCGCCGACCTCAAGAAGTCCATGGGCGACAAGCTCGGCTTCATCCCCCCGCCCCCGGCCACCGCCGGGCGCGGCCCGGTCTCCACCGGAGGGCAGGGCCTGGCCTGGTCGGTGACCTCCCGCAGCAAGCACCCCGAGGTCGCCGCCGCCTACCTCGACCACATCACCAGCGAACACGCGGCGGACGTCATGACCCGGCACGGCGTCCTGCCCGCCGTGCCGGGCAAGGCCGCGGCGAAGGTGCCACCCGGCACCGTGGACCGTCAGATGATCGACGGCTGGAACCGGCTCAACAAGGCCGACGGCCTCGTCCCCTACCTGGACTACGCCACACCCACCTTCTACGACACGCTCTCCGCCGGACTCCAGGGCGTCGTCGGCGGCACGACCTCCCCCGACCGCTTCGCCGCCACCGCGCAGAAGGACTACGCCGCCTTCATCAAGAAACAGCGCCAACAAGCGGCCGCGACGGCCGAACGCCGGGACAGCCGGTGAAGGGCATCCACGGCGTGAAGGGCATGTACGGCGTGAAAGGCGTGAAAGGCGCGCCGAGCCGGTACCGGCGGCGGGCCCCCGGCGAGCCACGCGCCATCGGCTACCTCTACATCCTCCCCGCCGTCGCCCTCTACGGAGCGCTGCTCCTGTTCCCCTTCGGCCAGGCGGTATGGCTCTCCCTGCTGCACTGGGACGGCCTGTCCGCCGCCACCTGGGCCGGGTTCGACAACTACCGCGACCTCCTCACGGAACCCGCGCTGCGCGCCCCCTTCGCGCACGCGCTGATCCTGCTGGTGTTCTACTCGGCGCTGCCCGTCGCCATCGGTCTGCTGCTCGCCACCCTGCTGTCCCGTATCCGCGTCCGCGGCATGACGTTCTTCCGCACTGTGCTGTTCCTGCCGCAGGTGCTCGCGCTCGTCGTCGTCGGCGTCGCCTGGCGCTCCATCCTCGCCCCCGACGGGCTGCTCAACGACACGCTGAGCGCCATCGGCCTCGACGGGCTCACCCGGCCCTGGCTCGGCGACTACTCCTGGGCTCTGCCCGCCGTCGGAGTCGTCGGCACCTGGGTCGGCACAGGGCTGTGCATGGTGCTCTTCCTGGCCGGAGTCCAGCGCATCCCGCGCGAACTGTACGAGGCGGCGCGGCTGGACGGGGCGGGCCCGGTGCGCGAGTTCTTCGCCGTCACCCTGCCCGGCCTGCGGCCACAGATCGCCGTCGCGCTGACCTTGACCATCGTGGCCGGGCTGCGCAACTTCGACCTCATCTACATCACCACCAGCGGCGGCCCCGGCAACTCGACCTCCGTCCCCGCCTACGAGGTGTACCACCGCGCGTTCGAGACCAACCAGGTCGGCTCGGCCGCCGCCATCGGCGTGGCGCTCACCGTCCTCATCTTCGCGCTGACCGCCACCATCTCCCGGCTCATCGAAGGGCGGCGGACATGACCTCCCGCTGGGAACGCACCCTCACCTACGGCATCCTCGCGCTGTTCACCGTGGTCTCGCTGACCCCCGTGATCGGCATCCTCTCCACCGCCCTGGGCCCGCAGTCCTCCCTGAACACCGGGTTCTCACTGCCCGAGGGCGGACTGCGCTGGGGGAACTTCGCCGACGCCTGGAGCAAGGGCCACTTCGGCACCTACCTGCGGAACTCGGTGCTGGTCACGCTGGCCGTCGTCGCGATCACCACGGTCTTCGCGATCCTCGCCGCGTACGCCTTCGGGGTGATGCGCTTCCCCGGCTCCACCGTGCTGTTCTACCTCTTCGTCCTCGGGCTGGCCCTGCCCCAGGAGGCCCTGGTTATCCCGCTCTACTTCGATCTGCGCCACCTCGAACTCACCGATACCTACTGGGGGCTGATCCTCCCGCAGGCGGCACAGTCCCTGGCGTTCGGCGTGTTCTGGATGCGGACGTATTTCCGCGGCAGCGCCAGTGCCGTGATCGAGGCCGCGCGCATCGACGGCGCGAACAGCTGGACCACACTGTGGCGGGTGCTGGTGCCCATGGGGCGCCCCGCCATCTCCACCATGGTCGTCATCGTCTTCATGTGGACCTGGAACGAGTTCCTGATGGCGCTGGTGATGGTCAGCGACGAGGCCCACCGCACGGTCCCGCTGGGGCTGGCGTTCTTCCAGGGCCAGCACAGCTCGGACACGGCTCTGCTCGCCGCAGCTTCCGTGCTGATCGCGTTGCCGGTGGTGGTGGTGTACGTGGCGCTGCAACGCAGGTTCATCGAGGGCATGCTCAGCGGAGCCGTCAAGGAATAGCCCCCGGTCCCCGGCCCTTGATCCCTGGTCCCGCCCTCGGACCGGGGACCCCGCCCCCACGCCGGACAGACTGGGTCTCCAGCCTGTCCGGCGTCCGCGCGCCGCGCGGGAGAGCAGGACGCGGACGCCCCCCGCTGGGCTACCGCATGGGCCGAACCGGCGAGATACCGGAGGCGTCGGCGTCCAGTGCCGCTCGTGGAGGGCGCAGGGGGCGATCATTCGTCCATGCGGACGGCAGCGATCACCGTGGAGAGGGACGGCGGACGAACATGCCCCGGTGCGGTGCCTGTCACGACCGGCGCGGCGGAACCGTACATGCGTTTGTCCAAGAGGTCCGAGCAGGCGTCCATGGACCTGCCCACGACGTTGAGCGAATCCTTACCCAAAGCCGGGTCACCGCCGGAGCCCGGAGAAGGCGAGAACGTGAGCATGACATTCGACGACGTCGGCCGTCGCGACCTGATCAAGCGTGCCACCGCCGCTGGTCTCATCGCCGTTCCCTCGATCGCCGCGCTGAGTGCCTGTGCGGCGAGCGGGAGCAACACCACCAAGCAGGTCGAGAAGGGCAAGAAGACGGCGAAGAATCCGCTCGCGGTGAATGAGGGCGCGGGTCTTGACGTCGTCATCTTCGACGGTGGGTTCGGCGAGCAGTACGCGAAGGACGCCGAGGCGGAGTTCGTGCGGGCTTTCCCGAAGACGAAGGGGAAGATCAAGCATTCAGCGACGCAGAAGATCCAGGCGAAGTTGCAGCCGCGGTTCAACGGCGGGACGCCGCCGGACCTGATCGACAACTCGGGTGCCGAGCAGATGGACTTCGGCACGCTGGTCTCCAAGGACCAGTTGACGGATCTGACGGAGTTGCTGGACGCGCCGTCGCTGGATGACCCGAAGAAGACGGTGCGGGAGACGCTGCGGCCGGGTGTCGTGGAGATGGGGCAGTTCGACGGTGATCCGGTGTGGGTCCTGTACTACGCGTACACGATCTACGGGGTGTGGTATTCGAAGTCGCTGCTGGAAAAGAACGACTGGGAGTACCCGGAGACCTGGGCCGACATGCTGAAGGTGTGCGCGGCGGCGAAGAAGAAGGGGATCGCCGGGTGGACGTATCCGGGGAAGCACCCGTACTACCTGTCGTTCAGCCTGTATCCGTTCATCGCGAAGATCGGCGGGCCTGACACGCTGAAGGCGATCGATAATCTGGAGCCGAACGCGTGGAAGCACCCGGCGGTGAAGGCGGCCTTCGAGGCGTACTACGAGCTGAAGCAGAAGGGCTACATCCTCAAGGGAACGGCGGGGATGGACCACACGCAGTCGCAGGTGGCGTGGAACGAAGGGAGAGTTCTCTTTCTGCCGAACGGTTCGTGGGTGGAGAACGAGACGAAGAAGACGACGCCCAAGGGCTTCGACATGGCGGTGGCTGCGCCGTCGTCGCTGGATTCGGGCGACAAGATGCCATTCGGGACGATCTGGGCGTCGGGTGGTGAGCCCTTCATCGTGCCGCGGAACGCGAAGAACCCGCGGGGCGGTATGGAGTTGCTGCGGATCATGCTGGGGAAAAAGTCGACGCGGAACTTCATCAAGCAGGTGTCGTCGCTGTCATCGCTGAATGGTGGTACCGAGGGGCTGCGGCTGGGTCCGGGGCTGGCGTCGGCGCAGGAGCTGTGGCAGAAGGCGGGCACGGACAAGATGGTGAACCCGCGGTTGCAGGACTGGTATGTGACGTTGCAGAAGGAGAAGATCGGGGTGTCGGCGCTGGGGGAGATGATGGCGGGCCGGATGACGCCCGCGGAGTGTATGGCGAAGTGCCAGAAGTACGCCGATGAGACCGCGAAGGATGACGCGGTGAAGAAGTACAAGCACGTCTGATGGTGCGTCGGTCGGCGGCGGGGCCCATGGGCTGGGATCGG
>NZ_JBWLKN010000013.1:0-241780 GCF_059026195.1 Streptomyces sp. A01 | reverse complement strand
CCCGGAAGCTAAGCCTTTCAGCGCCGATGGTACTGCAGGGGGGACCCTGTGGGAGAGTAGGACGCCGCCGAACAATCTTTAGAGGGCCCTAGGCCCCAGCGTTCATGCTGGGGCCTAGGGCTCTTTTTGTTTTTCCGAAGCGCGCCGAATACCCGGGTGCGCGAGAATGAATATGCGCACCCGAAGACAGGAGTCACGTCGATGTCTACCAACTCTCCCGACGATCGGTCGGATCGCGAACCGCGCCGACAAGACGGCGGTGACCGGAGCGGTGACCGGCGGGACTCCCGCAGCTCTGGCCCACGACGTGATGACCGGCAGCGTGGTCCGCGTCGTGACGATGACCGGGGCGGTCGGCCCGGTGGGTTCAAGCGCCCTGACGACCGTAACCGTGGTGGCCAGACTGGTGGCCAGCCTGGCGGTCAGTCCGGTGCGCGTTCTGGTGGGCGGCCTGAGGGACGGCCTGCTGGCCGTTCCGGTGGTGGCTTCGAGCGTCGTGACGACCGGCCCCGCGGCCCCCGCAGCGACGACCGCGGCCCGCGCCGTGACGACCAGGCCCGTGGCCCGCGTCGTGATGACCGGCCGAGCGGCGGTGGTTACGCCGCCCAGCGGCGCGATGACCGGCCCAGCGGTGGCGGCTATGGCGCAGCGCGTCGTGACGACCGGCCGAGCGGTGGCGGCTACGGTGCCCAACGGCGCGATGACCGGCCCAGCGGTGGTGGTTCCGGCGCACCGCGTCGCGATGACCGGCGCGATGACCGCCGTAATGACCGTCCTTCCGGACCTCCGCGTGATGACAGGCCGCGTGGTCCGCGTCGCGACGATGACCGTGGCGCCCCGCGCCGTGACGACTCTCGCGGTGGGTTCCGCCGTGACGAGGGCCGTGGTGCCCCGCGCCGCGATGACGAGCGTGGTGCCCCGCGCCGTGACGACTCCCGTGGTGGCTTCCGCGGCGACCGTGATGACCGGCCGCGTGGTCCGCGTCGTGAGGACGACCGGGGCGGTCGGCCCGGTGGGTTCAAGCGCCCTGACGATCGGGACCGTGGCAGCCAGACCGGTGGCCGGTCCGGCGGCCAGTCCGATGTCCGCTCGGGTGGGCGGCCTGAGGGACGGCCTGCTGGCCGTTCCGGTGGTGGCTTCGAGCGTCGTGACGACCGGCCGTCGTTCCGTCGTGACGACCGGGACCGTGACGCCGGGCGTGGTGGTCGCGACGACCGCCCCCGTGGCCCCCGCAGCGACGACCGCGGTGCCCGCGGCGACGACCGTGGCCCGCGCCGTGACGACCAGGCCCGTGGCCCGCGTCGTGATGATCGGCCCAGCGGTGGCGGCTATGGCGCCCAGCGTCGTGACGACCGGCCCAGCGGTGGTGGTTCCGGCGCACCGCGTCGTGATGACCGGCCCAGCGGCGGTGGCTATGGCGCCCAGCGTCGTGACGACCGGCCCAGCGGTGGCGGCTACGGCGCACCGCGTCGTGACGACCGGCCTAGCGGTGGTGGTTCCGGCGCACCGCGTCGCGATGACCGGCCCAGCGGCGGTGGCTTCGAGCGGCGTGATGATCGCTCTGGTGGCGGCTACGAGCGGCGTGATGACCGGAGCCAGCGCCCTGGCGGCGGTGGCCACGGTCGTCGGGACGATCGTGCGGGTGGCGGTGCCGGCCGTCGTGACGATCGGCCCAGCGGTGGTGGCTACGGCCGTCGCGATGACCGGTCTGGTGGCGGGGCTGGCCGTCGTGATGACCGTGCGGGCGGCGGGTACGCCGGGCGTCGGGACGAGCGTGAGCGTGAGCCCATTCGTCGGCTGCCGATCCCTGAGGACGTGACCGGTGACGAGATCGACAAGGACGTGCGGCAGGAACTGCTGAGCCTCCCGAAGACGCTCGCCGAGGATGTCGCGAAGAACCTCGTCATGGTGGCCAATCTGCTCGACGAGGACCCGGAGCAGGCGTACGAGTATTCGCGGATCGCGCTGCGGCTGGCCTCGCGTGTGGCTGCCGTACGTGAGGCGGCGGGCTTCGCCGCGTACGCGATCGCCAAGTACTCCGAGGCGCTGGCCGAGTTCCGTGCCGCGCGGCGTATGACGGGCTCCGTCGACCTGTGGCCGGTGATGGCCGACTGCGAGCGCGGCATGGGACGGCCCGAGCGGGCGCTCGCCATGGCCGGTGGGCCGGAGGTTCAGCGGCTGGACCGGGCCGGACAGGTGGAGATGCGACTCGTCGCCGCCGGTGCCCGGCAGGACATGGGCCAGCCGGACGCCGCCGTGGTGACGCTGCAGAGTTCAGAGCTGGCTTCTACGGCCGTCCACCCGTGGACCGCTCGACTGCGTTACGCGTACGCCGACGCGCTGCTTGCCATCGGGCGCGAGGACGCGGCGCGTGAATGGTTCGGCAAGGCGCTGGAGGCGGACCAGGGTGGCACGACGGATGCCTCGGACCGGCTCGCGGAGCTGGACGGGGTGGAGTTCGTCGACGCGATGCAGCCGGAGGACGTGGACCCGGCTGTCGCGGCCGAGCCCGTGAGCGGCGGGGCCGAGGTCGTCACCGACGAGATCGGCGACCGCGTGGCCGACGAGCTTGTCAGCGACGACTACGTGACCGATGGTGACGTGATCGGCGAAGACGAGGCCGAGGCTGAGGATGCGGACCTGGTCCCGGATGTGGACCTGGACGCGGAGGCCGCGTCGAAGGAGGACGTTGTCGGCGAGGGCGTTGTGGAGGGCGCTGCCACTGACGGCATCCCCGTTGACGACATTCTCGCGGCCGACATTCTCGCGGATGACCGTGCCCGGGCGGACGACGAGGCCGACGACAAGGTCGCGGGCGCCGACGTGGCCGAATCTGACGACGAGGTCGCGGCGGACGGCGGCGACTCGGGCGAGCGTGGCCCGGACGAGAGCGCTCCGCGCGAAGCGGACGGCAGCTGATCGGTCGGCTCCCGGGCGGTCTGCGGCTGCCTGGCTGAACAGCCAGGCAGGCGGACGCCCGGGAGCCATGGAGCGGCGTCGTTGTCTGACGGCGAGCTGATACGGGTACGGGGCGGAATCCCAGCCATGGGGTTCCGCCCCGTTTCCTTTTGGTGCCTCCGGCCGCTCCCCGCGCGGGGACTTTCCGGGTCGCGGCTGTTCGCGGCGGACAGCCTGTGGCCTGCTCTCAGCCGCCAGTGGCGGATCAGCCGAGTTCGAGGCTGCGGAGTACCAGGCCGGTCGCGGGCTTGGGGCCGAACGAAGTCGACTTGTGCGGCATGGAGACGCCTTGCCGGGCCAGTTCTCGTACGACGTGCTCGTTCACGGGGCACATCAGGACCGCCGTGCCGCCGTGCCGGGCCGTCTGCTCGACGGCTGCGTCGGTGTCGTGGATGTAGCCGATGTGCTCGGGCGTTTCGGGAACGCGCCAGGCGCGCTCGATGAGCAGCGAGTGCAGCACCGTGGCGTCCAGGGTCCGCCAGGCTTCCGGCTGGTCGTGCGGGATGGCCTGATCGAGCAGGGCGGGGTCGGGATGGTCGATGAGGTAGAAGTGCCCGGCGCCGGCGAGTAGGAACGCGTTGTTGGGGGCGCCCGGCGCCCCCGTCGCGCCCGGTGTGCCCTTGGCTTCTGCCAGCGCGTCCAGAGCGTTCGGCAGCGGTCCGTCGATCCGCCGTACGCGGAAGGCGCCTTCGGCCGCCGCGACAGCCTCCTCGATCGGCAGTTGCCGCAGCAGCCGGTGGATGGCGCGGACCCGCAGCGGGTAGCGGGCGCTGTCGACGAGCAGCACCAGGCCGAAGTCCCAGGGGCTCGGGCCCTGTTGTTCTGAGCGCAGTCGCAGATAGGTCGCCCAGCGGTGGTGGCCGTCGGCGATGAGTGCCTGGTGGTGGGAGAGGTCCGTGCTGATCTCGGCGAGCTCGTCGGGATCGGTCACGCGCCAAAGGCGGTGGGCGACGCCGTCCTCGGTGACCGTATCGATCACCGGAGGGCGCTGGACGGTGCGCTCGATCACCGCGCCGGCACCCGTCGCGGCGCCCGCGGGCGCGGCTGTCGTACCAGCCGTGTCCGCCGCGGCGGTTGGAATGCTCGGGGTGCTCGCGGTGGGTGGCGGGCTGGTCGCTTCAGCCTGGGGGCGGTTGGCGGCGCCGGCGTGCCCGTGGGCGCTGTCGCTCGCGGCCACGATGCCGCGCGCCGTCCCGGAGCCGGACCTGCTACCGAGGCCGTTGCCGCCTCCGTGGTACGAGAGCAGCAGGGGTTCGAGGTTGGCGGCGGTGGCGCGCATCAGCGCGGCGCGGTCCTCGACGACGTGCGGGACGACGTTCTCATGGGGGAGGACGATGCCGTCCTCCGGCGGGCTCAGCCGCAGCGCGCCGATGAGGCCGCGTTGCAGAAGGGCACCGTCGCGCTGTTCGTAGACGTAGAAGGCGGGCTCCGGGTCGGGAGCCAGCACTCCCTCCGCCTGCCAGCGGTGCAGTGTCTCAGCGGCCTGCTGGTGGCGGGCTGTGGGGCTGGCGGTCTGCGGAAGGATCAGGCGGACGATGTTGTACGGGTCGGCCGTCTCCAGATGGCGCAGGCCGTCCGGCCGTACAACGACGTCGTACGGGGGTGAGGTGACGGCGGCGAGGCTGCTGACCCGCTCCGGGGCATACCGCAGCCCTCGGAAGGGGACGAGCTGAAGACCTTGCCCGACAGGTCCTGGAGTGCTCATTGGGGAATGTTATGTCCCGCGCCCAGATGAGCGATGATCGGGGGACGACCGTACGAATCTGCGAGGAGCGACGACCCCATGAGCGAGAGCGTCCGGACCCGGCCCGATCGCAGTACGACGCCATTGCACGAGGCGTATGACACCGCCCTGCTGGACCTCGACGGGGTGGTGTACGCGGGTGGCGAGGCCATCGAGTACGCCGTCGATTCGCTGAGTACGGCGCGTACGGCAGGGATGCATCTCGCCTACGTCACCAACAACGCGCTGCGGACGCCGCAGACAGTGGCAGAACATTTGACGAGTCTCGGTGTGCCCGCCGATCCCAGTGATGTGATCACCTCCGCGCAGGCGGTTGCCCGGTTGATCGCTGAACAAGTGCCGCCCGGGGCCAGGGTGTTGGCCATCGGCGGCGAGGGCCTGTGGGTGGCTCTGCGGGAGCGCGGGCTGGAGCCGGTGGACTCCGCGGATGACGACCCGGCTGCCGTGGTGCAGGGGTACGGGGGGCCGAAGCAGACGTGGGACCGGCTGGCGGAGGCCGGGTACGCGGTGGCGCGTGGGGTGCCGTGGTTCGCCTCCAACACGGACCTGACGATTCCCAGTGGGCGCGGCATCGCGCCGGGCAACGGGGCGGCCGTTGAGGTCGTGCGGTTCGTCGCTGGGGGCGCTCCGCAGGTCGCGGGGAAGCCGCAGCCGCCGATGCACCGGGAGACGATTTTGCGGACCGGGGCGAAGCGGCCGCTGGTGGTCGGTGACCGGCTCGACACGGACATCGAGGGGGCGTATGTGGGCGGCGTCGACTCGCTGCTCGTTCTGACCGGTGTGACGACGGCGGTGCAGTTGCTCACGGCGGCGCCCGAGCACCGTCCGACGTATGTCGCGGCCGATCTGCGCGGGATGCTGACCACGCAGCCGGAGGTGCGCGCGGACGGCGAAGGGTTCGAGTGCGGAGGCTGGACGGCGCGGGTGCGGGGGCGGGAAGCGGAGCTGGACGGCTCGGGGGAGCAGCTGGACGGGCTGCGCGCGCTGTGCGCGGCCACCTGGACGGCGTCGGAGGCGGGCCGTCCCTCTGGCGGTTCCCAGTCAGGCACTCCGGGTGGCGCGCGGCGGGCGAATGGCGACCGCCGGGGGCTGAGCGCTGCGGACCGGGGAGCGGACGAGATCGACGCGGAGAAGGCCCTGGCGAAGCTGGGTTGGTGAGACGGCGGTGAGGTGACACGGCGGTGAGGTGACACGGCGGGGAGAAGCCGAAGCCGCCCCGGGCGCGGGGGCCCGGGGCGGCTTCGGTGGCGGCCCTGCTGGTGGGGCAGCGGAGCCGGTGGCAGATCAGGCGTCCTTGTCCTGTTCGGTCTCCTCGGCCGCTTCCGCCGCCTCCTGCTCGATCAGCTCGTCCTCGGTGGCCCCGAGCCGCCAGTAGCCGGTGAACTTGACCGCCTTGCGGTCGAAACCGCGCTCACCGACGAGATGCCGTCGCAGCGCGCGGATGGTGCCGGACTCACCGGCGATCCAGGCGTACGGCGTGCCCTCTGTGGGCAGTTCGGCGGCGCGTACCGCGTCAAGGACCCGCTGGCCGTGGACCCGCTCGGCCGCCGCGTCCCTGCTGGGAGTGGCGCCGGCGCTGGGAGTGGTCCCCGTGCTGGAAGTGGTGCTGTTGCTGGGAGTTGCGTACGGACCGGCGGTGGCGCCGTCGGGGGCGGGGGTGTCGCGGAACAGCCAGGTGATGTCCGCGTCCGCCTTGGTCGGCAGCCGCTGGCGGTCATCCGGGTGCGGAACGTCGATCCAGACCTTGGCCGGAGTGCCGGGCGGCAGCCAGGCGAGGATGCCGGCGACGGCGGGCAGCGCCGTCTCGTCGCCGGTGATCAGGACCCAGTCGGTCGCGGGGCGGAACGTTCCGTCGGGCTTCTTCGGCAGCGGTACGCCGCCGAGCCCCGGAGGCTGGAAGTCCACGCCCCCGTTGTCCTCGATGGCAGGCCCGAGGACGGTGACGCGGTCGCCGGGAACGGCGGCCTGCGCCCAGCGGGAGGCCGGGCCGCTGTCGCCGTGCAGGGCGAAGTCGACGTCGAGTTCGTCCGGGTCGCGGCGGTAGTCGCGCACCGTGTACGAGCGCATCACGCCCCGTACGGCAGGGTCCATCGCCCGCCAGTCGGGGTACCAGTCGTAACCCGACTCGACCGGGACGACGGGCGACCGCTGCCCGGGGTGGGGCAGGAAGAGTTTGAAACGCTGGTCACGACCGCCGTTGACGAAGGGCGTCAACTGATCGCCGCCGAAGGTGACGCGAACGATCGTGGGGCCCAGCCGTTCGGCGCGTACGACGTGCAGCTCGAAGAACTGGTACGGCGCGGTCGTCATGCGTGTCCTCTCATCCGTTCGCCCGTCTCATCCGCCTGGTCCGGTTGTCCGCCTGGTCCGGTCGTGCGTCTCGTCCGGTTGTCCGTCTCATGCGGTTTCGCCGGTGATGTGGCTCTGGTGATGCCTGCGGATCGTTGCCAGCGGGTGGGTACGGGCGGTTCTTGTGGGTGGTGCGTGCGGTGGGTTCGCCGGGCGGCCCTCGGGGCGGTGCGCGCGGTGTCCGCGGTATCGGCGAGGGCCGCGACCGGCCGGTGAACCCCACCCCGTGCCGGGGATGTGCCGGGGACTCATGCCTGGGCGCCCGCGTTTCGGGCCTGATGCCGGTCGCAGAGCGCCCAGGTATGGGTCAGCCGAGCTTCTTGGCGTCCTCGACGGCCTTGGCGAGGGCTTCGACGATCGGGGCGCAGCCCGCGTACGAGAAATGCGGCTCGCTCGCCCACGGGACGACCTGCCCGGCCTTCACGGCGGGAAGCCGCGCCCAGGTGGGCTTCGACTTGAGGTCCTTGGGCTGGAGGGCCGTGCTGCGGTTGTCGAGGAGGATGAGGTCAGCGTCGTAGGTGTCGGCGTTCTCCCAGCTGAGGTTCTCGAAGAAGCCCTCGCCGCTGACCTTCTTCGGGGTGATGACCTCGACGCCGAGCTCCTTGAAGTACGTCAGGTCCGGGTAGGCCGCGGGGTCGGAGACGTACAGCAGACCGGCGCTGGCGGAGGCGGCCATGACCTTCAGGCCGCGCTTGCTCTTGGCGGCCTTGCGCAGAGTTTCGGACGCCTTCTCGAAGCGGGCCTTGGCGTCGGTGACCTGCTTGGCCTTGAGGTCGGCGCCGAGGGACTCGGCGAGGTCGGCGTACCGCCTGATGACGGACGTCAGGGAGGTGCGGGCGACGGTGATCCCGGCGACGTTGGGGGAGAGGTCGAGGATCTTCTTCTTGCTCTCCTGCGGGACGTACCAGAGGTCGCCCTTGGCGAACATGTTGGTGACGAGCAGGTCAGGGGCGAGAGTGGCGTACTTCTCGATGTTGAACTCGCCCCAGGTGTCGCCGACGACGGTCACCTTGTCGACATCGACGTCGCCCGCCTGGACATCGGGCTCGCCGTTCTTCTGCTTCGTGGGGCCGAAGACGCCGACGCAGTCGATGCCGAAGTCATGCAGGGCCGCCGCGGACCCGATGAAGGCGACGATGTTCTTTGGCGTCTTGTCGGCTTTCGCGGTGACGCCCCGGTCGTCCTTGAAGCTCCACGGCCCTGACTTGGTGCCCGAGCCCGAACCCGACTTCGAGCCTGACTTCGCGGAGTCGTCCTTTCCGCAGGCGGTGAGCAGGGCGCCGACGCCGACGGCGCCGCCAAGCGCGAGCAGGCCACGGCGGGACATCGACGGAGTGGGACGGGAGGCGATCATCGGGTGGTTCCTTTTGTTGCTTGCTTGCTTGCTTGGTTGGTCGGTTGCTTGTGTGTGGGCGGACAGGGGGCCGTGGGGCTGGCGTGGCCTGTCGGTCAGCTGAGTTTTCTCGCGTCCTGGAGGGACTTCGCGAGTTCCTCGATCAGCGGGGCGTAGCCGGAGTAGCTGTACTGCGGTTCGTTGGACCAGGGGATGACCTGTCCGGCCTTGACGGCTGGGAGGCTGCGCCAGGTGGGTTTGGAGTCGTTTAGTTCGGCGGGCTGGAGGTTGCCGGTGCGTTTGTCGACAAGGATCAGGTCCGCCTCGTACGCGTCCGCCTTCTCCCAGCTGACAGAGTGGAAGAAACCGCCCTTGTCAGTCTTTTCCGGCGAGGTGAAGGTGACGCCGAGTTGCTGGTAGTAGCGCAGGTCGGTGAAGTCGTGGGGATTTCCGACGTACAGGGTGTCCGGCTGCGCGGAGATGGCCAGAAGCCTCAGGCCGCGGTTGCTCTTGGCGGCCTTGCGCAGGGTGTCGGACGCGTTCTCGAAGCGGGCCTTGGCGTCGGTGACCTGCTTGGCCTTGAGGTCGGCGCCGAGGGATTCGGCGAGGGCGGCGTACCGCTCGATGGCGGTGAGCAGCGAGGTCTTGCCGGTGAGGATGCCGACGCTGTCGGCGAGGGAGAGGATTTTCTCCCGGCTGTCATCCGGTATGTACCAGAGGGTCGGTGACACGTTCATGTTGCTGACGAGAAGGTCCGGGCGGAGCGCCACGTACTTCTCGACGTTGAACTCGCCCCAGGCGTTGCCGAGGATGGTGAGCCTGTCCACGTCGAGGTCGCCCGCCTGGACGTCGGGCTTGCCGTTCTTCTGCTTGGTGGGGCCGAAGACGCCGACGCACTCGATGCCGAAGTCGTGCAGGGCGGCAGCCGAGCTGACGTAGCCGACGACGCGCTGTGGCGTGTTGTCGGCTTTGGCGGTTTTTCCGCGGTCGTCCTTGAAGGCCCAGGACCCCGACGCGCCCTTGGAGTTGACCCCGGAGCCGGTGTCCCCGCCGGTGCCCGGGCCGGTGTTCCGGCCGGAGGGCGATCCGCCGTCGGAGCCGTCGCCGTCGCCGTCGCCGCACGCGGTGAGCAGCGCGCCGGCGCCGAGGGTGGCTCCGGCTGCGAGGACGCCGCGTCGGGAAGGGGACGGGATGCGAGGGCTGTTCATGGGACGCCTTGCTCTCAAGGGCTCTTTTGGGCTCGAATGAGGCGGGATCAGGGGTGGGACGGGGGCCGGGAGCCGACCGGGGACGCCAAACGAGGGTTAGGTTAACCTAACCTAATGTTGGGCGGCAGTCCCCGTCGCCCTGATGTCCTCAGAGGTGGAGTTCCGCGTGACCGTGGTCAGTCCCGCGAAGGCCGCGGCGCCGACGGAGGTGGCGGCCCCCGCGCCACCACGGCGACGCCATGCGACCCGCGCTGCCGGGCTCGTCGCCGCCCTCGGCGTGCTGCTGCTCGTCATGGCCGCGAGCATCGCGATCGGCGCCAAACAGATCCCGCTCGACCAGGTCTGGCACGGCGTCGCGCACTATGACGGCACCGACACCGATGTCGTCATCCGCGACGTGCGCCTGCCGCGCACACTGCTCGGAGTACTCGTGGGCGCCGGTCTCGGGCTCGCCGGCGCGGTGATGCAGGCGCTCACCCGCAACCCGCTCGCGGAACCCGGCGTCCTCGGCGTGAACGCGGGCGCGTCCGCAGCCGTCGTCTCGGCCATCAGCTTCTTCGGTATCACCTCGCTCACCGGCTACGTATGGTTCGCGTTTCTGGGCGCCGCCCTCGTTTCCGTGGTCGTCTACTCCCTCGGCGGCAGCCGCGGCGCGACACCCGTACGGCTCGCGCTGGCGGGCACGGCGGCGACCGCTGCGCTGTACGGCTACGTGAACGCCGTGCAACTGCTGGACACGGCGGCGCTCGACAAGATGCGCTTCTGGACGGTCGGTTCGCTCGCCTCAGCGGACACGTCAGTGGTCAAGCAGGTGGCACCGTTCCTGGGCCTCGGCGCGCTGCTCGCCCTCGCACTGGGGCGCTCGCTCAACGCCATCGCGCTCGGCGACGACACGGCGCGGGCCCTCGGCGCGCGGCTGACCCGCACCCGGGTGCTCGCGATGGCGGCCATCACCCTGCTCTGCGGCGCGGCGACGGCCGCCTGCGGGCCCATCATCTTCATCGGCCTGATGGTGCCCCACCTGGTACGCGCGATCACCGGACCCGACATGCGCTGGACGCTGCCGTACGCGGCGGTGCTCTCGCCCGTCCTGCTGCTCGGCGCCGACATCGTCGGACGCGTTGTCGCACGGCCCGGCGAGCTTCAGGTCGGCGTCGTCACCGCCCTCATCGGCGGCCCGGTCTTCATCTACCTTGTACGCCGCCGAAGGATGGCTCAGCTGTGAACGCCAAGGTCAACGCCAAGGCCAACGGCGAGGTCGGCACCGACGCTGGCGCCAGCGCGAACGTGAACGTGAACGTTGGCTCTGGAGGCGCTCCGGCGTCCCCGGGGTCTCGGCTGTCCTCGGCTTCTCGGCTGTCTCCCGCGTCGCCGCGCGCGGCGAAGGTGCGCACGCGTGGAGTGACGCTGCGCACCCGGGGCGGCTTGTCGGTGCGCGTGGACACCCGGGGCGTGCTCGTCGGGCTGATGCTGACCGTGGTGGCACTCGCCATGAGCGTGGTCCTCATCGGTACCGGGGACTATCCGATCGACTTCGCTGACGTCGTCCGCGCCTTGTTCGGCGGGGGCACCGTCGCGCAGGACTTCGTCGTCAACGAACTGCGACTGCCCCGTGTCCTGGTCGGACTGCTCGTGGGCGCGGCGCTGGGCCTCGCCGGTGCCATCTTCCAGAGCGTTTCCCGTAACCCGCTGGGCAGCCCGGACGTCATCGGCTTCGGGTACGGCTCGGCGTCGGGCGCGCTCACGGTCATCGTCCTGTTCCAGGGCAGCAGCTTCGCCGTGGCCGCCGGGTCGATCGCCGGTGGCCTGCTCAGTGGCCTGGCCGTGTATCTGCTGGCCTGGCGTCAGGGCATTCAGGGATACCGGCTGGTGCTCGTGGGCATCGGCGCGTCAGCCATGCTCAACGCCGTCAACGGCTATCTGCTCACCAAGGCCGAACTCGTCGACGTCGCGCGGGCGGTCGTCTGGCTGACCGGCTCGCTCAACGGCCGCGACTGGGCTCAGGTCTGGCCGCTGCTGTGGCTGTGCGCCGCGCTCGTACCGCTGGTGTTCGCGAACGCCCGGGCCCTGCGCATCCTGGAGATGGGTGACGACAGCGCCCACGCCCTCGGCGTACGCGTCGAGCGCACCCGGCTGCTGCTGGTGCTCGTGGCCGTATTGCTCACCGCGGCGGCCACGGCCGCTGCCGGGCCTGTCGCCTTCGTCGCGCTGACCGCGCCGCAACTGGCCCGCCGGCTGACCCGTGCCCCCGGCCCCAACCTGCTGCCCGCCGCGCTCATGGGAGCGGCGATGCTGGTGACCGCGGACTGGGCCTCGCAACGCGTCTTCGGCGCCGACCAACTGCCGGTCGGCGTGCTCACGAGCGTGCTCGGTGGCGTGTATCTGCTGTGGCTGCTGGTGACCGAGCGTAAGGCAGGGCGGATATGACGCTGCGGCGTACGGGGACGAGTGCGGCGCGCCGCTCCAGCCCGGGCCCCGGCCCCGGCTCCAGCCCCACAGGCAGCCCTACGCGCAGCCCTGCGGACGGACGGTCCTACGGGCCTGACACGGCGGCGGCTCAAAGCGAACAGCACCCCTGGCATCGATCTCGACTTCGACCTCGACGCCGACCCCGGCAGTGATCTCGGCAGCGACCTGGGCACCGACAAGGACAAGGACATCGAACGGACCGTGGCTCCCACCTCCGCACCCTCCGGCCAGCAGCGGCTCACCGGCCAGGACCTCACCCTCGCCTACGACCGGCGCACCGTCGCCGAGAATCTGTCCGTATCGATCCCCGACCACTCCTTCACCGTGGTCGTCGGCCCGAACGCCTGCGGCAAGTCCACGCTGCTGCGCGCCCTGGCCCGGATGCTCAAACCGGCCGCGGGCTCGGTGCTGCTCGACGGCCAGGCCATCGGCTCGCTGCCCGCGAAGAAGGTCGCCCGCACGCTGGGGCTGCTGCCGCAGACCTCGATAGCACCGGACGGAATCACGGTCGCCGACCTCGTGGCACGGGGCCGGTATCCGCATCAAGGGCTGCTGCGGCAGTGGTCGGAGACGGATGAGCGGATCGTGGCGGAGTCGATGGCGGCGACCGGCGTCGCCGAATTGGCTGAGCGCTATGTCGATGAGCTCTCGGGCGGGCAGCGCCAGCGCGTGTGGATCGCCATGGCCATCGCCCAGCAGACGCCGCTGCTGCTGCTCGACGAGCCGACCACGTACCTCGACATCCAGCACCAGATCGACGTCCTCGACTTGTGCGCCGAGCTGCACGAGGAGCAAGGCCGCACGCTCGTCGCCGTGCTGCACGACCTCAACCACGCGGCGCGCTACGCCACGCACCTCATCGCGATGCGGGACGGCGAGATCGTCGCCGAGGGCGCGCCGGGCGAGGTCGTGACGGCGAAGCTGGTGGAACGGGTCTTCGGGCTGCGCTGCCAGGTGATCGAGGACCCGGAGAGCGGCACTCCGCTGGTCATCCCCGCCGTTCGGCGGCCGCGCCATGCGAACGGCGGCATGCGGTCGGTGCCTGGAGCGACGGAGCTCGGCGCGGCCGCGCCGGAAACGACGGCGCCTGCGGCGGCCGTGCCCGTGTCGGCCGTGCCCGTGTCGGCCGTGGCTGAAGGGCTCGTTCCCGTAGCGGGAGCTGCCGTGTCCCAGGCGCCCGCGTCGGGAGGCGCTGAGCGGGGAGCCGCCGCGGCGGAGGGCGCCGCGCCGGAGGACGCTACAGCAGGTCTCACAGCCGATGCCACAGCCGGTCCCACAGCACGCTCTACAGCAGAGTCCGGAGCCGCAGCAGGTCGCGCAGGCCAGCCTCAAGCTTGACCCGGCCGCTGCCCCAGGCGCGCGCGAAGTGAAGTCGGCCGTCGACCAGCGCGACCAGGTCGTTACCGGTCATCGTCAGCCGGATCGCGGCGCGCTCGGGCGGCGGGCCGGGCGCCACGGTCACGTCCCGCAGCCGCCCATCGGCCAGGCGCCCGACGAAGGTCACGTCGAGGTCGGTGATGCGGCAGCTCAGCGAGCGGTCGAGCGCGGCGGCGCTGCGGACGTTCCCATGCGCTCCCGCGAGGTTGCCCGCCAGCCGGTCGAGTGCCTGTCGGCACTCGTCGATTGTCGCCATCGTGAGCCGACCGTACCCCAGCTGCCCGGAGGTGCAAGAACCCGGAGAAGGTGCTGTTCACGGTAGCGTCGGAGCCATGGAAGAGCCGATGTCCGGCGCGCACCCGGAACCTGTGCGCGCGCTCGCAGTGGAACCGGAGCGGGAGCCCGTAACGGAGCGGGAAAGCGGGAGTAGGGAGCGGGAGAGCGGGAGTACGGAGCGGGAAAGCGCGGACGAGCACGCGCCGCCGCGCGAGGACTCCGCGGCGTGCCCGCCGGAGGCCGGGCACGTCCCGCGCCCGCATCGCACGCCGGAGAGCGGGCCGGAGGACGTCATCGCGGACGGCGGGGCGACCGACCTGGCGAACGGCCTGGTGACTGCCCCCGAGCGTGGGCCCGAGAGCGGATCGGTGTTCGCGCAGCGGCGCGCACACGACGCGGGACCGGCCGGTGGAGCGGACACCGAAGCGGAACGGCCGTTGCCGCAGCAGACCAGGGAAGAGCCGGCGGCAGCCCCCGCCGACGGGTCGCGGCCGGGGGAGGCGCGGCTGGGCGGTGCGCGGCCTGACGCTGAACCACAGGGCGACGGGCGACGCGAGGAGACCGCGCCACTCGGCGTCGTGCGTACGCCGACGGGGAACGCCGAGGTGGACGCCGGACTGAACCGGCTTGGTGACCTCGACCACCTGCCCGTCGACGGGCACCTGGAGGTGTACGAGGATGTACACCGGGGCCTGCGTGATGTGCTCGACGCACTTGACCAGCGCCCTGGGCCGGGCCGCCCCGTACCGGCTCCGTCCTCGTACGACCACAGGAGCTGAACCACACGTGGCTGTGAGCCGCCCACGCCGCATCCGACTCGACGCTGAGCTGGTGCGCCGTAAGCTGGCCCGCTCGCGCGAGCACGCCAGCCAGTTGATTGCCGCCGGCCGGGTGACCGTCAGCGGAGCGACCGCGACAAAGCCCGCCACCCAGGTGGAGACCAGCGCCGCGGTGGTCGTCAGCCAGGACGGCAGCGACCCCGACTACGTGTCGCGCGGCGGGCACAAGCTGGCGGGCGCGCTGCTCGCGTTCAGCGACGAGTACCGCGAGCGTATGGAGCACAGTGCCGCTGCCGCTGCCGCTGCCGCTGCTGCCTCCGCTTCCGCGGTCGCGGCTGAGCCCCATGAGCCGGGCCGCCCGGACGAGGGGGGCCGACCGGACGCGTCCGGGCCGCCGGCCGGTGGTGATACCGGGCGCGGGCTGCGCGTCGCGGGGCGGCGCGCGCTCGACGCGGGCGCCTCCACCGGTGGCTTCACCGATGTGCTGCTGCGCGCGGGGGCGGCGGAGGTCGTCGCCGTGGACGTGGGCTACGGGCAGTTGGCCTGGTCGTTGCAGAGCGACGACCGGGTGATTGTGAAGGACCGTACGAACGTGCGCGAGCTGACGTTGGAGCAGATCGACGACAAGCCCGTGGACCTTGTCGTCGGAGACCTGTCCTTCATCCCGCTCGGGCTGGTGCTGCCCGCACTGGTGCGGTGCGCCGCGCCCGGGGCCGACCTGGTGTTGATGGTGAAGCCGCAGTTCGAGGTCGGCAAGGAACGCCTCGGCAGCGGCGGCGTCGTACGGAGCACCGAGTTGCGAGCGGAAGCGGTCCGTACGGTCGCCGCTCGCGCCGCGGACCTCGGGTTCGGTGTGCTGGGCGTCACGGCCAGCCCGCTGCCGGGCCCGTCGGGCAATGTCGAGTACTTTCTGTGGCTTCGCGCCGGGGCGCCTGCGCTGGACCCGGCGGATGTCGATCGTGCAGTGGCGGAGGGGCCCCGTTGACCACTTCAGAAGCAGCAGCCGAACCTACCCGCGAGCCGACACGCGAACCCGCGGACGACCCCGTACGCGCACCAGGGAGCGCGCGGTCGGCGCGGGAGAGAGCCGATACGGCGGACACAGCAGTCACCACAGCCGGTGCGGACCAGGCCGCGGCCGACCGGACCGCAGCCGACCAGGCGGGAACTGAGCGGGAAGCGGCCCGCAGGGCGGTGACCGCGGCGGCGGACGCGGTGGTGGCCGCGTCGACGTCCGCTGCGGGGCGCGCGGTCACCCGGCCGCCCGCCCCGGCGCGCACCGTGTTCCTGCTCGCGCACACCGGCCGCCCAGCGGCCATCCGCAGCGCCGAACTCGTCGTCCAGGGCCTGCTGCGCAGCGGAATCGGCGTCCGGGTACTCGCGGCCGAGGCCGCCGACCTGCCATTGCCACCGCAGGTGGAGCGGGTGGACGCCACCTCGCGGGTGCTGGACGGCTGCGAACTTCTGGTCGTTCTCGGCGGCGATGGAACGCTGCTGCGAGGGGCCGAGTTCGCCCGTACGTCGGGGGTTCCGATGCTGGGCGTCAACCTCGGCCGGGTCGGCTTCCTCGCCGAGGCGGAGCGGGACGACCTCGACAAGGTCGTGGCCCGGGTGGTGGCGCGCGACTACGAGGTCGAGGAGCGGATGACGCTCGACGTTCTCGTACGCAACGACGGCCACATCGTGCACACCGACTGGGCGCTGAACGAGGCATCGGTGGAGAAGGCCGCCCGCGAGCGGCTGCTTGAGGTCGTCACGGAGGTCGACGGCCGCCCCGTCACCGGGTTCGGCGGCGACGGAGTCGTCTGCGCCACGCCCACCGGTTCCACGGCGTACGCGTTCTCGGCGGGCGGCCCCGTGGTCTGGCCGGAGGTGGAGGCCCTGCTGATGGTGCCGATCAGCGCCCACGCCCTGTTCGCCAAACCCCTGGTGACCGCGCCCGATTCGGTGCTCGCCGTGGAGGTCCAGCCGCAGACCCCGAACGGCGTGCTGTGGTGTGACGGCCGCCGCACCGTCGAACTGCCCGCGGGCGCGCGCGTAGAGGTGCGGCGCGGCGCGGTACCCGTACGCCTGGCGCGCCTGCACCACGCCTCGTTCACGGACCGCCTGGTCGCGAAGTTCGCCCTCCCGGTAGCGGGCTGGCGCGGCGCCCCGCACTGAGGTCACGGACTGCTGCCTGGTCGCGTTCCACGGGTTGCTCGCAGACCCCGCACTTCAGCGACCAGGCAGCCAGTGCCCGATCATGAGCGGCCCCGCTCCCGGCGCTGCTGGAGGACGGTGGTGATCGCTGCGGTCAGTTTTTCGGCGTCGGTCAGCAGGTGGTCGGGGGTGGGTAGGACCCGCCACCACAGCAGGCGTCGGCGGGTCATGCCGATGGCATCTCCGCTCCTCTGGCGAGCCCATCGATCAGTTCTACGGCCAACCAGTGGCCACGGGAGTCGGCGTAGCTCCTGGCGTTATGCCCGTTGGCGTCTTCGAGGTTCAGGTCCGCGCCGCGGGCCAGAAGGAGGCTGTCGTGTCAACGTGCGGTGGCTCGCCTGTTTGCAAGGCCCCATCGGCTTCCGTGTCGATTGCATGGTGCAGCAGAGGCATTCCGCAACGCACCTCGTTCACATCGCCGCCCGCGTCAAGAAGGGTGCGCAACGGGAACACGTCTTCATGTTCGACAGCGATTCTCACAACGGTCCACTCGTCGTCCACGTCACTCATCAGGGTTTCCCTATGCAGAAGTGATTCACCTCCACGAATGCCGGCGCGAAGCGCGCTCCTCACGGCACATCCGGGTCGAGCCCAGCATCGCCCATCTGTAGACGTGGCGAGCCCCCCCGCCCGCCGTGAGTCCATAAGCGTCCCCGTCCAGGCATCGCCGGGCTTGCCTTTCGCTAGGAGAGCATCCCCTGAATCGACCAGCGAGAGTAAAGACCGACCAGACTCGGGGCCTTGCAGGCGTCACCGCCACCCGTGCGTGAGCTCGTTAGAGCCTCAGACCTGCAGGCGGCCGCCCCCCTCACGGAATGAGCAGCGCCTTTCCCAGCACCGAGCGGGCCTCTATCGCGCGGTGGGCGTCGGCCGCTTCGGAGAGTGGGAACTCGCGGGCGATCACCGGGCGCAGCCGTCCGGCTGCTGCCTCCGTGAGGGCCTTCGCCGCCAGTCGCGTCGCGTCCGCCGCTTCGAACTGCACGTGTTCGATGCCCCGTACGGTGATGCCGCGTGCCCGCGCGCCCTCCTCGTCCAGTTCGGCGAATCCGCCGCTCGACGCGCCATGGGCCGATACGCGGCCACCGTCCCCGACCAAACCGAAGGCGGCCGAGCCGAGTTCGCCGCCGACGCCGTCCAGCAGCACGTCCACGGGCAGGCCGCCGAAGGCGTCCCGTACCCGCTCGGTCCATCCGTCCTGCGCGTAGTCGACGACGGCGTCGGCGCCCAACCGGCGTACGAGCGCCAGCTTCTGCTCGCCCCGCGCGGCCCCGACGACCCGTGCTCCGGCCGAGTGCGCGAGCTGGACCAGCAGCGTGCCCATGCCGCCTGCGGCTCCCAGGATCAGCACCCGGTCGCCCGGCTTGATGCCGACGCCGTCCATGATGCCGGTGCCGGTCACGCCGTCGTGCGCGAGGGCGGCGGCCTGCCGGAGGTCCACGCCGTCGGGGACCGGCACCAGCCGGTCGGTGCCGGTGCGGACGAGTTCCGCGTACGTGCCCTTCGTTCCGGCCCCGGCGAGGACCCGGCGGCCGATCCAGGACGGGTCGACGTCAGGCCCTACGGAGGTGACGGTTCCGGCGGCGGCGCCGCCCGGCACGTAGGGCGGGGAGATGCCGAACATCTCCCCCCAGCCACCGCGTATCTGCGTCTCGACGTAGATCGTGTCGATGGCCTCGGCCCGCACGATGACCTCCCCTTCTCCGGCCACCGGGTCCGGTACCTCCACCGGCACCAGGACCTCAGGACCCCCGTATTCGGCCACTCGGATCGCGCGCATGCCCTCCACACTCCTCGTCATCTCAGTCTCGGCCGCGGCCGGATGAACCGGTCGCTCGGTCAGGGCCCCAGTCTCGAACTTCAACAAAGGTTGAAGTCAAGGCGTTCTGGTGGCGGGTCGCGGGAGTGGTTGCGGACTGGGCGTGCGGACGGGCGGGTGAGCGGCGCGACGCCCTTGGTGTGGGCGTGGGTGATCCGCCGCGCTACGGCTGGGCCTGGCCCGGCAGCGGGATGCCGAGCAGGGCGCGTACGGCCTGCTCCACCATGTCCACCGCCTCCGGCGGGAGTGTCTGCCGCCCGGTCGTGAGGTAGCGGCGCACGGTCGCGTACGGCAGGTCCACGACGGCGATCCACAGCCGGTCGGCGTCCACCGTCGTCAGGCCGTGCGCGGACAGCCGCGCCGCGAGGGCTTCCAGGTGCTTTCCGACCCCCTCGTTGGCGTCCGTCAGGGCCTGGCGCGCCTGCGGTGTCCACTCCGCGATGCCGAAAGCGACGGGACCGTGCAGGAGTACGCGGGTCTGGGCCGGGTGCTCGCGGCTCCATGTGATGACGTGCCGGGCCGAGGCGACCGCCGCGCGGCGGGGTTCCTCGTCGCTGACGGCGCTGAGGAAGCCCTCCTGGAAGCGGTGGACCGTCCGCAGCCAGAGCGCTGCCAGGAGGGCGGGACGGTCGGGGAAGCGGTGGTAGACGGAGCCGCTCGGGGCGCTCGCCTTGCGGGCGAGGGCGGCCATCGTGAGCGCTTGCGGTCCGCCCTCGGCCACCAGTTCCACGGCGAAGTCCAAGAGCCGGTCGGTCGCATGGACTGGTCGCCTACCCATGTCGTTGAGGGTATAGGCTACTTTTTTAGAGAGAGGTCTCTAAAAAGGAGGTCACTGATGGCCGTCTACAACGTGCATGAGCGGCGGATCGACGCCTCGGCAGAGGACGTGGGCAAGCTCATCGACGGGCTCGCGGGGCCCGATGACCGGTTGTGGCCCGGCGGAGCCTGGCCGGCCATGAAACTGGACAAGCCGCTGGAGGTCGGCGCGGCCGGAGGGCATGGGCCCGTTCGGTACACGGTCATCGGCTACGCGCCGGGCCGGTGGGTGCGCTTCCGGTTCTCCGGGCCGCGCGGCTTCGACGGCTTCCACGAGTACACGGTGCGCCCGGACGGCGCGGACGGGGCGGTACTTCAGCACCTGCTGGCGATGCGCGCCCGGGGCCCGGCCCGGCTCACCTGGCCGCTGGCCTTCCGGTGGTTCCACGACGCGGTCCTTGAGGACAGCCTGGACCTGGCCGAGGCCGCGATGACGTCGGGGCCGCGTCCTCGGACGCGTTGGAGCCCGTACGTGAGGCTGCTGCGCCGCTGTACCCCGTAGCGCCACCAGGACGACTGCCGCCCTCGGGGTCAGGCAGGCGGCGGGCCGCAGGGGAGTCCGCCGCCAGGCCTCGGGGGCGTCGTGCTGCCCGGCCAGCCTGATCCCGCGTGGTCGGACCAGGGCCGTCGGACCGGACCGATGAGGCGGGCCGCATCGCGGAACGCCGCCCTCGCGGAACGCCGACGTCACGCCACGCATCCGGTCCGCTCGGCCTCCCGGGGGCCGCCGCCCCCGCCGGGCCGCGCCCCGTCTCCGGGTTCTCTTCTGCTCGCTGGGGCCCCGTCCTTACCGCCGCGCATCGCCGACCAGTGCGTTCGGCCACTACGCTCACCTCATGCCGGAGGCGGGAAAGAAGCGACGCAGAGCGCTCGCTACCCTTCCCGGTGGACAGAACGACGCGCGCGGGAGTGCGGGCCAAGACTCCCCAGAATCTCCCCAGAGGGGCTAGTGAGCACTCGCCGAGAGGAAAAGACGCAGGTCATAGCGGGTGCGCGCCCGCATCTGGAGGAGATGCGGATACAGTCACTCGGAGTGATCGACGATGCCGTCGTCGAGCTGTCACCCGGGTTCACCGCGGTGACCGGCGAGACCGGTGCCGGTAAGACGATGGTGGTCACCAGCCTCGGCCTGCTGCTGGGTGGCCGGGCCGACGCCGCACTCGTACGCATCGGTTCCAAGGCCGCCGTGGTCGAGGGCCGCATCGTGGTCGCCGAGCGGTCGTCCGTGGCCAAGCGGGTCCAGGACGCGGGGGCCGAACTCGATGACGGCACGCTGCTGATCAGCCGCACCATCTCCGCCGAAGGGCGTTCACGCGCCCACGTCGGCGGCCGTTCGGTGCCGGTCGGCGTGCTCGCGGAACTGGCCGACGACCTGGTGGCCGTGCACGGGCAGACCGACCAGCAGGGACTGCTGAAGCCCGCCCGGCAGCGGCAGGCCCTGGACCGGTACGCGGGGCGGGCCGTGGCGGCTCCGCTCGACGCGTACGCGAGCGCGTACCGCAGGCTGCGCGCCGTCTCCGCCGAGTTGACGGAGCTGACGGAGCGGGCCCGCGAACGGGCCCAGGAGGCGGACCACCTGAGATTCGGCCTCGACGAGATCGCCGCCGCTGACCCGCGCCCGGGGGAGGACGTCGAACTCGCCGCGGAATCGGAACGGCTCGGCCACGCGGAAGCACTCGCCTCCGCCGCGAGCGTGGCGCACGCCGCGCTCGCCGGGAACCCGGAGGACCCCGAGGACGTGGACGCGGCCACGCTGGCCGCGGGCGCCCACCGGGCCGTGGAGGCCGTACGCGCCCACGACCCGGCCCTCGCCGTGCTCGCCGAGCGGCTGGGCGAGATCGGCATCCTGCTGTCCGATGTGGCCGGTGAACTCGCCGGGTACGCCGACAACCTGGACGCCGACCCACTGCGGCTCGCCGCTGTCGAGGAGCGCCGGGCGACCCTGACACAGCTCACCAGGAAGTACGGCGAGGACATCGCCGGAGTGCTCCGCTGGGCGGAGGAGAGCGCGGCCCGGCTGACCGAACTCGAAGGCGACGACGACCGGATCGGCGAGCTGACGGCCGACCGGGACGCGTTGCGCGCCGAACTCGGCGCGCTGGCGGGGGAGCTGAGCGAGGCCAGGACCGACGCGGCGAAGCGGTTCGCCGACGCGGTCACCGCCGAGCTGGCGGAACTGGCCATGCCGCACGCCCGGGTGACGTTCGAGATCCGGCAGACGGAGGTGGCGGACCCCGCTGACGGCATCGACGTCGCGGGGCGCGCGGTCGCTTTCGGGCCGCACGGCGCGGATGAGGTGGAGCTGCTGCTGGCCCCGCATCCCGGCGCGCCGCCCAGGCCGATCGCCAAGGGCGCCTCCGGCGGCGAGCTGTCCCGGGTGATGCTCGCCGTCGAGGTGGTCTTCGCGGGCTCCGACCCCGTACCGACGTACCTCTTCGACGAGGTGGACGCCGGTGTCGGTGGCAAGGCCGCCGTCGAGGTCGGGCGCCGACTGGCGCGGCTCGCCGAGTCGGCGCAGGTCGTGGTGGTCACGCACCTGCCGCAGGTCGCGGCGTTCGCCGACCGGCACCTGGTGGTCGAGAAGACCAGCGACGGGTCGGTGACGCGCAGCGGCGTGCAGGTGATGAAGGGTGAGGACCGGGTGCGGGAGCTGTCCCGGATGCTCGCTGGCCAGGAGGACTCGCAACTGGCGCGCGCGCACGCGGAGGAACTGCTCTCGGCGGCGCGGGCGGCGGCGCGCGCGTCAGCGGACGCGATACGCAGGCCCGCGAACGGATAGCGAGCGGGTCCGACATCGAGCCGGTCGGTACTGAGCCGGTCGGTACTGAGCCAGGCGGTACTGAGCCTGTCGGCGCTGAGTCGGCTGGCGCTGAGTCGGTCGGCACTGAGTCGGTCGGCACTGAGCTGGCTGGCGCCGAGTTGGCTGGCAGCGATCGGGTTGTTGGCGCGCTGGTCGGCACGGCACCGGGCTGGCCGGCACCGATCCGGTGGGTTTCTCGCCTTTCTGCGGCGAGCCGGTGGGCACCGCGCCGGTTGGCTTCGAGCTTGGCGGCACAGCACAGCACAGCACAGCACGGCACGGCATGGCCCGGCACGGCGCGGCACCGAGCTGGCTGGTTTCGTGCCTGCCGGGCGGTGAGCGGGTGGGTTCACGCGTGCGTCCGTCGCCCCCAGGGAGCGTGGACGTGTGCGGTATCGCCCGTGTGGGTGAATCCGGAGGAAACCGGGTGGGCGAGTCCACGGGAAGACAGAGACGGTGGTGCGATGGCGTCCGCCGGGGCTGGCATGCTGGACGAGGCGCTTGCCTCTCGCCGCGCCCGCCTCGTCACCCCTGCACAGACTCCGTCGCACTGTCCCCATGCGACGTCCCCCCCCCCCCCCCGCACCGCCCCCGCCGCCGACCGAGGAGCATCGCCCGCGTGAGCCGTACCGTGAGCAGCCCCCCGGCATCCACGCTGGGGCAGGCCCCACTGCACGCGGTGCAGGTACTCGGCGGCGGTGCCTCCGGCAGCGGCGTGCACGTCAGGTCGCTCGCCGCTGGTCTTGTCGCGCGAGGGCTGCGGGTCAGCGTGTGCGCGCCACGGAGCGCCGAGCGGTCCTACGGGTTCACGGCGGCCGGGGCCGAGTTCGTCCCGCTGGCCACGCGCGCGGACCCGGCCCGCGTCGTGGCGCTACGGGCGGCCTGCGCCGACGCCGCACTGGTCCACGCGCACGGTACCCGGGCCGCTCTGCTGGCGTCGCTCGCGCTGCGCGGCCGACAGGTCCCGCTGGTGGTCACCTGGCATACGAAGGCGCACGCCGAGGGCGTCCGGGCGCCCCTGCTGCGGCTGATGGAGCGGCGGGTGGCGCGGGCCGCACGCATCATGCTCGGCGCCTCCTCCGACCTGGTCGCCCAGGCCAGGCGACGGGGCGCGCGCGATGCCAGGCTCGCGGCGGTCGCCGTGCCCGCACCGGCCCCGGCGCCACAGGAGGAGGACCGGCGGCAACACAAGGCGCGAGCGGAACTCGGCTCCGTGGACCGGCCGTTGCTGTTCTCGGTGGGGCGGCTTGAGCGGGCTCAGGGGTACGGGGTGCTGCTGGACGCGACATGGGCCTGGCGGACGCTCGACCCGTCGCCCCTGCTCGCGGTCGCGGGGGAGGGGCCGGGGCGCGCCGGGTTGCAGCGGCGCATCGAGGTAGAAGGGCTGCCCGTGCAACTGCTCGGCCGTCGCGACGATGTGACCGAGCTGCTCGCCGCGGCGGACGTGGCGGTGCTCCCCAGCCGCTGGGAGGCCCGCTCGCTGCTGGCGCAGGAGGCCCTGCACGCCGGGGTGCCGCTGGTGGCGACGGCGGTCGGGGGCATTCCTGAGTTGGTCGGCGACGCGGCCGAACTCGTCCCCTACGGCGACTCGGTGGCTTTGGCGGACGCGGTCCTCGGACTGCTCGCCGACCCCGAACGGCGGGCCCGGCTGGCCGCCGCGGGCCAGGCGCAGGCCGCCGGCTGGCCGACGGAGGACGACACGGTCGCCCATGTCCTCAGCGTGTACGACGAGTTGGCCCAGACCTGAGTGCGTTCAAGGGGTTGACGGGCACGGCGCCCGATGGGCAAGGTGCTTACAGAAAGTGTGAGAGCGCTCTCACGGCCTGTCGGTCAGCGGCACTGTGCGTCGGAACCGTGAACCGGAACCGTGGACGGTGATCCTTCCGCGGACCTTCCGTGAGCCCTCCGTGAGTCTCCCGCGGGCGTTCCGTGGGTCTCTCGTGGACCGTCTCGTCGTCGTTCGCCATGCTTTCCCGCACCTCCTCATCAGGCTCTCTCCCCCCACTCCGCCGAGGAGTAGATGTCATGCCCATGAAAAGAAAGCCCGTCCTGCTGACGGCCGCCGCCGGGCTGGTCGCCGCCTGCGTGCTCACTCCCCCGACCGCGCAGGCAGACCAGCCGCGCGGCGGCACCCTCGCCCCCTCCGCGCTCCCGGGCGGGCCCGCTGCCGCCTCGGCCACCGCGTCCACGGTGTCCACTGGCGCGTCCGCCGCCGACCGCGAGGCACCGCTCGCCGAGGTATGGCGAGAGAACTTCGACGGGGCAGCGGGCTCGCCGCCTTCGGCTGCCGACTGGATCATCGACACCGGCACGCAGTACCCAGGTGGCCCCGCCAACTGGGGCACCGGCGAGGTCCAGACGTACACCGACAGGCCCGAGAACCTCGCGCTGGACGGCGCCGGGAAGCTGCGCATCACGCCACGTAAGGACGGCTCGGGACAGTGGACCTCCGGGCGCGTCGAGACGAGGCGCACCGACTTCGCCGCACCGGCGGGCGGCAGGCTGCGTATCGAGGCCCGCATTCAGATGCCGAACATATCCGGGGAAGCGGCGCTCGGTTACTGGCCCGCGTTCTGGACCCTCGGCGCCGACTACCGGGGCAACTACTGGAACTGGCCGGGCATCGGCGAGTTCGACATCATGGAGAACGTCAACGGCATCAACTCCGTATGGGGCGTGCTCCATTGCGGCGTCAACCCGGGCGGCCCGTGCCGTGAGACGACCGGCATCGGCGCGTCGACACCGTGCCCCGGCAGCAGCTGCCAGTCCGGCTTCCACACCTACGCCCTGGAGCTGGACCGCACCGGTTCCACCGAGCACTTGCACTGGTACGTCGACGGCCAGCGGTACCACTCCGTCAACTCCGGCCAGATGGACGCCGCGACGTGGGCGAACGCCACCCATCACGGCCACTTCGTGCTGCTCAACCTGGCCATGGGCGGCGCCTTCCCGAACGGCGTCGCCGGGCACGCGACGCCGACAGCGGCGACCAGGCCGGATGTGCCGATGATCGTGGACCACGTGTCCGTTCAGCAGAGCGAGGGAACCAAGTGACGATCGCGCGCAGGAAACTGCTCGGCGGGCTCGCCGCGACCGCCGTCGCTGCCGGGTCAGGGCTCGCTCCCGGAGGTGGCAGGGCCGGTGCCGTACAGCCGCGTCCTCGCGATGGCGCCCGGGTCAAAGCGGCGACGATACCGCTCACGGTCGTCAACAGGACAGGGCAGTTCGCCAACACATCGATATGGCTCTACATCGTCGGCAACGCGGGCGGACGGCAGGTCCGGGTCACCCCGGACGGCACCCTGGCGCCCATCGCGCTGTCCGACAACGGCCCGGACGGCTGGACGGACTACGCGATCCCGCTCGCGGCGGGCGGCGACACCACGCTGACGCTGCCGAACATGTCAGGCCGGATCTACGCCGCACTGGGCGACAAGCTCAGGTTCAAGGCGGTCACCGACGGGGCGGGGCAACCCGCGCTCCAGTACCCGGCGGGCTGGGTGCCAGGCGACCCCAACTACCCCGTGCTGCACGACTGCGCCGAGTTCACGTTCAACTCGGGCGGGATGTACTGCAACACCACCATGGTCGACATGTTCAGCGTCCCCATGTCCCTTCACCTCACCGGCGCCAAGAACCAGACGACCGGCACGCTGCGCGGCGGAGCCAGGAACAAGGTCTTCGCCGACCTGGCCGCGACGGAGGCGTTCGCTCCGCTGGTCATCGCCGACAAGCGGGTCATCGCCCCGGGCCACGGCCTGGGCGCGGGGCTGTTCCCCGGCGACTACTTCGCCCGCTACATCGACGAGGTGTGGTCCGCCTACGCGTCGAAGGACCTCAAGGTCACCACGAACGCCGGGACCTTCACCGGCCGCGTCAGCGGCGGCAGGCTGGGCTTCACGGGGCCCGCGAGCGTCTCCTTCGGCAAGCCGTCGACCAAGGACGTGCTGTTCTGCGACGGGGCGCTGGCCGCTCCCAACGACGGTACGACGGGGCCGGTGGCCGCCATCCTCGGCGCTGCGTTCAACCGTACGACGCTGCATGACACGGCCACCCAGCCGACCACGGACCCGGCCGCCTTCTACCGGGCCGGCGTCACGCACCACTACGCGCGCGCGATGCACGAGGCGACGGTGGACGGCAGGGCCTACGGCTTCGCGTTCGACGATGTGGCCGGTTTCGCCTCATACATCGAGGACGGGGCGCCGCAGCGGATCACGTTGACCCTGACTCCGTTCTGACCCTGCCGTCGTTGTTCCGACCTGTCGTCGTTCTGGCCGTCTGGCCGTCTGGCCGTGCGACTGCGTACGCTACGCGCCGCCCTCGCGCACATGGCGGCGGGCCTGGAGGGCGAGGCTGAGCGCGAGGACGGTCTGCGGGTCCTCCAGGTCGCTGCCGAGCAGCCGCGCGAGGCGGGCGAGCCGGTCGTAGAGGGTCTGCCGGTTGACGTGCAGCTCGCGCGCGGTCTCCGCCTTGCGGCCCGCGTGCTCGATGTACGTCTGAAGCGTCGGCAGCAGCGGGGGCCTGGCCGTACGGTCATGGGCGAGCAGTGGCCCGATCGCCCTGTCGACAAAGGCCGCCAGGTCGCCGTGCTCCCGCAGTCGCCACAGCAACAGGTCGACTTCCAGCCGTCGTACGTCATGCCATGGCCGGTCGGGAAGGCCGCGTGCGGCACTCGCCGCTGCCGCCGCGTGCCGCAGTTCGCCGCCCACCGACGCCCAGTCGCCCGCCACCCCGGCGACCACCACGGGCGGCCCCGGCTGCGCGCTCCCGGGCCCGAGCCCCGGCGCCCGCGCCGGCCACGCCCGCTCCACCGCGCCGCGCAACGCACCGGCGACACGCTCCGCGACCGCACCGCGGTCCTCCGGCCCGCGCAGTCCCACCAGCAGCGGGACCCGCCCCTCCGGGAGGCGCATGCCCAGCAGGGCGGGCGCTCCCACCGTGGCCAGCTCCTCCTGGAGCGCGCTGGCCAGCGAGGCCCAGCCGTCCACGCCGTTCAGCGGCGCCAGCTCGGTGGACAGCGCCATCACCAGCGGCAGCAGTGGCCCCGCACCGGGCTTGAAGCCGAGCACCCGGGCCTGGGCCGGGGCGTCCGCGGCGGAGATCCGCTGTTCAGCGAGGTCGGTGAGGAAGTCGCCCCGGCCCCTGGCCGCCAGCTCCTCCTCCTGCCGCGCCTGGAGCAGGACCACCGCCAGCAGGTCAGCGGTGCGCTCGGCGGCGATCCGGTGCACCGGGGCGAGCGGCCCGGCCACCGGCAGCACCGTGAGCCGGGCCCGCACGGCGCCAGGCCCCGGCCCGCCACCAGGCACGTCCACCAGCACGCTGCCGGCGGGCGGTTCTGGCGGGCCCGGCCGCTCGCGCGGGGTCCCGGCGGGGGTGGCGCGCCGGGCCCGCAGCCCGTCCCACACCTGGAGCGGGTCGGCGAGGCCGGGCTGACCGGCGTGCCCGGCGGCGTACAGCAACTGGCCGTCGGCCGTCTCCAGGAACGCCGGGTTGCCCGCGAAGGCGGCGAACAGCCGCAGGATCTCCGGGACTCCGCCGCCGCGCAGCAGCACCTCCGTGCACCGGCGGTGCACGTCTTCGGCGCGCCGCAGCAGGGCGTAGTGCGCGTTGACGATCTCGGTGTGGATCTCCTCGGTGACCGCCACGAACGGCACCTCACGGTGCAGTTGGACCAGCGGCAGCCCGTGCGAGCGCGCGGTGTCCACCACGGCGGCGGGCAGGGCCGCGAACCGGGCGCCCAGCTCCACCACCAGCGCGGCGATGCCCCGCTCGGCGAGCTTGCGGACGAAGGCGCGCTGCTCGGCGGGGCGGGAGCCGAGGCCGATGCCGGTGGTCAGCAGGAGCTCGCCGCCCTTGAGGAGGGAGGCGATGTTCGGTGCCTCGCCCGCGTGGACCCATCGCACGGGGCGGTCCAGGGCGGTGGGGGCGGTGAGGATTTCTGGGAGGCCGCGGCGTAGTGCGGGCAGTTCGAGGGCCTGCGCCACGGTGATGGTCCCGGCGCCCTCTTCGGGCCCGGGCCCGGCACTCGCCCCGGCGCCCGTCTCGGCGCCCGCCCCGGTGTCGTCTTCGGCCGGGGTGGCGGGCAGGTCGCTCGGCGGGTCGCCGGCCCCGCCCCTGGCCGTCTGGTCAGGGGCGTTGTCCGCGCTGCGTTTCATGAGGGCGAACGGTACCTCTGCGTGCGGGTCGCTGGCGGCTGCACGGCCTCCGGCCGTGTTGTCCTCAAGCGCCGGACGGGCTTGTTTTGGTGCCGGGCCGCTGGTGGTTGTGCGGCTTGCGGTTGCCTGTGTCCTCAAGCGCCGGACGGGCTTGTTTTGGTGCCGGGCCGCTGGTGGTTGTGCGGCCTGTGGTTCCTGTGTTGTCAAGCGCCGGACGGGCTTGGATGTGGACGGACGGGCTTGCATGTGGCGCCCGGCCACCCGTGGTTGCATGGCCTCCGGCCGTGTCGTCCTCAAGCGCCGGACGGGCTTGTTTCGTGGTTCAGCCGCCGTATGCCCCCGAGGCTGTCAGGCGGAGGGCCGTGTCGATCAGGGGGACGTGGCTGAACGCCTGGGGGAAGTTGCCTACCTGGCGTTGCAGGCGGGGGTCCCACTCCTCGGCGAGGAGGCCCAGGTCGTTGCGGAGGGCCAGGAGGCGTTCGAAGAGCCTGCGGGCCTCGTCCACCCGGCCGATCATCGCCAGGTCGTCGGCGAGCCAGAACGAGCACGCCAGGAAGGCGCCCTCGTCGCCCGGCAGGCCATCCACGTTCTCGTCGCCGCTTGAGGTCGGGTAGCGCATCACGAACCCGTCCTCGGTGCCCAGCTCGCGCTGGATGGCCTCGATGGTGCCGATGACCCGCTTGTCGTCCGGCGGGAGGAAGCCCATCTGGGGGATGAGCAGCAGCGAGGCGTCCAGTTCCTGGGAACCGTAGGACTGGGTGAAGGTGTTGCGCTCCTTGTCGTACCCCTTGTCGCAGACGTCCCGGTGGATCTCGTCGCGCAGTTCGCGCCACCGTTCCAGCGGCCCGTCCACGTCGCCGGACTCGATGAGCTTGACCGTGCGGTCCACCGCGACCCAGGCCATCACCTTCGAGTGCACGAAGTGGCGGCGCGGGCCGCGGACCTCCCAAATGCCCTCGTCGGGCTCGTTCCAGTGGCCTTCGAGGTAGCCGATCAGCTTCAGCTGGAGCACGCTCGCGTAGTCGTTGCGGGCCAGGCCCGTCATGTGCGCCAGGTGCAGAGCCTCGGTGACCTCGCCGTAGACGTCGAGCTGGAGCTGCCCTGCCGCGCCGTTGCCGACGCGCACCGGCTGTGAGCCCTCGTATCCCGAGAGCCACGGCAACTCGGCCTCGCCCAGCTCGCGTTCGCCCGCGATGCCGTACATGATCTGGAGGTTCTCCGGGTCACCGGCGACCGCGCGCAGCAGCCACTCGCGCCACGCCCGGGCTTCTTCCCGGTAGCCGGTGCGCAGCAGCGACGACAGAGTGATCGCCGCGTCCCGCAGCCACGTGAACCGGTAGTCCCAGTTCCGGACGCCGCCGATCTCCTCGGGAAGCGAGGTCGTCGGGGCGGCGACGATGCCGCCGGTCGGCGCGTAGGTGAGCGCCTTGAGGGTGATCAGCGAGCGGACCACGGCGTCCCGGTAGGGCCCGTGGTACGTGCAGGTCTCCACCCACTCCCGCCAGAAGTCCTCGGTGGCCACCAGCGCGGCCTCCGGCTCCGGGAGCGCGGGCGGTTCCTTGTGCGAGGGCTGCCAGCTGATGGCGAAGGCGATGCGCTCACCGGGCGAGACGGTGAAGTCCGAGTACGTGGTGAGGTCCTTGCCGTACGTGTCGGCGCTGGTGTCGTGCCACACGGAGTCGGGACCGGCGACGGCCACGGTCCGGCTGTCCACCTTGTGCACCCACGGCACCACCCAGCCGTACGAGAAGCGCATCCGCAGTGCCGAGCGCATGCGGACGCGCCCGCTCACGCCCTCCACGATCCGGATCAGCTGCGGCGCGCCGTCACGTGGCGGCATGAAGTCGATGACCCGCACCGTGCCGCGCTCCGTGTCCCACTCGGACTCCAGCACGAGCGAGTCGCCCCGGTAGCGGCGCCGGTCGGCGACCGGCGCCGAGGCGTCCGCAGGATACGCGGGACCCAGCCGCCAGAAGCCGTTCTCGTCGGTGCCCAGCAGTCCCGCGAAGACGGCATGGGAGTCAAAGCGCGGCAGACATAGCCAGTCGGCGGTGCCATCCCTGTTGATCAAGGCGGCAGTCTGCATATCGCCAATGAGTGCGTAATCTTCGATGCGCCCGGCCACGTGCATCCCCATTCGAACGGCCACCTCGCCCCGCGGGGCGCTCTTGCGGTCTTGCGGTTTCGGATCTTGGACGAGCGCGTGGTCCGGAGGCAAGCGGGGTTTTTTTAGGTGCCACACCAGTCGGCTCGCAGCATGCGTCCGAGCAGGATACGACGCGACACGGGGTTCCGCGCGAAGAGTCCCACATGGTGGCTGCGCCGATCGGGTGGCCGAGGGGCTGGTGTGCGGGCGGTGTGTGTACGGGATGCGTGTGATGTGTGACATGTGGTGAGCGAGTCGCCAGCCGGTGGCGCCCGCGTGGAGTCCGGCACGCGTCGCCGGGCGCGACCGCCTCAGGGCGCTGATACCCTGGTAGCCCGTGGACCGGTGGGCGCCCAGCGACATAACGGGCGGCCCCGAAACCGCAGCGACGGCACCTCCCACCTCCGGGACGCTGCCGCTCCGCATCTCACTTCGCGACCACGGGAGCCCCCTCTTGGCACTGCCACCCACATCCATGACGACCAAGCACCTTTTCGTCACCGGGGGTGTCGCTTCTTCCCTCGGGAAGGGACTGACCGCTTCCAGCCTGGGTGCGCTGCTCAAGGCGCGGGGCCTGCGGGTCACGATGCAGAAGCTCGACCCGTACCTCAACGTCGATCCCGGCACGATGAACCCGTTCCAGCACGGTGAGGTGTTCGTCACCAACGACGGCGCCGAGACCGACCTGGACATCGGCCACTACGAGCGGTTCCTCGACGTCGACCTCGACGGCTCCGCCAACGTCACGACCGGCCAGATCTACTCCACAGTGATCGCCAAGGAGCGGCGCGGGGAGTACCTGGGCGACACCGTGCAGGTCATCCCGCACATCACCAACGAGATCAAGCACCGCATCCGCCGGATGGCGACCGACGACGTCGACGTGGTCATCACCGAGGTCGGCGGCACCGTCGGCGACATCGAGTCGCTGCCCTTCCTCGAAGCCGTCCGCCAGGTCCGGCACGAGGTCGGCCGCGACAACGTCTTCGTGGTGCACATCTCCCTCCTGCCGTACATCGGCCCGTCCGGTGAGCTGAAGACCAAGCCCACCCAGCACTCGGTGGCCGCGCTGCGCAACATCGGTATCCAACCGGACGCCATCGTGCTGCGCGCCGACCGCGACGTGCCGACGTCCATCAAGCGCAAGATCTCGCTGATGTGCGACGTCGACGAGGCCGCCGTGGTCGCCGCCATCGACGCGCCCTCGATCTACGACATCCCCAAGGTGCTCCACACCGAGGGCCTGGACGCGTATGTCGTACGCCGCCTGGACCTGCCGTTCCGCGACGTGGACTGGACGCAGTGGGAGGACCTGCTGCGGCGCGTCCACCAGCCCGACCACGAGGTGAACGTCGCGCTCGTCGGCAAGTACATCGACCTGCCCGACGCCTATCTGTCGGTCACCGAGGCGCTGCGCGCGGGTGGTTTCGCCAACAACGCCCGCGTGAAGATCAAGTGGGTCACGTCCGACGACTGCAAGACCGCGGCCGGGGCGAAGAAGCAGCTCAGCGACTGCGACGCGGTCTGCGTGCCCGGCGGCTTCGGTGACCGGGGCGTCGAGGGCAAGGTCTCCGCGATCACCTACGCCCGCGAGAACAAGATCCCGCTGCTGGGCCTGTGCCTGGGCCTCCAGTGCATCGTCATCGAGGCCGCGCGGAACCTGGCGGGCATCCCGGGCGCCAACTCCACCGAGTTCGAACCGGCCGCCACCGACCCGGTCATCTCCACCATGGCCGAACAGCTCGACATCGTCGCCGGTGAGGGCGACATGGGCGGCACGATGCGGCTCGGCATGTACCCGGCCAAGCTCGCCGAGGGCTCCATCGTCCGCGAGGTCTACGGCGATCAGCCGTACGTCGAGGAGCGCCACCGGCATCGCTACGAGGTCAACAACTCCTACCGCGCCGAGCTGGAGAAGCAGGCCGGAATCCTGTTCTCCGGCACCTCCCCGGACAACAAGCTCGTGGAGTACGTCGAGTACCCGCGCGAGGTGCACCCCTACCTGGTCGCCACCCAGGCGCACCCGGAGCTGCGATCGCGCCCGACGCGCCCCCACCCGCTGTTCGCCGGGCTGGTCAAGGCGGCCGTGGCACGGCAGCAGGCCGCCGGGAAGTAACACCAGGCGGGACGGATACGGTTGCCGGGGTACGGGCCTCTCACAGGCTCGTACCCCGTTTTACCGGGGCACGGGGGCTCGCCCCCAGGTACGTCACTGAGTTCAGGAGGACCGCACATGGCCATCACGGACATCGCCGAGGAGTGGCAGGTCAAGGCCACGACGACGCCGTTCGTGGGCAACAAGACCAGCGTCCGCACAGACGAGGTCGTCATGCCCGACGGCTCCACCGCAACCCGCGACTACCAGGTCCACCCCGGCTCGGTCGCCGTCCTCGCCATCGACGACCAGGAACGCGTCCTGGTCCTGCGCCAGTACCGGCACCCCGTGCGGCACAAGCTGTGGGAGATCCCCGCCGGACTGCTCGACGTCCCGGGCGAGAACCCGCTGCACGCCGCCCAGCGCGAGCTGTACGAAGAAGTCCACGTCAAGGCCGAGGACTGGCGGGTGCTGACCGACGTCTACACCACGCCCGGCGGCTGCGACGAGGCCGTACGGATCTTCCTCGCGCGGGACATCTCCGACGCCGAGGGCGACCGCTTCGAGGTCGCCGAGGAAGAGGCGGACATGGAGTTCGCCCGGGTCCCCGTCGCCGAGCTCGCGCGCGGCGCGCTCGCCGGGGAACTGCACAACAACTGCCTCGTCGTCGGCGTCCTCGCGCTGCTTGCCGCACAGGCCGGAGACGGACTGGACGCGCTGCGCCCGGCGGACGCCCCGTGGCCCGCCCGTCCCTTCGAAGGGCGGTAGTCCGGCCGACTTCCACGGCGCGGTGTCCGGCACTCCAGGGCACCGCGCCGCGCCGCGTCCGGCCGCTGTCCCGTGCCCCGCGCGGGGACGTGCCGCCCCGGCCCGCCGCCGGTAGATCCGATCAGGTGATCTTCATGGTGCGATGCCAGCCAGGGCTGCCGCCGCGCAGCCATACGGTGAACTACGCTCGTGTTTCCCGTTCGCGGCCGCGGCGGGCAGGCACCCGCGGATTCAGTCACCCGCGAGGACCGGGGTCTCCCCGCCGAAGGCAGGGGAAAGGAGCGTGGCCCGTGGCGGAGCAGGCGGTGGACACCGGCAGGGAGCGCATCCCGCCGGGTGTGCCGGCATCACCGCGGTCACCCGAGGCCACGGACGCGGTGAGCACGCCCGCGCGCGACCCCGACAGCCATGCGGTCGCCGTCCCGGAGGGCGGTCCCGGCGCGGCTGCGGCGTCCCGTACGAAGGGGGCGGCCGGGCCGTCCGGCGCGACTGACGTGACCGAAGCGGCCGATGCGCCCGAAACAGCCGCCGCGTCCGTCACCACCGGTGCCGCCGTTCCCGCTGCCGCCGCGGATTCCGCCGTCATCGCCCCCGCCGCCGCGCCCTGCCCCGCCCCGGCGCCCGCTCCCCGTTCCGCCCGTGCCCGTCCCGGAGCGGTTCCTCCCGGGGCGTTCCGTCCGGCGGACACCGGCAGGCGCCCGGCCGCCGCTCCCGCCGGGCGGCCCGGCTCCGGCAAGGAGTCAGCGGGGCCCGCCGTGCCCCGGCGGCCGTTTCACGGGCGGCGGCGCGAGATCGGCGAGTTGCGTGCCGACATCGTCCGGGCCGGTCTCGACACGCTCTCCGGGCGGAAGGGCCCACGCAGCCGGGTCCTGCTCATCGCCGGACGGCCCGGCTCCGGGCGCACCGCGCTGGCCGAGGAGTTCGCCGGGCGGCTGGCCCGCGACTACCCCGACGGGCTGCTGCGCGCCCAGCTGAGCACGGCGGACGGCGAGCCGGTGCCGACCGGCCGGACCGCACGCGACCTGCTCGTCGCGCTCGGCGTGTCCGCGCCACCCGGCGCGGACGAGGACGAACTGACCGAAGCGCTGCGCGCCGCCCTCTCCGGGCGGCGCGCGCTGCTGTTTCTGGACGACGCGACCGGTGCCGAGCAGGTCGATCCGCTGATCCCCGACGCGCCCCGGTGCCTGGTCCTCGTGGTGGGACGGGGCCCGCTGACGGGGGTCCCCGGCGTACGGCCGTGCACCCTCGGCGGCCTGGACACCGCCGCCGCCGTCGCGCTGCTCAGCCAGTACGCGGGGCCGACGCGGATCACCTGCGACCCGGTGGCCGCGGCGACCGTGGCGGAGGAGTGCGGCGCGCAGCCCGCCGCGGTAGCCCTGGCCGGTGGCTGGCTGGCGGCGCACCCGCAGGCTTCGGTGGCCGATGTCCTGGCGCGGCTGCGGGAGCTGCCCGCCGAGACGGAAGGGGAGCAGAGCGGACGGCCGCTGGCCCGCGCGCTGCGGCTCGCCTACGCGTCGCTGCCCGTTTCCGCCGCCCGGATGCTGCGGCTGCTCGCGCTCGCCCCGGGCGGCTGGGTGGACGCGCACACCGCCTCCGCGCTCGCGGGCTGCTCGGTTCCCGCCGCCCAGAAGACGCTGACGGACTTCCTCACGTACGGGCTGCTGCGCCCGGCCGCGGCGGAGGGGGCCGCCCCCGAGCCGGTGGGCGACGCCATGCCGCCGCGCTACCAGCTGCCCGGCTGTCTGACCCCGCGGCTGAACGTCCTGCTGTGGGAGCAGGAGCGCGCGGCCGAGATCGAGCTGGCCCGCGCCCGGATGCTGGAGCGGACCGTGCGGCTGCTGCACTCCTGCCGCCTGGCCGCCACGCCTGAGGCCGAGGGATTCGAGGAGCGGCTCGCCGCGCTGCCCGCCGCGCTGCGGTTTTCTTCGCCGGGTGCGGCCGCCGAGTGGCTGCGCGCGCGGCAGACCGCGCTGCTGGCCGCGGCCAGGCTCGCGGTACGCGACGGCGGGCTCGACACGCTGGCCCGGCGGCTGGTGTCCGCGCTGACGCACGCCCTCGCCGCGCACCGGGGCGCCGAGGGCGCGGCGCCGGAGCTGTACGACCTGCATCAGCTCGTCCTCGATGTCGCGCGGCGCAGGGAGCTGCCGCTGGAACGGGCCGCGGCACTGCTGAACCTGGGCGATCTCGACGCGCGTGCCGGGCGGACCGACGCGGCGCTCGGCCGCTACCGGGGGGCTCTTGAGGCCGCGCAGGAGGCCGATGACCCGTACGCCACCGGGCGTTCGCTGGAGTCCATCGGCGGTACGTATCAGGAGCTGGGCGACTGGCATCGGGCCGTCGACTGGTACCGGCGGGCGCTGGAGCTGCGGCTGACGCGGCGCGAACTGGCCGATCAGGCACGGCTGTACGGACGGCTCGGGTCGGTGCACACCTACGCCGCCGAATACTGCGAGGCGCTGCGCGACTGGCGTGCCTCGGCCGCCGCGTACCGCAGGCTCGGCGATCTGGCGGGCCACGCGCGGGCGTTGACCGAGGCGGCCAGGGTGCAGGAGTACACGGGCCGTCCGCAGGACGCCCTGCGTACCTGCGTCGACGCACTGGAGTGCGCGCGGCTCGCCGGGGATGTCCGGCTGCAGGCCGCGGTGCGGATGCGGCTCGCCGACACCCTGGAGCAGCTGGGGGACGGCACCGCCGCCCGCCTGCACCGGCGTGAGGCCGAGCGGCTGCTGGAGCCGCCGATTCCGCCCGCCGCGGCGACCCGCCAGCGGCCCTTCACCGGGACCCCTACGGAGGCCGAAACGGAGTCGGCCTGCGAAATCAGTAGCACTCCGCCAGAAGATTGATGCAATGCAAGGCTAGACAGCAAGACATCCTTCATTAGACTGGGCTTACCGCGGCCACCACGGTCGTTTCCGGTGTGCGCAAGCATGACCGTTTTTGTCCGGAAAACCCCCAGAATCAAGGACCGTGATCGACGTGAAGGTCGGCATCCCCCGCGAGGTCAAGAACAACGAGTTCCGGGTGGCCATCACCCCCGCCGGAGTGCACGAGCTGGTGCGCAACGGCCACCAGGTGTTCATCGAGCAGGGCGCTGGCCTCGGCTCGTCGATCACGGATGAGGAGTTCACCGGCGCGGGCGCCAGCATCCTCGGCACCGCCGACGAGGTGTGGTCCACCGCTGACCTGCTGCTGAAGGTCAAGGAGCCGATCGCGGAGGAGTACCACCGCCTCCGCAAGGACCAGACCCTCTTCACCTACCTGCACCTGGCCGCCTCCCGCGAGTGCACGGACGCCCTGCTGGAGTCGGGCACCACCGCCATCGCGTACGAGACCGTCGAGACCGCGAACCGGCAGCTGCCGCTGCTCGCCCCGATGTCCGAGGTCGCCGGGCGGATCGCCCCGCAGGTCGGCGCGTACCACCTGATGCGCTCGGCCGGTGGCCGCGGCGTGCTGCCGGGCGGTGTCCCGGGCGTGCACGCGGGCAAGGCCGTCGTGATCGGTGGCGGCGTCTCCGGCTGGAACGCCACGCAGATCGCCGTCGGCATGGGCTTCCACGTCACGCTGCTCGACAGGGACATCAACAAGCTGCGCGAGGCCGACAAGGTCTTCGGTACCCGCGTGCAGACGATCACCTCCAACGCGTACGAGCTGGAGCGGGCCGTCCTCGACGCCGACCTGGTCATCGGCGCCGTGCTGATCCCGGGCGCCAAGGCGCCGAAGCTCGTCACCAACGAGCTGGTCTCCCGGATGAAGCCCGGAAGTGTACTTGTCGACATTGCGATCGATCAGGGTGGCTGCTTCGAGGACTCGCGTCCCACCACCCACGCCGAGCCGACCTTCCAGGTCCACAACTCGGTCTTCTACTGCGTCGCCAACATGCCCGGCGCCGTGCCCAACACCTCGACCTACGCGCTCACCAACGCCACGCTGCCGTACATCGTGGAGCTGGCGAACCGTGGCTGGCGTGAGGCGCTGCACCGGGACGCGGCACTCGCGAAGGGTCTGAACACCCATGAGGGTCAGGTCGTTTACGGCCCCGTCGCCGAGGCGCACGCGCTTTCCTCGGTCGAACTGAGCACCCTGCTCGGCTGACCCGCGGGCGCGAGCGTCAACGACACGCCCGTGGCCGGGCCTTGCCGAGCGGTGAGGCCCGGCCACGGGCATGTCCGGCACACCCTCCGGCCTGCGCTGTCCTGCGGCTGGTCAACTCGCCGCGAACATAACTTTTTAGCCGATTCGCGCGCTCGTGAAACCTCGACGCGGCGCCCCTTACACCCTTGACATCCGGGTGTTCGGTTGCCGACACATTGTGCCGTGTCCGGCGGATTGTGTTGCTGTCGACCGCCGACACGCCATAGAGTCGCCAACCGTCGGCATGGTGTCACGCTGACCTATCGAGAAATTTCCTGGTCACCAAGGAGGTAGGACGACTTGTGGATGAGTCGACATTTTCTCCCGGGGGTGGTCAACCAGGAACGGGTGCGCGGGGCCAGAGTCCCTCGGGGCCTCAGGCTGTCGGCTCCGTCGCTGTCCACACCTTCGCTGCCCACCAGAGCATGACGAGAGCCCACCAGAGCATGGACGGCCAACACGTGAACGCCATGGCCGGCGACCCGAGCGGGAAAGAGTCCGCCCGCCTCGCCGACTACGACGCAATGCCCGAGGGGCACTTCTACGACCCCGACGCCGAGTACGAGCCCGATCCGGAGTACGCCGCCACGCTCGCCCCTGACGCCGCCCGCCAGCGCCGTGAGCGCGTTGGCCCCACCGGCCGCCCGCTCCCGTACTTCCCGATTCCCGGGCCGCTGACCGAACACGGCCCCGCGAAGATCATTGCGATGTGCAACCAGAAGGGCGGGGTCGGCAAGACGACCTCGACCATCAACCTCGGCGCCGCGCTCGCCGAATACGGACGCCGGGTACTGCTCGTCGACTTCGACCCGCAGGGCGCCCTGTCGGTCGGCCTCGGGGTCAACCCGATGGAACTCGACCTGACGGTCTACAACCTGCTCATGGAGCGGGGCATGTCGGCCGACGAGGTGCTGCTGAAGACGGCGGTGCCCAACATGGACCTGCTGCCCAGCAATATCGATTTGTCAGCCGCTGAGGTGCAGTTGGTCAGCGAGGTGGCGCGCGAGTCCACCCTCCAGCGGGCGCTCAAGCCGCTGCTGGCCGACTACGACTACATCGTCATCGACTGCCAGCCCTCGCTCGGTCTGCTGACGGTCAACGCGCTCACCGCCGCGCACAAGGTGATCGTGCCGCTTGAATGCGAGTTCTTCGCGCTGCGCGGTGTGGCGTTGCTCACCGAGACGATCGAGAAGGTCCAGGAGCGGCTCAACCCCGAACTGGAGCTGGACGGCATCCTGGCCACGATGTACGACTCCCGCACGGTGCACAGCCGGGAGGTGCTGGCGCGCGTCGTCGAGGCGTTCGACGAGCACGTCTACCACACGGTCATCGGCCGCACGGTCCGCTTCCCCGAGACCACGGTCGCGGGCGAGCCGATCACCACCTACGCGTCCAACTCAGTCGGCGCCGCCGCCTACCGCCAGCTCGCCAGGGAGGTGCTCGCCCGGTGTCCCGCCGAGTGAGTCTGCCCGGCGCCGACGAGCTGTTCCGTACGACCGGAGGGACGGCCCTGCAGGCGTCGTCCCCCCGTCGCCCGGCGGGCGGTGAGGACCGTACGCCGCCCGCCGACGGCCGGGGGCGGGTGCCCGCCCCGGCGGGAGAGCCCGAGGCGGCCCCGTCCGGCACGGACGGACGGCGGCCGGAGCCCCCGGCGACCGACGACGCGGCCGCCGAGCACGACGGGCGCGAGAGCGGCCAGAGCCAGGCGAACGACCGGCGCCCCGCGCCCGGGCAGGAACGGCCCAAGGGCCGCCAGCAGCAGGACGTGGCGACGCCGCCCGCCCAGTCCCGCCGCCGGAGCCGGGCCGCGAACAGGCGGCCCAGCGGCCGCGAGCGCCACGACGAGAAGATCACGGTCTACGTCTCCGCCGAGGAACTGATGGACCTGGAGCACGCGCGGCTGGTGCTGCGCGGCGAGCACGGTCTCGCCGTCGACCGCGGCCGGATCGTCCGCGAGGCCGTGGCCGTCGTCCTCGCCGATCTGGAATCCCGGGGCGAAGCGAGCATCCTCGTCCGCCGGCTGCGCGGCCGCTGAGCGGCGCGGAGATCCCGCACATCGCGGGGCGACGGCGATAGCCTGCCCGCTCGTACGGGCGTTCCGCCCGCTCCCCGCCCCTTGGACTCCGATGCCGACCAACGACGACCCCTCCCCGCCCACGCCCCCGCGCGGCGCGCGCAGGAGCCTCGGCCGGGGCCCGGGCGCGCGGCCCGCCACCACGCCCGCACCGCCTCCGGCGCCCGCTCCGGCTCCCGGTCCTTCGTCGGCTCCCGCGCCCGATCCGCTCCCGGACGACGGCCCGGGCGCAGCCGCCCCGGCTTCACCGCCCGGCCCGGACCCGGTGGCGCGGCAGGACCACGCGCCCGCGCCCGCGCGACGACGGGAAGCGGAACGTACGCAGGAACGGGACCCCGCGCCGGAACTCGGCGCCGAGCCAGAGCCGGTGCCGGCAGCCGGGCCCACGCCCGGACCCACGACCGGGCCCGCGCCCGCCGCCGAGCCCGATGACGGGCGTTTCACCGTCCGGCTCACGAACTTCGAGGGCCCCTTCGACCTGCTCCTCCAGCTGATCGCCAAGCACAAGCTGGACGTCACCGAGATCGCCCTGTCCAAGGTCACCGACGAGTTCATGGCGCACATCCGGGCCATGGGCCCGGACTGGGACCTCGACCAGACCACCGAGTTCCTGGTGGTCGCGGCGACTCTGCTCGACCTGAAGGCGGCCAGGCTGCTGCCGTCCGCCGAGGTCGAGGACGAGGCCGACCTGGCCCTCCTCGAAGCGCGGGACCTGCTGTTCGCCCGGCTGCTCCAGTACCGCGCGTACAAGAGGATCGCGGACATCCTCAGTGACCGGCTCGCCGCCGAGTCCCGCCGCTACCCCCGCACCGTCGGCCTGGAGGCGCACCACGCCGAACTGCTGCCCGAGGTGGTCATCCGCATAGGGGGCGAGGGGCTCGCGAAGCTGGCCGTCAAGGCGATGCAGCCCAGGGCCAAGCCGCAGGTGTACGTCGACCACATCCACGCCCCGCTGGTCAGCGTCCGTGAGCAGGCCGATGTCCTGATCGCCCGGCTGCGCGCGCTGGGCGCGTCCAGCTTCGAGAAGCTCACCGAGGACGCCCCCGACACCCTCACCGTCGTCGCCCGCTTCCTGGCGCTGCTTGAGCTGTACCGGGAGCGCGCCGTCACCCTGGACCAGGAAGAGGCACTGGGCGCGCTGCTCGTCCGCTGGACCGGGGAGGACGGGGCGCGTCCCGTGGTCACCGACGAGTTCGACCAGGAACCGGGGGCGGGGACGCGGGCCGTGGCGGCCCCGGAAGACAACGACGGGGAGCCCGAAGGGGACGACGTGAGGGAGAAGCAGCCATGACGGAGCGGGACCAGGCCCCTGACATCCAGGCTGACGCCCAGGCGCGTGACATCCAGGCCCCTGACGCCCAGGCCCCCGGCGTCCGGGCCGCAGCGGAGCCGTACGCCGCTCCTGACGCCGCTTCCCAGCTCCCCGCGTCCGGGGCGGAGGGCGTCGCCGGTCTTGAGCTGCGTCCCGCGCTTGAGGCGGTCCTCATGGTCATCGACGAGCCCGCCACCGAGGAGCACCTGGCCAAGGTGCTCGCCCGGCCGCGCCGCGCGGTCGCCGACGCGCTGCGCGAGCTGGCCGACGAGTACACCCGGCAGCGGCGCGGTTTCGAGCTGCGGCTGGTCGCGGGCGGCTGGCGTTTCTACTCGCGTCCCGAGTACGCGGCGGCCGTCGAGGGCTTCGTCCTGGACGGCCAGCAGGCCCGCCTTACGCAGGCCGCGTTGGAGACGCTGGCCGTCGTCGCGTACCGTCAACCGGTCAGCCGTTCGCGCGTCTCCGCCGTGCGCGGAGTGAACTGCGACGGTGTGATGCGGACCCTCCTGCAGCGCGGTCTCGTGGACGAGGCGGGGACGGAACCCGAAACAGGTGCGATCCTGTACAGGACGACGAACTACTTTCTGGAGCGGATGGGCCTGCGTGGCCTGGACGAGCTGCCCGAGCTGGCACCGTTCCTGCCGGAGGTGGACGCCGTCGAGGCGGACTCGTTGGAAGGAGTCCCCTCGTTCGACCCGGACGCACCGGATGACGCAGAGACCACTACGGCTTACTCGACTACGGAACCTTGATGCGAAGCAGCGACAGGAACAGCGGCGGCAACCGGAACCCCCGGAGCGGGGGTGGCGGCAAGCGCGGCGACGGGAAGCGCTCAGGCACCCCCCGGCCCGAGGAGCGCCGCTATGACGTCGGCAGCACGGGGCAGTCGGGCGCGAACAGGCCGGGCGGTGTCGGACCCGCCAAGCCCGCGGGCAGGCCGACCGGCCGGCCGGTCGGCAACCGGGGCCGCAAGCCCGTCCCGGCACGCCCGCGCGAACTCGACGCCCAGATCGAGGAGCGCAACCGGGCGCGGCACAGCAAGCCGCAGGTCAAGACGCCCAAGACCTTCGGTGAGCAGGAGGGTGAGCGGCTGCAGAAGGTCCTCGCCCGGGCGGGCATGGGCTCGCGCCGTGCCTGCGAGGAGCTGGTCGACCAGCGTCGCGTCGAGGTGAACGGGCAGATCGTCACCGAGCAGGGCCTGCGCGTCGACCCCGCCAAGGACGAGATCAAGGTCGACGGGCTCACCGTCGCCACGCAGTCGCATCTCTTCTTCGTGCTGAACAAGCCCGCCGGAGTCGTCTCCACCATGGAGGACCCCGACGGCCGCCAGTGCCTGGGGGACTACGTCACCAACCGGGAGACCCGGCTCTTCCACGTGGGACGTCTCGACACCGAGACCGAGGGCATCATCCTGCTCACCAACCACGGCGAGCTTGCGCACCGCCTCACGCATCCCCGGTACGGCGTGAAGAAGACTTACCTCGCCGCGATCCAGGGCCCGATCCCGCGTGACCTCGGCAAGCGGCTGAAGAACGGCATCGAGCTGGAGGACGGCTACGCCCGCGCCGACCACTTCAAGGTCGTGGAGAACGTCGGCAAGAACTACCTGGTCGAGGTGACCCTCCACGAGGGCCGCAAGCACATCGTGCGCCGGATGCTCTCCGAGGCCGGATTCCCGGCGGAGCGGCTGGTGCGCACGCAATTCGGCCCGATCCCGCTCGGCGACCAGAAGTCGGGCTGGCTGCGCCGCCTGACCAACACCGAGGTCGGCATGCTGATGCAGGAAGTGGAGCTCTAAGGGGCACCACAGGGCGCTGAGCGCCCTTCTGCGGCCGCTGGGGCATGGTGGCGCCAAACGGCGCCTGCCGTGCCCCAGCGGGCCGCAGGCGCCCGTATGCGGGCTTCCTGTCTCTTCTGTGCTAGCCGTGCGCGGCTGCCCCTGGTCCCTCGGCGTCCTCGCCTCTCGTCACCGCCTCCTCAGAGCGCGGCCCGGCGCACCCGGATCAGGAAGTCCTCGACGCGGGCCCGGTCGGGCTCGGCGGGCAGCGGGGTGCGGGTCGCGTACGCGTCGGCCTCCGCCCGCAGCCGCTCCAGCCGCCGCTCGACCTCCGGCCAGGACACCTCGCCCCGCTTGACGGCGAGCAGCCATTCCCTGTCCTCGCCCACGTCGATGCCGAGCTCGCCGGTACGCAGCAGGTCGCGGCAGCTGGCGAGCAGCCGGAGCAGGTGCATGGCGTGCTTCCAGCGCGGCGCTCCGTACTGCCGCATGTCGGCGTCCAGCTTCCTGCGCTGGCCGGCGGCGTACCCGACGAAGGTCTGATGGGCCCGCCGGGACAGGAAGGCACCGCGCAACGCGAGCAGTTCCCGTCCGGTCTCGTCGATCCGCTCCACGACGGGGGAGTGCAGGCATTCCAGGATGTTGGGGTTGGCGCGCAGCGCCAGTTCGCAAAACCGCTCCAGTTCCCAGGAGAACTGCTCCTCGGCCGGTCCCTCGACGTGGGTCGGCGGCTTCTCGAAGCGCCAGAACGAGGCCGTCGGCGCGACGTAGACGCCTCGGCGGTCGGTGTCGCTGTCCTCCGTGGCGAGCCCGAAGGCGCGCGAGCCCATGACGCACGCGTAGACGGTGTGCCCGGTGACGAGTGCGTGGCCGTAGGAGGTCGACGGCGCCGAACCGGGCGGCGTGCCCGGGCCTGCTGGGTCCGGCGGAGGGCCGCCCGATGCGGGGCGGACGGCGGGTGGCTGGTGCATGGCGTGATGGTGTCCGCCGACCGGCGCGCGCGTCACCCGAATTTCGGCCCGCGCGCTACGGGGCACGGAGCCTGGGGCACGGAGCGACGGAGCCGCCTCCGGCACCCTGTCAGAAAGGGCAGGCCCCCCAGGGCTACCAGCCCGGCCGGCAGCGGCCAACCGCCGGGCTCGCCCCACCGGACTCAGGACGCCGGGCTCGCCCCGCCGGGCTCAGGACCACGGGCTCGCCCCACAGGGCTCAGGACCACGGGCCCAGGGACACCGCCCTGCCCTCCTCGTCGCGCTTGACCTCCATCATGCCCACCACCGCCGTCCGGTTGATGTGCCCGTACACGTGCGGGAACTGGGCCCCGGCGGAGACACCGGGCGGGGGCTCCGGGTGGGCCGCCTCCCAGCGCACCATGACGTCGAGCTTGGCCTCGTCGATGAGCAGCACCATCAGCGGGCCGACCGTCTCCCGGAACAGCGCGGTGGCGATGGTGAGCGCGCTGGTCTCGTCCGGCGAGCAGTGCACGAAGCCGTCCTCGGCGAACGGGGGCGGGGCGTACGGACGGTCCGGCACGGCCAGCCAGTCGTCCAGCGGGACCACGTGGTAGATCATGCGGAACGTTCTACCGGAAGCCGGGCGCCGCCGGGCCGGTGCGGCACGTACGGATGTGGCCCCACGCGGGCACGCGCGCGGGAGCGGGTCCGGATGCGTCTCGCTGGGCGGTCGGCGCGGCGCGGCCCCCTTGCCGCTGGTTAGGGTGGCCGGGGAAGCGGCATGCGGTAGCGCCCGCCCGAGCGCGCAGAAGGACAGCCCACAGTGAGAACCGCCCTCGTCATCGGCACCGGCCTCATCGGCACCTCGGCGGCGCTCGCCCTCGCGGGCCGCGGGGTCCAGGTGCACCTCGCGGACCACGACCCCGGGCAGGCCCGTACCGCGGCGGCGCTCGGCGCGGGAAGCGACACCGAGCCGGAGGGCCCCGTCGACCTGGCGATCATCGCCGTACCGCCCGCGCATGTCGCCGACACCCTCGCCGACGCGATGCGCCGCGGCCTCGCCCGCGGCTACCTGGATGTCGCCAGCGTCAAGGGCGGCCCGCGCCGCGAGCTGGAGGCCAAGGGCTGTGACCTCACCCACTACCTGGGCACGCATCCGATGGCGGGGCGTGAGCGGTCCGGGCCGCTGGCCGCCACGGCCGACCTCTTCGAGGGCCGCCCCTGGGTGCTCACGCCCGGCAGGGACACCGATACCGAGGTGCTGAACCTGGCGCTCGAACTTGTCGCGCTGTGCCACGCCGTGCCCGTCATCATGGACGCCGACGCCCACGACCGCGCGGTGGCCCTCGTCTCCCACACCCCGCAGCTCGTCTCCAGCATGGTCGCCGCGCGGCTCCAGGACGCCGACGAGACGGCCGTACGGCTGTGCGGGCAGGGCATCAGGGACGTGACCCGGATCGCCGCCTCCGACCCGGCGATGTGGATCGACATCCTCTCCGCGAACCCGGGCCCCGTCGCCGACGTCCTCGCCGCGCTCGGCGCCGACCTGGAGGAGACCGTACGGTCACTGCGCGCCCTGGAGTCCGCCGACGAGGACAAGCGCGACCTCGGTGCCTCCGGGATCGCGGACGTCCTGCGCAGGGGCAACGCGGGCCAGGTCAGGGTCCCGGGCAAGCATGGTGCGGCCCCGATGGCGTACGAGAGTGTGACCGTCTACATCGGGGACCAGCCGGGCGAGCTGGCGCGGATCTTCGCCGACGCCGGGCGGGCCGGGGTCAACATCGAGGACGTGCGCATCGAACACGCGACCGGTCAACAGGCGGGCCTCATCCAGCTCATGGTCGAGCCGCGGGCGGTGTCGGGGCTGACGCTGGCGCTGCGGGAACAAGGCTGGTCCATCCGCCAGTGACCGCGGGGGCACGGGGCGGTCATTTCAACCAGTAACCTTGGCGGAGACTTCTCGTTCCGTGAACGCTCCATCATCCGCCCCGTAGAACGCCCCGTGCTTGAGGAAGGTGTCTGTCACCGTGGAAACCGCCGCCAGGACCGCACCGGCAGCAGTGATTGTCGGCATCGACGGCCCCTCCGGCACGGGCAAGTCCAGCACCTCCAAGGCGGTCGCCGCCAAGCTGGGCCTGCGCTACCTCGACACCGGGGCCCAGTACCGGGCCATCACCTGGTGGATGCTGAGCAACGGAATCGACGTCAACGACCCGGCGGCCGTCGCCGAGGCCGCGGTCAAGCCCACCATCGTTTCCGGCACCGACCCGTCCGACCCGGTCATCTCGGTCGACGGCGCTGACGCCGCAGGGCCGATCCGCACCCCGGAGGTCACGGCCGCGGTCAGCGCGGTCAGCGCCGTCCCGGAGATCCGGGCCCGGCTGACCGAGCTGCAGCGCGCCATCGCCGCGGCGGCGCCGCGCGGCATCGTGGTCGAGGGCCGCGACATCGGCACCACGGTCCTGCCGGACGCCGACCTGAAGATCTTCCTCACCGCGTCGGAGGCCGCCCGGGCCGCCCGCCGCAGCGGTGAGATGGGCGGCAAGAGCGCCTCCGACCTCGCGGCCACCCAGGCGGCGCTCGCCAGGCGCGACGCCGCCGACTCCGGCCGCAAGGCCTCGCCGCTCGCGAAGGCGGACGACGCGGTCGAGGTGGACACCACCGAGCTGACCCTGGAGCAGGTCATCGAGTGCGTCGTCACCCTCATCGAAGACAAGCAGGCCAAGTGAGCGCGACGATGACGCGCACGGCCACCGATCAGGCGCCGGCACCGAGCGCGGGCGGCGCGGCGATCGGCCGCCGGATCGGCATCGGCCTGATGTACGGGCTGTGGAAGCCCCGGGTGCTCGGTGCGTGGCGGGTGCCCGCCACAGGGCCGGTCATCTTCGCTGTGAACCACTCGCACGCGCTGGACGGCCCGATGCTGATGGGCACCGCGCCCAGGCCGGTGCACTTCCTGATCAAGAAGGAAGCCTTCATCGGCCCGCTCGACCCCTTTCTGCGCGGCATCGGCCAGCTGAAGGTGGACCGGGCGAGCGCCGACCGTACGGCGATCACCAACGCGCTCGGCGTGCTGCGGCGCGGCGGCGTGCTCGGGATCTTCCCCGAGGGCACCCGGGGCGAGGGCGACTTCGCCTCGCTGCGCGCCGGGCTCGCGTACTTCGCCGTGCGCGGCGGAGCCCCGATCGTGCCCGTGGCGGTACTGGGCTCCGGCGACCGGCGGGGCCGGGCCATATCGGCGGTGCCACCGCTGCGGAGCCGGGTGGACGTGGTCTTCGGTGACCCGTTCTCCGCGACCGACGAAGCCCCGGGTCCTGCGGGACAGGCCCCGCGCGGCAGAGCAACCCGAGCGGCCCTGGACGCGGCGACAGTCCGCATCCAGGCGCGGCTGAGCGAGCACCTGGCCGACGCCAGACGCCGCACAGGCCGCTAGACGAAACGTGAGAGGCGGGCCGTGAGGGCGCGCCGATGAGGGACGACGAGGAACACACTTCATGAACGACCAGATCCACACCGGCGACGAGCACGGTGCGCTTGGCGACGCCGAGTACACGGAGTTCATGGAGCTCGCCGCGCAGGAGGGCTTCGACCTCGACCAGGTCGAGAGCGACCTCGCGGCGGCCGGTCACGGCCCGCTGCCGGTGCTCGCCGTCGTCGGCCGCCCCAATGTCGGCAAGTCGACCCTCGTGAACCGCATCCTCGGCCGCCGTGAGGCCGTCGTGGAGGACCGGCCCGGGGTCACCCGGGACCGGGTGACCTACGAGGCCGAATGGGCCGGCCGCCGCTTCAAGGTCGTCGACACCGGCGGCTGGGAGCAGGACGTCCTCGGCATCGACGCCTCGGTGGCGGCGCAGGCGGAGTTCGCGATGGAGGCCGCCGACGCGGTCGTCTTCGTCGTGGACGCCACCGTCGGCGCGACCGACACCGACGAGGCCGTCGTCAAGCTGCTGCGGCGGGCCGGGAAGCCCGTCGTGCTGTGTGCCAACAAGGTGGACGGGCCGTCCTCCGAGGCCGACGCCGCCGCTCTCTGGTCGCTCGGCCTCGGCGAGCCGCACCCGGTCTCGGCGCTGCACGGCCGCGGCACCGGCGACATGCTCGACGCGGCCCTCGACGCCCTGCCCGAGGCGCCCGCGCAGACCTTCGGCACCACCATCGGCGGGCCGCGCCGGGTCGCGCTGATCGGCCGCCCCAACGTCGGCAAGTCCTCCCTGCTCAACAAGGTCGCGGGAGAGGAGCGAGTGGTCGTCAACGAGGTGGCGGGCACCACCCGCGACCCGGTGGACGAGCTGATCGAGCTCGGCGGCAAGACCTGGAAGTTCGTGGACACGGCCGGTATCCGCCGCCGCGTGCACCTCCAGGAGGGCGCCGACTACTACGCGTCGCTGCGTACCGCCGCCGCGCTGGAGAAGGCGGAGGTCGCGGTCATCCTGATCGACGCGAGCGAGTCCATCAGCGTGCAGGACCAGCGGATCATCACCATGGCGGTGGAGGCCGGGCGCGCCCTGGTCATCGCGTACAACAAGTGGGACAACCTCGACGAGGAGCGCCGCTACTACCTGGAGCGGGAGATCGAGCGGGACCTGGTGCAGATCCCGTGGGCGATGCGGGTGAACGTCTCGGCGCGCACCGGGCGGCACATGGAAAAGCTCGTCCCCGCGATCGAGACGGCGATCGAGGGCTGGGAGACCCGCGTCCCCACCGGCAGGCTCAACGCCTTCCTCGGTGAGATCGTCGCCTCGCACCCGCACCCGGTTCGCGGCGGCAAGCAGCCCCGCATCCTGTTCGGGACGCAGGCGGGCACCAAGCCGCCACGGTTCGTGCTCTTCGCTTCCGGCTTCCTTGAGGCGGGCTACCGCCGCTTTGTGGAGCGACGGCTGCGTGAGGAGTTCGGCTTCCCGGGCACGCCGATCCACATCTCGGTGCGGGTCCGCGAGAAGCGCGGCCGTAACAAGTAAGCCGCGCGCGTGGGCCTCCGCACTCCGGTGCGCCCGCGCGCACGAGGGAACGCCGCGCACGCGGGTGTGACGGGCACGCGAACACGACGGCACGGGTACCAGCGCGAGCTAGAGCCCGTGCCGTCTGCTGTCGCGGGGCGCCGGAGGCAGCGCGGCGGGCGGGTTCATCCGCTGGTTCAGCCCTGCCGTCGTCCAGGTCCCCCCGTCCCACGATCCGGCGCGCTCCCAGGACCCCGCGCGCTCCCACTGCCCACGGTGATCACGCGGACCGAACGCGGTGAACTCCAGGTCCTCCTCGCCCACGCGGTCCCCCGGAAGCGCCCGGAAGGACCTGCGGTACTCCGCGTACAGCGCGTCGTAGATCGGGGTGGCCGACTGCTGCTGCCTGGTGGGAGCGGTGGACGATTCGTGGGAGGGCCGCATGGCGGGGATCGGGTGTTGGTAGGGGTCTCGGGAGGCGGGGTCGTATGAGTGCACGTACGTGCCAACGACCTGATCGTCCGCCGGATGCGGGGCCGGGGAAGAATGCGCTGTTCGTACGGCATATGGACGCGGCGACGCGGGGGCCGAGACGCGCGTGAACGGCGGGGGCGTCATTCCTCCGTGCCCGTGCCGGGGGCCATGGGCGTCCGTGCCGACGGGGCGCCCGATCCGCGCCGGCCTCGGCGTGGGGGTCGTCACGTGCCCGCGAGCGGCATGGCGGCGGCGACGAGCGCGCCCCGCGCGGCGGCCCGGTCCAGTGCTTCGCGCAGCAGGTCCTCGCGCGGCTGCTGGCCGACGACTCCCGCGGGGGCGGCGTAGACGAGCACCATCTGCGACTTGTTCACGGCGGTCCGCCACCCCTCGGTGACCTGCAGCGGCTGGTGCGCCTGCCACCAGGCCGTCGCCGCGCCGCCGCCCGTGCCGGGCTGGAGGACGGCGTGCAGCTGGCCCATCGCCAGCAGTACGGACCAGCCCGCGTTCACCCCGGGCATCTGCTCCATGTCCGTGACCGTCTTGAAGCCCTGCTCCACCAGGAGGGGCAGGAAGTCGTCGCCGGGGCTGTTGGAGCCGGGGCGCACGATCGGCCCCGTCGGTTCCACGACGAGCGCCGGGTGCACCTCGCCGTCGATCAGGATCAGGCCGCTGGTGACACCGAGCACCGCCTGCCGGGGGTCGCTCTTCTCACTCGGGTCGATCCCGCCGGTGATGGACTGGACGGCGCCCTGCAGCTGCTCCTCGGAGACCGTGACGACCTGCGAGGGGATGCAGGTGGCGTGCGCGAAGGCGAGGACGGCGGTCTCCTCGCCGACGAAGAGCACCGTGCTGGTGGGCTCCTGGGCGGCGTCGCCCGGGGTGCGGCAGGAGGTGCAGTCGTAGTTTCCCGGGGTGTTGTCGCCGACGAGCAGCCGTTCGGCTTCTTCGTCGCCGATCTCGGCGCGAACGTCGTCGCTGACGTCGAGCATGCGCGGCACGGGTAGCTCCTCGATCTCGGTGAGCGCCGGGTGGGCCCCGGCTCGTAATGAACACAACGGGTGATCAGCGGCCGGGGTCACGCGGCGGTGGCAGGCGGAATCACGCCGTGCCGGGGCGGGCTGGGAGCAGCCGTCAAGGAAGCGCTTACCCCGCACGGGTGGCCGTCGCGGGACGGCCCTCGGGGGCGCCCGGGCCATGGCCGGGGAGACCGGCGGCCATGCCGCCGTTGACCAGTGGCAAGGCTCCCGCGCCCCTGCCCGCTGTGGTCACGTCGGGACGCTCGGTGGCGCCTGAACGGCCCTGGAGGCACGCTGGGAGGTGTGACAGTTCACTCAACCTGGTGACACGCCGCACCCCGGGGCGTCGGCCGCACCTTCTCGACCAGCCATGATGATCACGAATACTCGAAAGTTCCCCGAAGGCGCTACCGATTTCACATCGCTTGTGGAACAAGATGGTCATAGGGGCCAACCCAGCAACCGTTATCGCGGTCTAACCCAGAGGTAGGCGGACGAGAGGGACCGTCCGCGGGGAACCGTGGGATACGGGGACGGATGCATATCTCATTCCTGATTCATAATGCGTACGGCATCGGAGGGACGATCCGGACCACGTACAACACCGCGCGCACGCTCGCGGAGCAGCACGACGTGGAGATCGTCTCGGTGTTCCGGCACCGGGATGAGCCGGTCTTTGACCCTGGCCCGAACGTGACGCTGCGTCACCTTGTGGACCTCCGCAAGGGCAGCCCGACGTACGAGGGCGACGATCCGCGGCACGCCAGACCCGCTCGCGTCTTCCCCAAGTCCGAGGGGCGCTACAAGCAGTACAGCCAGCTCACCGATGTCCGCATCGCGGAGTACCTGGAGAACCTGGAAACCGATGTGGTGGTCGGCACGCGCCCGGGGATCAACGTCCACGTCGCCCGGCAGGCACGGCGCGGTGTGGTGCGCGTGGGACAGGAGCATCTGACGCTCAGCACCCACTCCAAGGCGCTGAAGAAGACACTGCGCGGCCTCTACCCGCGCCTTGACGCGGTGACCACCGTGACCGAGGCGGACGCCGAGTCCTACCGGGACCAGCTGCGGCTGCCCGGCGTGCGGATCTTGGCGGTGCCCAACAGCGTGCCCGCCTCCGGCGTCGCACCCGCCGACGGCACCGGCAAGTGGGTCGTGGCCGCCGGGCGGCTGGCGCCGGTGAAGCGTTACGACCTGCTGATCAAAGCTTTCGCCAAGGTCACGGCGCAGCGCCCCGACTGGCGGCTGCGGATCTACGGCGGCGGCGCCGAGCGGGCCAAGCTGCGCGCACTGATCGACAAGCTCGGCCTCTACAACCACGTCTATCTGATGGGCCCGGCCAACCCCCTCGACCCCGAGTGGGCCAAGGGTTCCATCGCGGCCGTCACCTCCAGCCTGGAGTCGTTCGGCATGACCATCGTCGAGGCGATGCGCTGCGGACTGCCGGTGGTCTCCACCGACTGCCCGCACGGTCCTGGCGAGATCATCGACCACGGCGTGGACGGCCTCCTGGTGCCGACCGGCAACGTCGACGCGATCGCCGCCGCCCTGCTCGACCTGATCAACGACGACGAGCTGCGGCGGCGCATGGGCCAGGCCGCGCTGAAGAACTCCGCCCGCTTCGATCCGTCCCGGGTCGCCGGGCACTACGAGACCCTCTTCAGCGACCTGGTGTCGCGCGGGGGACTGCGTGGCTCGTTCCACCGCACGCGGGGCGCCCTGCTCAGCGGCGTCTACGCGACGAAGGACGTCGGCCGGCTGGCGTTCAGAAAGGTACGTGCCGCATGACCACCTCCGCTCAGCTGCCTGCCGACGCCCCCAGCCCCCAGCAGCCCGAGGAGGGCCCCACCGTGGCGACCCCGCCGCGCGCCGACTGCGTCGCGGACTCCGCGGGCGGGCTGACCTTCGACATCAGTGACATGCCCGTGCCCGGCACCGGCCCCGACTGGAGCGCCGCGCTGGTGCTCATACGCCGTGGCGGGGACAGCGATGCCGACGAGGTGCGGCTGCCGCTCTCCCCGGCCGCCGACGACCGGCTGCGAGCGGTGCTGCCCAGCACCGTCGCGCTCCCCGAGGGCCGCTGGGACGTCTACGTGGCGTGCGCCGACGAGGAGCCGCGCAGGCTGGCACCCGGCCTCAACGACCTGCGCTCGCTGGTCGACCGCAGGCCGGGTCCCAGCACGTCGCCGCTGGCCGTCCGCATCCCGTACACGACCAAGCACGGCAACGTCTCGCTGCGCAGCTGGCTGCGCACGCCGCATGTGGAGGCGGGGGAGATACGGATCGAGGACGGCGTGCTGGCCGGGCGCGGACGGCTGTACCGCGTGGAGCGCCCGGCCGCCTGGCTGTCCGGCGCTGTCGTACGGGCGCGGCTGCGCCGTGACCGGGCCGTGGAGTGCGCGGTGCCGGTGACGGCGGACGGTGCCGACTTCGCCTTCACGCTGCCGTACGAGGAGCTCGCGGCGCACTTCACGGGCGGCAAGGACGTATGGGACCTGTGGCTGTGCCGGCCGGAGCCCGCTGCCGCGGGGGATGACGGGCAGGACGCGGTGGCGGCCGGTGAGGCGCGGATCGGGCGCGTCCTGGACGATGTCGCGGACAAGAAGCTGATCTTCACCTACCCGGCGTCGCGGGTCGCGGCCAAGCACAGGACCGTGCGGGCCGTCCCGTACTACACGATGGACAACGACCTCTCCGTGTCCGTCGAGGAGGTGTAGCCACGCGCCGTACGCGCGGGGCGGCGGTGCGGGACTTCCCGGCCGCTCACCGTGCGCGACGGTGCATGGACAGGTCCGGCAGGGGCACCCGGTGGTCCGGAGGTGCCAATCATGGGTCCTGTTCTGGTTGTTCTGCTGCTCGCCCTGTTGTTGTTCGGCCTGGGGTTCGCGGTCAAGGTGCTGTGGTGGATCGCGATCGCGGTGCTGCTCGTCTGGCTGCTTGGTTTCCTCGTCCGTTCGACGACCACGGGAGGCCACCGCTCGCGGTGGTACCGGTGGTGAGAAGAGGACGGCGCCGGCCGGGCGGACCCGTCGGCGCCCGCCAGGCCCAAGGGCCCGCGCTCGGGTAGCGGCCGCGCGCCGCACCCGTCCGCGATGACGAGGCCCCGTCCGGTCGGCCCCGCCGTTCTCCGGTCCTACGGGACTCCGGGGACCACGGGGCCGCCGGGCTACGGGAACGCTGAGCACGGCGCCGGGAGTCCGGGGCCTCCGCTCCGTTCCCGGCCGTTTTCCACCCTTGCGGACCGAGGGTGTCCGCAAGGGCTGGCACACTGCGGGCATGCTGGAAACCTCGGCCCGTCTGCTCCGCCTGCTGTCGCTGCTTCAGGCCCACGGCGGCTTCGCGCCCATGGACGGCCAGGCCGGAGGCGAGGGCCGCCGCAGCTGGTCGGGCGCCGACCTGGCCGAGCGGCTGGGCGTGACGCCGCGCACGGTACGCCGTGACATCGACCGGCTGCGCGAACTCGGCTACCCCGTGCATTCCGTGCCCGGCACCGCGGGCGGCTATCAGCTGGGCGCCGGAGCCGAGCTGCCGCCGCTGCTGCTCGACGATGAGGAAGCGGTCGCCGTGGCCGTCGGCCTGCGCACCGCCGCCGGGGGTGGCGGCGTCGAGGGCATCGAGGAGAGCACGGTGCGGGCCCTCGCCAAGCTGGAGCAGGTGCTGCCGCACCGGCTGCGCCGCCGGGTGTCCGCCTTGAACGCGTACACGGTGCCGGTGGCCCACGGCGGACCCACCATCGACCCGCGCACGCTCACCGAGCTCGCGCACGCGTGCAGGGACCGCGAGGTGGTGCGCTTCGCCTACCGCGACCACAACGGTGGCGTGAGCCGTAGGACCACCGAGCCCTACCGCCTGGTGTGCAGCCGCTCCCGCTGGTATCTGGTCGCCTGGGATGTGGACCGGGCGGACTGGCGTACGTTCCGGGCCGACCGCGTCGAGCCGAAGCCGCCGCACGGACCGCGCTTCGAGCCCCGCCGCCCGCCCGCCGAGGACCTGGCCGCCTACGTGTCGCGGGGCGTGTCCACCGGCGCGTACACGGAGCGTGCCACCGTACTGCTGCGGGTGCCCGTCGAGCGGGCCGCTGAGACGGTGTCGCCGACGGCCGGGGTGCTTGAGGCCGTCGATGAGAACAGCTGCTTGCTGCACACGGGGGCGCACGGGCTCGATGTGATCGTGGTGCACATCGCGCTGATGGGGTTCGACTTCGAGGTACGCGAGCCGCCCGCGCTCCGCGAGCACATCAGGGACTTGCGCGACCGGCTCGATCGGGCTCTGCGCTGATCTGCTCCTCCTCAAGCCGCGCCACCTGCGGGTGGTGCAGATCGAAGGCGGGGGACTCGGAGCGGATGCGGGGCAGCGTCACGAAGTTGTGCCGGGGCGGCGGGCAGGAGGTGGCCCACTCCAGCGAGCGGCCGAACCCCCACGGGTCGTCCACCTCGACCTTGGTCCCGTACATGGCGGTCCGCCAGATGTTGTACAGGAACGGCAGCGTGGAAAGACCCAGCAGGAACGCGCCGATGGAGGAGACCGTGTTGAGCGCGGTGAAGCCGTCGGCCGCCAGGTAGTCCGCGTACCGCCGTGGCATGCCCTCCACACCCAGCCAGTGGTGCACCAGGAACGTCGTGTGGAAGCCCACGAACAGGGTCCAGAAGTGGATCTTGCCCAGCCGTTCGTCGAGCATCTTGCCGGTGAGCTTCGGCCACCAGAAGTAGAAGCCCGCGAACATCGCGAAGACGACCGTGCCGAAGACGACGTAGTGGAAGTGGCCGACCACGAAGTACGTGTCGGTGACGTGGAAGTCCAGCGGCGGCGAGGCGAGGATGACGCCGGTGAGCCCGCCGAACAGGAAGCTCACCAGGAAGCCGACCGACCACAGCATCGGTGTCTCGAACGACAGCGAGCCCTGCCACATGGTGCCGATCCAGTTGAAGAACTTCACGCCGGTCGGCACCGCGATCAGGAAGGACATGAAGGAGAAGAAGGGCAGCAGCACCGCGCCCGTAGCGAACATGTGGTGTGCCCAGACCACCACCGAGAGGCCGGTGATGGCCATCGTCGCGCCGATCAGCATGACGTAGCCGAAGATCGGCTTACGGGAGAAGACCGGCAGGATCTCGGTGATGATGCCGAAGAACGGCAGCGCGATGATGTAGACCTCGGGATGGCCGAAGAACCAGAACAGGTGCTGCCACAGCAGTGCCCCGCCGTACTCGGCTTCGAAGACCACCGACCCGAACCGCCGGTCCGCCTCCAGGCACAGCAGCGCCGCCGCCAGCACCGGGAAGGCCACGAGGACCAGGATCGACGTGAAGAGCACGTTCCAGGTGAAGACGGGCATCCGGAACATCGTCATCCCCGGGGCGCGCATCCCGATGATGGTGGTGAGGAAGTTCACCGCGCCGAGGATGGTGCCGAAGCCGGACATCGCGAGACCCATGATCCACATGTCGGCGCCGATGCCGGGTGACCGGGTCGCGCTGTTCAGCGGCGCGTAAGCGAACCAGCCGAAGTCGGCCGCGCCGTCGGGCACCAGGAAGCCGCCGAGCACGATCAGCCCGCCGAACAGGAACAGCCAGTACGACAGCATGTTCAGGCGCGGGAAGGCGACGTCGGGCGAGCCGATCTGTAACGGCATGATCGCGTTGGCGAATCCCGCGAAGGTCGGCGTCGCGAAGAGCAGGAGCATGATCGTGCCGTGCATGGTGAACGCCTGGTTGAACTGCTCATTGGAGATCACCTGCATCCCCGGGCGCGCCAGCTCGGCGCGCATCAGCAGCGCCAGCAGCCCGGCGACCAGGAAGAAGCCGAAGGACGTGATCAGATACAGGTGCCCGATCTTCTTGTGGTCCGTGGTGGTCAGCCAGTCCACGATGACGCGGCCGCCGGGCCGCCGCACCCGTACCGGCCCGGTAGCCGCCTGAGCGGTCTCCGTTCCCATGCCTGCTCCCTCTAGCGTCAGCTGTGCCGGGGCTTCGGGTACCCGCCATGATGCTCGTCGTGCGGTCGGCGCGCGAGGGTGCGACACGCATGCGCTGTGCCGATCTGCCCCCTTCTGCCCCGGCCGTTGACCGGTGTGAGAGGCCCGGCACCCGGCCCTTGTCGGGCTTGTCTGGTGTGTCTGTCATGTGGGTGTCGGTGGGGAAGTCGGTGCGTGCGGGTATGGCCAAACCTGTGTACGAGCAAGCCGCGCAATGTGGCGGAATTGTGCTCACCTGAGGTATCCCCGAAGCGATTATCAACCGCTACGCAATAGGCGGTCCCGGGGTCGTCCCGCAGTCGATCAGGAGGCTGTTTCCGGGCGGCTGCGAAGGTTATTGCCGAGAACTCGGCCACGTCTTCTGATGGTGAACAGAAGGCCCTTACGAGTGACGTGCGTTACGGCAAACCGGGCCGCGTTTTCTGTGACACAAGTGTGACCACTGACGGGCGACAGGGTGAAGCCCCGGTGCGCTGACCCGCCTTCCGCCGCCCGCCCCGGCCGCTTACGGTGGCTGGCATGGCACCTCTACCCACACCACCGGCAGAACCCGCTGACGACCTCGACTCCTACGTCGGGCTCGACAGCGAGACCGCCGAGCAGCAGGCACGGCAGCGCGGCTGGACGACCGTCAGGTCGCTCCCGCCCGGCGCGATCATCACCATGGAGTATCTGGGCGGCCGACTGAATTTCACTGTCCAGGGCGGCGTCGTCGAGCGCTGCTGGAAGGGCTGAGCGCGCCCGGGGCCCCGGGCGCGACGGATACGGGCGGCGGGCGCCCGCCACCACCACGACGACGGCCCCGGCACTCCTGTGTGGAGTGCCGGGGCCGTCGTCGAAGTCGGTCGCCGTGCGCCGTCCGCGCGGCAGCGGGCAGACGCCGGGGCCTCAGCCGCCGGTGCGCCCGCGCTGGGCGGCGGGCCCGAGCGGCGCGGTCCGCGGCCCGCGGTCCGCGTGCGGCGGACGGCGGCTGCCGGTGGGCGTGACCGGGGTCCGCTCGGAGCGGGCGGTGTGCGGCCGGGACGGGTGATGCGGCCAGGTCTCCGAGCTGCGTGCCGCGCCGCCCGAGCGACCGCCCGCCGTGACCCGCTCGCGGCCGGTGGGCTCCTCCTCCGGCGCGCCGCGCGGTGTGCTCAACGCGGGGCTGGCCAGGGGAGAAGCCGGCTGGGGGAGGAGCGGGGAGCCCGTGCGCAGCCGCTGCCAGGCCATCCGCAGCACCATCTCGGCCCAGGCCATGGGTGCCTCGAACACCGGCAGCGCGAGCAGGATCAGCAGTCCGGCAGCCCAGCCGAGCAGCACATCGCTCACCCAGTGGGTGCCGAGGTAGACGGTCGTCATGCCGACGCCGAGGGTGACCACGGCGGCGATCACGGAGGCGACCCTGCGGGCCTGCGGGGTGGTCGCCAGGTAGGCCAGCACGCCCCAGGTCACGACGGCGTTCGCGGTGTGACCGGAGGGAAATATATCGCCGTCGGCCCACATCTCGTTCGAACCGACCACGGTGGCGTAGTGCGGACCGAGGCGGCCCATCCCGAGCTTCGCCGCACCCACGGTCGCGTTGAGCAGCAGCAGCGAGGTCCCGAGCAGCAGCAGCGGGCGCACGGTGCGCTGTCTCCAGCAGCACCACCCCAGCCAGGCGGTGACAGCGACCGCCGTCGGGCCGCGCTGGCCCAGCACCACGAAGTAGTCCAGGAAGGTGTGGATTTCCGGCCACTGCTTGTACGGCCGGAACAACATGACTTGCCAGTCGAGCTTCACCAGCCACGAGGTGGTGAGCACGCCGACCACGGTCGCCACATAGACCGCGAGAGTCGACCCCAACAGCCAGCCGCGCGTCCGCGTCATGCGCGGTCGCGCTGCTTTGGTCGGGCGCTCCTCGGCCTGAGGAAGCTTGTCATCGGTACGCACTCAATCGACATTACATTGCGTGACAGGTGACTTCGGTCGATCACGTCTCTTTGTGATGACGATGTGATGTGGAGCGGGTCTCGTTCTCAGCATTGCCGTTCACGATTCCACGAAATAGCCGAAGCCGCCGCCTATTCCCCCGGCCTTCTCGTAAGGGACCCGGAGAACCCGTTTATTGTATTAGCGCTCCGCCGTTTATCGGTGATTGGCCGTGAGGTTCCCGGCTGTTTCCCCGCCGGTCGCCGTGGGGCGACCTGCCGGGCCGCCGGACGTGCCCCGGTGCCAGGGTCGGTGCCGGCCTGCCGCGCCGCCGCCGGGGCGCCCACGGTCGGGCGGGCGGCGTCAGCGGGTCGGTCGTTCCCCCGATTATCCGGCACGCGTACGAACGTGCCGACCGTCGCCGCAGTGGGCACACATCCCGGGGCAGGAACGTTCCTGCCCCGGTCGGACGGGGCCGGTACGCAGGTCAGGCGGGGGCTTGGGACGAATGGGACAAGGGTCTCAACGTGAGGTGAGGCACTCGACCCCTGTGACGACTCGCGTACTCTGACGTCTCACTCGCCCAATGCCGCCGGGCCGCCGGGCTGTCCCACGACGCCCCGCCACGCCCCAGCGCCGCGAGCGCACCACAGGGAGGTACGTACATGACCGGGACGACCACAGCCGGCACTCAGCGGGCAGCGGGCGTTCCCTGGTTCTGGCGTGACTGGCGCGACCCGAGCAGCGGAGCCAACCGCTGGGTCGTGCTGTTCGTGCTCTGCGTCAGCCTCCTGCTCGTCGCCGTGGACGCGACCGTGCTGCACGTGGCGGTCCCGGCCGTCAGCGAGGATCTGCGCCCCGGCTCCATGGAGCTGCTGTGGATCGTCGACGTCTACCCGCTGGTCTGTGCCTCGCTGCTGATCCTCTTCGGGACCCTCGGTGACCGGATCGGCCGCCGCAAGGTCCTGCTGCTCGGCTACGGCCTCTTCGGGCTGGCCTCCGCGCTCGCCGCCCTGGCCACCACCCCGCTGATACTCGTCGTGGCCCGCGCCCTGCTCGGCGCGGGCGGCGCCATGATCATGCCGGCCACGCTGTCGATCCTCCGCCAGGTCTTCCCCGACCGGCGTGAGCGCGCCCTCGCCATCGGCGTGTGGAGCGCGGTGGCGGCGGTCGGCGCCGCCGCCGGGCCGCTGCTCGGCGGCTTCCTGCTGGAGCACTTCTGGTGGGGCTCGGTCTTCCTCATCAACATCCCGCTCATGGTGGTCGCCCTGCCCGTAGGGCGCTGGGTGCTGCCCGAATCCACCGGCGACGGCGACGGGCCCTGGGATGTGCTCGGCGCGCTGATGGCGGCCTTCGGTCTCTTCGGCGCGGTTCTCGGCGTCAAGCAGCTGGGCAACGGGGGAGACCTCTTCGAGCCAGGGACGCTCGCTCCCGCCGTCTTCGGCGGCACCCTGCTCTTCCTCTTCGTCCGCCGTCAGCGGCGCCGGAGCCAGCCGCTGGTGGACCTGACGTTGTTCGCGCGGCCCGCGTTCGGCACCTCCGTCGGCTGCATCGTGCTCGCGATGCTCGCCCTCGTCGGCCTGGAGCTCATAGCCGCGCAGTACCTCCAGCTCGTCCTCGGACTCACCCCGCTGGAGACCGGCCTGCGCCTGCTGCCGCTGACCTTCGCCGCCATGGCCGCAGGACTCGCGGGCTCCCGGCTGCTCCACCGCCTCGGCCCCCGCACGATGGTCGCCACCGGCTTCCTGATCACCGCCGCCGCCGTCCTCTCACTGACGGTGATGGGCCAGGAAGACCGCCCCGGGGTGCTCATCGGCAGCTTCGTCCTCCTCGGCTTCGGCCTGGAGACCACCCTGTTCGGCGCGTACGAGTCGATGCTCAGCGAGGCTCCCGCCCACTCGGCGGGCGGCGCGGCCGCCATCGGCGAGACCTCCTACCAACTGGGCGCGGGCATAGGCATAGCCCTGCTCGGCAGCGTGATGAACGCCGCGTACGGGCCGCCCGTCGCCGGCACCCCCGGTGTACCCAGCAAGGACAGCAAGGCCGCGAGCCATTCGCTGGGTGAGGCGTACGAGGTCTCCGACCGGCTCGGCGGACCGGCGGGCAGCGCGCTGCGCGCCGCCGCCCGTGAGTCCTTCGTGAACGGGCTGCACGTCACGCTCGCCGTCAGCGCGGCCCTGCTGCTGCTCGGCGCGGCCGCCGCGCTGCGCCTGCCGCGCGCCATGGACTGCGCGAGCGGGGACGCCGCCGCCTGCGCCCTCGCGGACTCGCCGCAGGCCGCGCGGGACCACGACAGCGCCCCGGACGACCGGCGCTCCGGCGCCTCCGCGGACGAGCACCACGGCCCGGCGCAGGGCCACGGCACCGAAGCCGCCGCAAGCCCCGGGGTCCGTGACCTCGCCCCGTCTTCCTCCCACCGCTGACCGCCCGTCGGCGCGGGCCGCCGCGGGCCCGTGGGCCAGAACTGACCGGGGGAGGGCTGGACGCCATCTCTTACCCAGAAGTAACGTCAGGCGTGACGGGATGATCACTCCGGACGCCGAGGCGGTACGGGCCCCTGGCTGCCGGTCCCCGCACGCAGACCCGCACCCGAGCCGGAGGCTGTCCCATGTCCGCGCGCACTCTGCCGCCGTTCGACCCGACCGACCCGCTGGGCATCGACGACCTCCTCAGCCCCGAGGACCTGGCGGTGCGGGCCACCGTGCGCCAGTGGGCCGCCGACCGCGTCCTGCCGCACATCGCCGACTGGTACGAGCGCGGCGAACTCCCCGTCATCCGCGAGCTGGCCAGGGAACTGGGCTCGATCGGCGCCCTGGGGATGTCCCTCCAGGGCTACGGCTGCGCGGGCGCCAGCGCCGTCCAGTACGGCCTGGCCTGCCTGGAACTGGAGGCCGCCGACTCGGGCATCCGCTCCCTCGTCTCCGTCCAGGGCTCCCTCGCCATGTACGCGATCCACCGGTTCGGCTCCGAGGAGCAGAAGCAGCGGTGGCTGCCGCCGATGGCCGCGGGTGAGGCGATCGGCTGCTTCGGCCTGACCGAACCCGACCACGGTTCCGACCCCGCGGGCATGCGCACCACCGCGAAGCGGGAGGGATCGGACTGGGTGCTCACCGGCCGCAAGATGTGGATCACCAACGGCTCGGTGGCCGCCGTCGCCGTGGTGTGGGCGCAGACCGACGAGGGCATCCGGGGCTTCGTCGTACCGACCGACGTCCCCGGGTTCTCCGCTCCCGAGATCCGCCACAAGTGGTCCCTGCGCGCCTCGGTGACCAGCGAACTCGTCCTCGACCAGGTACGGCTGCCCGCCGATGCCGTCCTTCCCGACGGTATCGGACTGCGCGGACCGCTCAGCTGCCTCAGCCACGCGCGCTACGGAATCGTGTGGGGCGCGATGGGCGCGGCCCGCGCCAGCTTCGACGCGGCCCTCGAATACGCCAAGACCCGCGAGCAGTTCGGCAAGCCCATCGGCGGCTTCCAGCTCACCCAGGCCAAACTCGCCGACATGGCCGTGGAGCTGCACAAGGGCGTACTGCTCGCCCACCACCTCGGGCAGCGCATGGACGCGGGACGGCTGCGGCCCGAGCAGGTCAGCTTCGGCAAGCTCAACAACGTGCGCGAGGCGATCGACATCTGCCGTACGGCCCGTACGATCCTCGGCGCCAACGGCATTTCGCTGGAGTACCCGGTGATGCGGCACGCCACGAACCTGGAATCGGTGCTCACCTACGAGGGCACCGTCGAAATGCACCAGCTGGTGCTCGGCAAGGCGCTCACCGGGCTCGATGCCTTCCGGTGAACCGGCGGGTGGGCACGGGCCGAGCGGAGGCCCGGCGGCGTGAGCTGGGACTTGCTCACGCCCGCCGGGGTCAACTCTGGTTGAAGAAGCCGTTGGACCTGCGTCCGGACTCGCCGCTGACGATCTGGTAGTCAGCGGGCGTGAGCAGGAAGACGCGGGTGGCGACGCGCTCGATGGAGCCGCGCAGCCCGAAGGTGAGCCCGGCCGCGAAGTCCACGACGCGCTTGGCGTCGGCGGGCTCCATGGCGGTGAGGTTCACGATGACCGGGACACCCTCACGGAACAGCTCACCGATGCCGCGGGCGTCACGGAAGCCGTCCGGAGTCACCGTGGCGATACGGCTCCCCTGTTCCTGCGCGGTCTGGTCGGCGACCCGCACCCGCGGGTCGGTCACCCAGGCGTCACCGGGCTCGGGTCCTTCGGAGTAGTCGTCGTCGTAGTAGCGCTCATCATCGCTGTCGTCGACGAGGCCAAGCCAGGCACTCGCCTTGCGCACCGATCCCATGGACGCCTCCTCTCACACGCGGTGGGTACTGTCCGCTCCTCTATGGTCGTCCATGATGCGGATGATGTGCCAAGCGGATTGCCGCCGCACAGGGGATTCGTGACGGTACTGGTGCACAACGCATGGCGGGGAATCAGAGTTCCAGCGGGGCAAGAGGCTTGACGGCATGAAATGTAGACTCGCCCGGCTAATTGGGTGACGCCGGGTGGCGTACGGGGGAAAGAGGCCGCTTTGTTTGGGATTGTCCGACCGTGTCAGCATCGACTGCCCGACGGTCTGCGCACTGAGTGGATGGCTCATTTGTGTGGTCTGTGCCTCGCCCTTCGTGCTGACCACGGCCAGTTCGCACGCGTGGCCACCAACTACGACGGCTTGATCATCTCGGTGCTGGTCGAGGCCCAGTCCCGCGACGCGAGCCGCGAGGACGGCTGGCGCCGCACAGCGGGGCCCTGCCCGCTGCGGGGCATGCGGACCGCCTCCGTGGCGCGCGGCGAGGGCGCCCGGCTCGCGGCCGCGGTGTCGCTGGTGCTCGCCTCGGCGAAGGTCAGAGACCACATCGAGGACAAGGACGGCGCGTTGGCACGCCGCCCGGTCGCCGCTGCCGCCCGCCGCATGGCTGCGAAGTGGGACAAGGCCGGTGCGCACACCGGCGCCGACCTCGGCTTCGACACGGCGGTACTGGTCGATGCGGTGGACCGGCAGGCGGGCGTCGAGGCGCTGGCGGGCCGTGGGACGTCGCTGCTCGACATCACCGAGCCGACCGAGAGCGCGACCGGCGCGGCCTTCGCGCACACCGCCCAGCTCGCCGGACGGCCCGGCAACCGCGCCCCGCTGGAAGAGGCGGGCAGGCTGTTCGGCAGGCTGGCGCATCTGCTGGACGCGGTGGAGGACCTGGACAAGGACGCGCGGACCGGCGCGTGGAACCCGCTGCTCGCCACGGGCGCCACGCTCGCCGAGGCGCGCAGGCTGTGCGACGACGCCGTGCACGGGGTCCGACTGGCGTTGCGGGACGTGGACTTCGCCGACGGCAAGCTCGCCCACGTACTGCTCGCGCACGAGCTGAAGCACTCCGTGGACCGCGTGTTCGGCCCCAGCTGCTCGCACCAGCCGGGTCCGTACCAGCCGGGCCCGTACCAGCCCGCTCCGAGCCAGCCGGGCCCGTACCAGCCCGGCCCCTATCAGCAGCCCGGCCCGTACCAGCCGCAGTACGGGAACCCGTACGCGCCTGACGGCCAGGGGCAGCAGCCGCCCCAGGGATATCAGAACCCGTACGGGAACGGCGCCCCCGCGCAGCCCATCGCCCCGGGCCACAGGGGCGGGGGCGGGCAGAGCGGCTCGGGCGGAGACTGGTTCGGCGGCGGGTCAGGTGGCTCGGGGGACTCGGGCGGTTCACCCGGCGCACCCGGTCGGCCGCCGCGCAGGCGTGGGCTCGTCGCGGGCTGCGCGGTCTGGCTCGGGATGTGCTGCACCTGCCAGTTGTGCTGCCGCGAGGAGTACCACGACCCGTGGAACGGCCAACGTCGCGGCGGTTGGTGCCATAAATGCGAGTGCTGTGAATGTTGCGAGTGCTGTGAGTGCTGCGACTGCGGCTGCTGAATCCTTCCGCTGATGGGCGGAAGGCGGGACAGACGAGGGGAACGCGCGAGGGGAGGGAAGCGCTGAGGTGCGTGTGCGGACGCGTGCCGGAAGCGGGATGCGCGGCGCGGGATCGCGGGACGCGATGACGCGGCGAGGACGGTGAGCGGGAGAGCGCGGCCGGGCCCAGCGAGTCAGGCGGGCGGCTCAGGCGCGGGCGGTCAGCCCGAACAGGAACACGACCACACCCGACCGAAGTCGATGTGGTCGCGGGTGACCAGGCGCTGCCATGCGTCCATGAGGTCAGTGCAGCAGCCATCCGCTCACCCGTCAACTGGCAGTGAGACGCGGTGTTCACACTGTGGACAGCCTTGACAGTGAGCCGTGAGGGCGGCATAGCCTCGGACTCCGGCAGTGCTGAGGGGCGCGGCCGGAGTGTGCGGATCTCACGCGTGCGTAAGTTGAGCACCCACGGAGTCCCTCTATGCCCGTGCCTTCGTACGCGCTCTCCCTCGCTCCCCCGAGTCAGCTTCCGCCGCCCGCCACCGCGATCGTCGGCGCGGGCCCGCGCGGCGTCGGCCTGATCGCTCCCATCGCTCTCATCACGGCGCACGCCGCGTATGCCGCCGAGCGGTTTCCCGGCTGTGGGCTCATCCCGCGTCTCCTCGGCTCCAACCTGCCGCGAAATGACCGCTTTCAGCGTGCCGATCCGCGGCCGCCGCCGTGCGTGAACGCCGTCGCGGGCGCCTTTCCCTGTACGCGACGACGATCGCTGGGGCGCGCCAACTCCCGTGCGGTGAAAGGGCGTTCGCCGCCGTCGGCACCGGCGCCGACCACCGGCCGCCACGATCCCGATCACCACCAGCCCGACCGCCATCCCGCCTGTTCCTCCCGCCGGACCGAAGGATGCCCATGCCTCCCGTGCACCGCCCGCTGCGGCTGGCCGTCGCCATCGACGGCGGCACGCCGGTCGCCGCTTCCGCCTCCGCCTACGTCGACCGGGCGTGCCTCGCCGAGCGCGGCACCTTCGACTTCGTCACCCTCGATGACTCGCCCGGCCGGCCCGCGCCCGGCGTCGGCGGCATCGACGCGCTCGACGTGCTGGCCCGCGTCGCGCCCGCCACCCGGCGGATCGGGTTGCTGCCCACCGTCACCACCACGCGCACCGAGTCGTTCCACGTCTCCGCGGCCGTGGCCACCCTGGACTGGGTCAGCCGGGGCCGCGCGGGCTGGATCGCCGGCATTTCCGCACCCGTGGTCGGCGCCCGGCTCGTCGGCCGCCGCCCGGCGCCGGCGCCCGAGCTGTGGCGGGAGGCCGGAGAGGTCGTGGACGTGGTGACCCGGCTGTTCGACAGCTGGGAGGACGACGCGGAGCTCCGCGACGTGGCGACCGGCCGTTTCGTCGACCAGGAGAAGCCGCATGACATCGACGTCGAGGGCACCACGTTCTCCGTGCGGGGCCCCTCCGTCGTGCACCGTCCGCCACAGGGCCACCCCGTTCTCGCCATCGACGTCACGGCACCGCGCGCGCGGGACGCCGCAGCGGCGTACGCCGATATCGCCTTCGTACGGACCGAGGACCCGGACAAGGCTCGCGCGGCCCGCGACGACCTGCGGCAGCGCGCCCAGCGGCGGGGCCGCGACCCGGACCGGCTGATCGTGCTCGGCTCGCTACCCGTCTCGCTCGACGCCTCGGCCGACGCCGTGGCGCTCGCCGGGCTCGCCGCCGCCTGGCACACGGACGGTGCCGTGGACGGCTTCCACTTCCGGCCCCGGAAGGTGGAACGCGACCTGCGGCTCCTGGTGGACGGGACCATTCCCGTGCTTCAGCATCGCGGCCTGGCGCGCCACTTCTATCCGGGCGCCACACTCCGCGAGCACCTCGGCCTGCCGCGCCCGGCCAACCGCTGCACGCGCGCCAGAAAGATCACCCGATGACCGGCCGCGCGACGACCGACCGCCCGATGACCGGCATCTCTCGCGTGGTCACCCGAATGGCCCCCTGTCGGACATCGAACCGGAGGGGGACGCGCAGCCCCGGCCAGGGGCGGGCGCGGCGAGTCCGCCCGCGGGCCGCCGTTGCCAGCGAGCGGGCGCTCTCCGGGGAGAACGGCTCTCGGACCAGCAGAGCCGTGATCGAGGCGCCGGGGGCAGTCGTTCACCGGTATACCGCAGGTCGTCGCCGCGAACGGGACACGTTCGTCCAGACGGACGCGGCCGACGGCTTCATCCTGGTACCGGACCACACACCAGACGGGCTCGGTGATCTCGATGATGTCGGGGAGCGCGTGGTGCCGCTCCTTCGGGAGCGCGGGACGCACCGCACGGAATGCGCGGGAAGCACGTTCCGAGCCCATCCCGGGCTCCCTCTGCCCGTAGGGAAGGGTTGACCACCATGATACGGACGACGGGTTCGGCGACGGGTTCAGAGGGCACGAACGAGGCGGCCCGCGGACGATGGCTGGCCTGGCGCGCGGAACGCGCCCAGATGGTCTCGGCCCGGCACGGGCCGCTGTCGGTGACGGGCACGTACTGGCTCGCTGACGCGACGGACGGGCGGTTGCCCGGCGTACCGGGGCGGTGGGTGGAGGACGGTGAGGAACTGCTGCTCGCCGCCTCCGCCGCCGACGGTCTGGCCGTCGACGGGCGGCCGCTGGAGGGCGAGGCCCGGCTCGGTCCCGAGTACGGTCCGCTGGACGCCCGTGTCACCAGTGGCGACCGGCGGCTGGTGGTGCTGCGCCGCGAGGGTTTGTGGGCGGTGCGCGTCTTCGATCCGCAGTCCCCGGCGCGGCGGGCGTTCGCCGGGATCGACGCGTTCGACTACGCCGATCGCTGGGTCCTGCCCGCGCGATTCCGTCCGTATGTGAGGAACCGTACCGTCCAGGTGGCGAACGCCGATGGCGCGACGCGTGGGCTCGGCCTCACGGGAGAGGCGGTGTTCACCATGGACGGCGTCCAGCACAAGCTCGCCGCCGGTACGGAGGGTGACGGGTCGCTGTGGATCGTCCTCGCCGACGGCAGCAGCGGTCGCCCGGCGGAAGACGGCGGGAGCTACCGGTTCCGGTTCCTGCGCCCGGCGGCGCCGACCGCTGACGGCGCGCTGACCTTGGACTTCAATCACACGGTGCTGCCGCCCTGCGCGTTCGCCGAGCACTTCCTGTGCCCGTTCCCGCCGCCGGGCAACACCCTGACGTTCGCGCTCACGGCGGGGGAGCGGTACCCGCTCACCCGCTGACGCTTCCCACCGGCATCCCGAGGTCGGGCGCGGCCGGCAGCTGATCGCCGCGGGGGCGAAACGTCGTGTTCACGCGTTGCCGCCGGTCAGCCTCTTGCGCTGGATGGGCGGGGCACCAATACTCCCCTCAGCGCTTGTCAGGGGCACGTCTAACCGGAAGGCGGTGTGCCCATTGGCTGCGCCTCACGGGCCCGCGCCTCCAGCGGACCCCCGATTCCCTCGGAGGAAGAGTTGAGGAACAAGCGCAACAACTCGCTGCCCGGCTTCCGGAGACGTGCCCGGCTCCTTGGTGTGGTGTCCGGTCTGGCCGCCGTGTCGGCACTGGCGATCCCCGCCGCCGGCGCCATCGAGGGCGAAGCGGCCGCCCCTACCGCGGCGCAGGCCACCGCGGCCGGTGACGCGGTGCGCGCCGCGGATGTCGCCGGAACGGCGTGGTATGTCGACAAGGCCACCAAGACCCTTGTCGTCACGGCCGACAGCACCGTGAGCAAGGCCGAGATAGCCCGGCTCAAGCGGGAAGCCGGGGACAGCGCCAAGGCGATCCGCGTCGAGCGCACCCCGGGTACCCTCAGCAAGCTGATCAGGGGCGGTGACGCCATCTACGCGACCAGCTGGCGCTGCTCGGCCGGGTTCAACGTCCGTAACTCCTCGGGCACGTACTCCATCGTCATGGCCGGGCACTGCACGGAGGGGAAGCCGCCGTGGTACACCAACTCCGCCCGTACGACGAGCATCGGCCCCTCGACCGGCACCAGCTTCCCCGGTAACGACTACGGCCTGGTCCGCTACAGCAACACCTCGCTGGCGCACCCCGGCTCGATCAACCTCTACAACGGCTCCACCCGCGACATCACGGGCGCGGCCAACCCCACCGTGGGGCAGAGCGTGCAGCGCAGCGGCAGTACCACCGGCCTGCGCGGCGGCAAGGTCACCGCGCTGAACGCCACCGTCAACTACGGCGGCGGGGACGTCGTCAGCGGTCTGATCAAGACGACGGTGTGCGCCGAGCCCGGCGACAGCGGCGGCCCGCTGTTCGCCGGCAACACCGCGCTGGGCCTGACCTCGGGCGGCAGCGGCAACTGCTCCTCCGGTGGTACGACCTTCTTCCAGCCGGTCAAGGAGGCGCTGAGCGCCTACGGCGTGAACGTCTACTGAGGCCCCCGCGCTGACGCGCCCCGGCGCGGTTCAGCGGTCACCTCAGCGCGTCACCTCAGTGCGTGAGCCCTCCGCCGGGCGCCCGGCGGAGGGCTCACCGCCGCCCGCGCGCCGCCCGCTCCGTCGCGCGTCCCGGCGCGGACTCTGCACAGCGCGTCAGCACGGGACTATCGTGGACATCACTAGCCCGGATGGGGCATCACTCGCGATACGGACGGCAGGTGGCCGTGATGATCGAGGTGCTGGTGACGGCGGGTGTGGTGGTGGTCTGCTGCGGGGGCGCGTACGTCCTGGCCGCCGCCCGGGTGATCAAGCAGTACGAGCGGGGCGTCGTCTTCCGGCTCGGCAGGCTGCGGCCCGCCGTGCGCCCCCCTGGGTTCACGATGGTCGTTCCGCTGGTGGACCGGTTGCGCAAGGTGAACATGCAGATCGTCACGATGCCGGTGCCGGCCCAGGAGGGCATCACCCGGGACAACGTGACGGTGCGCGTCGACGCGGTCGTCTACTTCCGGGTGGTGCAGGCTCCCGAAGCGATCATCGCGGTCGAGGACTACCGGTTCGCGGTGTCCCAGATGGCGCAGACCTCGCTGCGCTCGATCATCGGCAAGAGCGACCTGGACGATCTGCTCTCCAACCGGGAGAAGCTGAACCAGGGCCTGGAACTGATGATCGACAGCCCCGCCGTGGGGTGGGGCGTGCACATCGACCGCGTGGAGATCAAGGACGTCTCGCTGCCGGAGACGATGAAGCGGTCGATGGCCAGGCAGGCGGAGGCCGACCGGGAGCGGCGGGCCCGCGTGATCAACGCGGACGCGGAGCTGCAGGCGTCCAAGAAGCTGGCTCAGGCGGCCGGGGTGATGTCGCAGCAGCCGGCCGCTCTGCAACTGCGACTGCTCCAGACAGTGGTGGCGGTGGCGGCCGAGAAGAACTCCACGCTGGTGCTGCCCTTCCCCGTCGAGCTGCTGCGCTTCCTCGAACGCGCCCAGCAGCCGGCCCCGGCGCAGGGGGAGCGGCCGGACGGCACCCCGGGACCGGCGACCGACGGCACCCGGGAACCGGGGAGCGCGCTGGTGGACCGGCCGGTCTCCGTGCCGGTTTCCGTGGAGGGCGACGAGCCGGAGCCTGCCGGTGACGCGGATGGCCGATAGCCCGTGGTGGGGGCGGGCGGGGACTGGTTGAGGCGACCTCGGCGGTAGGGCGCGTAGGCAAGCGCCGGAGGCGCGCGGGCGGTCGCCGGCGGTCACGGAGACGGCCGATAGCCGGAGTCCGGCTGTCGTTTTCCGTAAACGCGGGAGCCATTACCGGACATGAGGATGCGTGACCGGTCGTTAGTCAATGCTCACGCACTGTGTCCGGGTGCACTTCTGACGTGCGCGGGGTAGGTGTGGTCTGTGACGCAAGCAGCTCGGGTGGCAAACGATGGTGGCGACTTGAACACGACCTTGTGTGCCGCGCGAGTGCCTGGGAATACTCAGCGAAGCGACTTGGCATGGACGCGACTTCCTGTTGGAGGTGCGTCCTTGCCTCCTCCGGGCTCGGACACCCCACTGCCGAGCCCGTCCCCCCACTGGAGGTATTGAGTTGAAGCGCACAAGCGTACCGATGCGCCGGACCGTGATCGCCGGCGCCGGTGTGGCGGCTCTGATCACCGCAACCCTGACCCTGCACAGCGCCAATGCGGCACCCACCACAGCCCCTGACCCCCTGTCGGCCACCGCCGCCGGCAAGCTGGCCACGAACATCAACGCCGACCTCGGCGACAACGCGGCCGGTTCCTACTACGACGCCAAGAACCAGCGGCTTGTCGTCAACGTGGTGGACAAGTCCGCCGCGAGCAAGGTCCGCCGGGCCGGTGCCGAGGCAAGGGTCGTCAAGCACTCGCTGGCCTCGCTCGACGCGGCCCGCGCCACACTGAAGAACAAGGCCACGATCCCGGGAACGTCCTGGGCGATGGACCCGAGGTCCAACAGCGTCGTGGTCACCGCTGACAGGACGGTCAAGAGCGCCGACCTCAAGCGCCTCAACAAGGTCGTCGGCTCGCTCGGTGACCGGGCGTCCGCCGTCAAGCGTTCGAAGGGCACCTTCCGGCCGCTCCTCGCCGGTGGCGACGCGATCTGGGGAAGCGGCTCGCGCTGCTCGCTCGGGTTCAACGTCACCAAGGGCGGCGAGGCGTACTTGCTGACCGCGGGTCACTGCACCAACGCGGTCAAGAGCTGGTCGGACAAGGAGGGCGGCTCCGAGGTCGCCGCGACGGAGTCGAGCAGCTTCCCCGGCGACGACTACGGCATCGCCAAGTACACCGCCGACGTCCCGCACCCCAGCGAGGTGAACACCTACTCCAAGGCCGCGCAGCCCATCACCAAGGCGGGCGAGGCGACCGTCGGCCAGAAGGTCACGCGCAGCGGCAGCACCACGCAGGTGCACGACGGTGACGTCAAAGCGCTGAACGCGACGGTCAACTACCAGGAGGGCACGGTCGAGGGCCTGATCCAGACCGACGTCTGCGCGGAGCCCGGCGACAGCGGCGGCTCGCTCTACGACGGTGACACCGCGCTGGGTCTGACCTCGGGCGGTAGCGGTGACTGCACCGCCGGTGGTGAGACCTTCTTCCAGCCGGTGCCCGAGGCGCTGGAGAAGACAGGTTCGCAGATCGGCTGACGATCGCGGTCCGCCGACCGGTAGCGCTCGCGGATGACCAGCCACGGAAGCGGCCCCTGGACACCCCCACAGTGTCCGGGGGCCGCTGGTGTGCGGCGGCGCGGCGTCAGCCGCGCTTCATGGTGCGCGAGTGGATCAGAACTCGAACAGGTCGCCCTTGGCGGCCGACCGCACGCACGAGTTGGCGAAGGTGTGCGAGAACCGCACGTTGCGGCCCTCCCACACGCCCTGCGCCACGACGGTCACCGGCGCCCACTCCCGGGTGCAGGCACGGCCCTGCTCGGGCTGGGTCATCGCCGTGAAGTCGCCGCTCGCCGCGCGGAGTTCGGCGCAGGCGTTCGACGGAGCCGGGTGATCGCCACCGGCCTTCGGAGTACAGGTGAGCGTTACCGCGCGGACGACGGTGCCCGACGTGTCCTCGCCCTGGGTGATGGACAGGACCAGAGACGACGGTGCGTACAGCGACGTGGTCCCCTGGGGTTCAGCGTGCGAGGTCCCCGTGGTGGCGGCCAGGCAACCGACCGCCAAAGCGGCGGACAGGGCGATTCCCCCAGCGATGTTCCGCATTGCGAACACTCCTTTGCTTGGTTTTCCAGATAACGGTGTGGAGTGTTGCGTACGCATGCCGTGATCGCACATCTCGCGACCGCTTTTGGTCACTAATAGTGCTCGGGTGATGGCTGATTGTCGCTTCGTGCGTTATCGGGGTTCGCGCGGCGCGCCCCGTGGGGGCCTGGGCTGAAGCGGGGGCCGGGAGGGGCGGGGTGCGGGGAGCGCGTCGGGAAGTGGCGGGAAAGGCGGGGGTCGGGAATCGGCTGGAATGTGCTGCTTCAGGGCAAGCGTCGTCTGTGGATGGGTAGGTGATTTCGGGGTGACGCCTTTCCAAACAAGACCAAACTTTATTTGAACCATGGAAGTGAAGGAACGCGTGTGTCGGGCCTGGTGGGAGGCGCCCGGTCGCCGCCGCCGGGCGTCTCCGCCGCGATTGCGGTGTTTCGCCAGTTTTCGTTGGTGGCCTACCGTCCCTTGTGTGTTCGCTTGGTGGTCATCGGGAGGGATGTCGAGCCGCGGTGCTGGTGCGCCGCGATGTGCGCGTCCACCGAGGCGGCGCGGGCGCTGGGTGCCGTACGACGACGCGCCGCCACCCGCCGGGGAGGCGGGTGACGGCGCACGGGAGATTCTGGGCGGTCAGTCGGCGAGCACGGCGAACGCGTCGACCTCGACGAGCAGTTCGGGCCGGACCAGCGCCGAGACCTGGACCGCCGAGCAGGCCGGGGGCCGGGCGGTGTCGATGTACTCGTCGCGGGCGGCCCGCAGGGCGGGCATGAAGGCGACATCGGTGACGTAGAAAGTCATCTTGACCACGTCGGCGAAGGTCGCCCCGGCCTCGGCGAGGCAGCGGCGGAGATTCTCGAAGACCTGGCGCGCCTGCGCCGCCGGGTCGTCCACGCCCACCAACGCGCCGTGCTCGTCGATGGAGACCTGCCCGGATATCGCGACGAACTTCCCCGCGCCCCAGACGACATGGCTGTAACCGTTGCCAGGGGCGACCCCGGCGGGCGCGATGACGTGTGTGTGCTCTGTCATGAAGACTCCTTGCGCGGTGCGTGCGGCGCTGCTGCCGTCGGCCCCGTTCTACAGCAGCGCCAGCTGCGTTCCGGCGGCCGGGGACGGGTCGGGCCCGGCGGGCGGCGGCTCGGGCGTCGCTCGTGCGGCACGTGGCCCGGTGGGTCCTATGCCGTATTCGGTGGCCAGTTCGTGCACTTGGCGGGTGATGCGCCGCTGGTACCACTTCGGGGCGTAGGCGCCCTCCGCGTACAGCGCGTCATAGCGTCGCCGCAGACGCGGATGGTGGTGGTCGAGCCAGGACAGGAACCACTCGCGGGCGCCGGGCCGCAGATGCAGCACCAGCGGGGTCACCGAGGTCGCCCCGGCCTCGGCGATCGCCCGAACGGTCGCGCGCAGTTGACCGGGGGAGTCGCCGAGATACGGGATGACGGGCGCCATCAGCACTCCGCAGGGAATGCCGTGGTCGGTCAGCGTGCGCACCGCTTCGAGTCGCCGCTCGGGTGAGGGTGCCCCGGGCTCGACGGTGCGCCACAGCTGCGGATCGGTGAATCCCACGGACATGGAGACGCCGACGTCGGTGCGCGCCGCGGCCTCCCGCAGCAGTTCCAGATCGCGCAGGATGAGCGTGCCCTTGGTGAGGATGGAGAACGGGTTGGACCGCTCCAGCAGGGCCGTGAGAATGCCGGGCATCAATGTGTAGCGGCCTTCGGCGCGCTGGTAGCAGTCGACGTTGGTGCCCATGGCGATGTGGTCGCCGCCCCAGCGGCGGGCGGCCAGCTCGCGCCTGACCAGCTCGGGCGCGTTGATCTTCACCACGATCTGGGAGTCGAAGCCGATGCCGGTGTCGAGGTCCAGATAGCTGTGGGTCTTGCGTGCGAAGCAGTACACGCAGGCGTGTGAACAGCCCCGATACGGGTTGACCGTCCACTCGAACGGCATCCGGGAGGCGCCGGGAACGCGGTTGACGATGGAGCGGGCCCGCACCTCGTGGAAGGTGATGCCGCGGAACTCGGGGGTGTCAAAAGTCCGGGTCACGCTGTCCGTGCCGAACAGGGCGGGCGTGGTTCCTTCGGGGTTCAGGTTCTCCCAGCGCATGGAACCTCCAGTTTCCGACAGATTCAATAATAGAACATACGTGCTATCCCGTCGTCGTCAACCCGGATTTGGGCGGGTGCGCGGGAGGTGGTTGGCTTGCCGGTCAGGCAAGACAGCACGCGAAACGACCGGGAGGACAAGCGATGGCGCAGGTCGAAGCCACGACGGAGCGGATCATCACGGCGAAGGCCGAGGATGTGTTCGACACGCTTGCCGACTACAGCGGCAAGCGGGCGCGGCTGCTGCCCGAGCACTTCAGCGAGTACGAGGTGCGGGCGGGCGGGGACGGCGAGGGCACGCTGGTGCACTGGAAGCTCCAGGCCACCAGCAAGCGGGTGCGCGACTGCCTGCTCGATGTGACGGAGCCGACCGACGGGCAGCTGGTCGAGAAGGACAGGAACTCCTCGATGGTCACGACCTGGACCGTGACCCCGGCGGGTGAGGGCAAGTCGCGGGCCGTCGTCACCACCACCTGGGAAGGCGCCGGAGGCATCGGAGGCTTCTTCGAGCGGACCTTCGCCCCCAAGGGGCTCGGCCGGATCTACGACGCCGTGCTCGCCCGGCTCGCCGACGAGGTCGAGAAGTAACTCCGCCGTACCGCTGAGGGTTTGCCCGCCCGTCGGGCAGGCCCACTGGCTGTTGCCGTCGGGCCCGCCGGGGTGGTGCCGCCTCACCGGTTCGGGTGGACTTCCCGGCGGCTGTACGCGGCGTTCCGTGTGCCAACGCCGCCGGGAATTCCCGGATGAGCGCAGATCAGGCGCCTGAGGCAACGGAGTTGGTCCCCCTCCGGAGCTCCCTTTCAGGGAAACGTCGCGCTTGCTCGCAGTTGTCGCGTAATGCGAGAAATGGGCGGCGGCGCAGACGTGACGACGGGAGCAGACGTGGGCGGGACCAGCCTGGCGGAGCGGGACGAACCCAGCGCGGTACTCGATCCCGCTGCCGCCGAGACAGTGCCGGAAGCGGCGCCCACGGCGTCGGTGGCCACCGAGGCGCCATCCGCACAGGCGGCCGGACCGGCGGCGGAGCTCGCGGCCGTCCCGCTCAGCCCCGGCCGGGTGCGGCTGGTCTTCTTCGGGCTGATGCTCGCTCTGCTGCTCGCGGCACTCGACCAGACCATCATCGCCACCGCGCTGCCCAAGATCGTGGGCGAACTGCACGGCCTGGACCAGATGTCATGGGCCGTGACCTCCTACCTCCTCGCCTCGACGATCGTGCTGCCGGTCTACGGCAAGCTGGGCGATCTGCTCGGCCGCAAGGGCGTCTTCGTCTTCGCGATCGTCGTGTTCACCGTCGGCTCGGCGCTGGCCGGGTGGTCCCGCACAATGGACGAGATGATCGTCTTCCGCGCGATCCAGGGCGTGGGCGGCGGCGGTTTGATGATCGGCGTCCAGGCGATCATGGCCGATATCGTGCCGCCCCGCGAACGCGGCCGCTACATGGGGCTGATCGGCGCCGCCTTCGGGCTGGCCTCCGTCGCGGGACCGCTGATCGGCGGCTTCTTCACCGACCACGCCTCCTGGCGGTGGTGCTTCTACATCAACGTGCCCTTCGGCCTGGTCACACTCCTCGTCGTCCTGCCCATCCTGAAGCTGCCACGCCCCACCGGGCGGGTACGGCTCGACGTCCTCGGCGCGCTCTTTCTCGCGGCCTCATCCACCTGCCTGGTGCTGCTGACGAGCTGGGGCGGCACGGAACACGCCTGGAGTTCGCGGACCATCCTCGGCCTCGGCCTCGGGGCGCTCGGCACAGCCGCCCTGTTCGTCGTCGTGGAACGCTTCGCGGACGAACCGATCATGCCGCTGCGGCTGTTCCGCGACCCGGTGTTCAACGTGAGCGGGCTCGTCGGCGCGGTCGTCGGCGTCGCCCTGTTCGGCGCCGCCAGCTATCTCCCGTCGTACTTGCAGATGGTGGACGGGGCCAGCGCCACCGAGTCCGGCCTGCTGATGCTGCCGATGATGGGCGGCGTCGTCTTCGCCTCCATCGCCTCAGGGCAGCTCATCAGCCGCACCGGGCGCTACCGGCTCTACCCCATCCTCGGCTGCGCGCTGTCCGCCATCGGCATGTGGCTGCTCTCCCGCCTCACCGAGGACACCACCCGCCTGACCTACAGCCTCTGGATGGGAGTCCTCGGCCTCGGCATCGGGCTGGTGCTGCCCGTCCTCGTGCTCGCCGTCCAGAACTCCGTACGCCCCACCGACCTCGGCTCGGCGACCAGCGCCAACAACTACTTCCGGCAGATCGGCGGCAGCGTCGGAGCGGCGATCTTCGGCACCCTCTTCGCCAACCGGCTCGCCGACGCCGTGGCGCGCGAACTGCCCGGCACCGCCGTGCCCCACGCCGACTCCATCACCCCTGAACTCGTCAGGGAGTTGCCCGCCGGACTCCGCGACGGCTACATCGCCGCGTACGCCGACGCCATGCCCCGGATCTTCCTCTACCTCGTGCCGGTGCTCGTCCTCGGCTTCCTGCTCGCCTTGCTGCTGAAGGAGAAACCCCTGGTGTCCCACACCGACCAGCAAGACCTCACCGTCCCGGCCGCGCGCCTCGACGACTCCGCGCCGTCCCGCACGGACGCGCCCTCCAGTGCGGACGGGGCCGCCGGCGCCCGGCCGGACATGGGTGACGTGCTGGTGGGCGTCCCGGTGTGCGGCACCGTCGTGCACCACGACGGCAGCACCGTCCCGCGCGCCGCCCTGACCGTGATCGACGTCGCCGGGCGGCAGATCGGTCGCGGCGCGACGGGCGCGGACGGGCGGTACGCGCTGAGCACCCCGGGCAGCGGCTCCTACGTCCTGATCGCCGCTGCGGGCGGCCACCAGCCCCAGGCGGTCAGCGTCACCGTCGGCGAGCGGCCGGTGGAGCTGGACGTGGTGCTCGGCGGCGCCGGACGGCTGGCCGGGAGCGTCCGTACGGCGGACGGCACCCCGGTGCGCGACGCGATGGTCACCCTCACCGATGTGCGCGGCGAGGTCGTCGCCTCCACGCGCACCGCCCACGAAGGGGGCTACCTGATCACGGAGTTGGTCGCCGGGGAGTACACCCTGGCCTCCAGCGCCCACGGCTTCAGGCCCGCGGCGCTCCCGGTGACCGTGCAGGCGGCACGCGAGACCCGGCAGGACATCGAGCTCGCGGGCGGCGGGGTGCTGCGCGGAACGGTGCGCGCGGGCGGCGGTCGTCCGGTCGAAGAAGCACGGGTCACGCTGCTCGACGCGGCGGGCGACGTGACCGCCACCGCGACGACGGCGGCGGACGGCGCCTTCCGCTTCACCGACCTGGCGGCGGGCGAGTACACGGTGATCGCCGCCGGATATCCGCCGGTCGCCACGGTGCTCCAGGTCGCGGGCGGCGGGCGGACCGAACGCGACCTGCAACTGGGCTACGAGGATTAGGGCCGTGTCCGACGGTTCATGCCGGGGAGGGCCGAGCCCTCTGTCCGCGCTTGTCCCGTGCCTGTCCGTGTCCGTGCGTCGCGGGCTGCGGGTGCGTTGTGGTTGGTCGCGCGGTTCCCCGCGCCCCCTTGGCGGGGCGTGCCCCTTGCGTTGTGCCAGGGGTGCTCCTCTGGGCCTGGCGGCGTGAGGAGGCTGCACGCGTGGCCCGGTGCCGGGTACGCGTGAGCCGCCGGACACCCGCTAGCGCGGCGACCGCACACGGCGGTGCGGCCGGGGTGGACAGGGTGGCCCGCGGGAGTGGCCGGTCCCGCCGGGCCGTTACGGGCGCACGGGGGGCGCGCGGACTCAGGAGGCCAACGGGGCCACTCCCTCGGGCACTTCGCGCACCTCGCTGATCGGCTATGTCAGTCCCGGTGCGCCCGGCGCACTACCGATTGGCTCAATGCCCCACCCGGCGCCACGCCCTGGCCGTACGGTGGTTGCGGGGGCGCAGACCTCGCGTACGCGTACGAAGGAGACCTCGCCTATGAACGACGGCGCGTCGCCTGGCGACGACATGGCTGCCCCGGTGCCACCGGCCAGGGTGCCAGGGCCGGTCGCGCCCGGGCGGATACCGCTCGCGGTCGTCGTGGTGGACGGCGCCGGGCTGGTCACCCACTGGAGCGTCGGCGCCCGCAAGTTGTTCGGCTGCACCCGCGAGGAAGCCGTCGGAGCGCCCGCCGCCGATCTCATGCCGGTCTCCGGCGCGCTCGCGGAGCGGGGCAGCGGCCCACGGGACGGGGCGGACACCGCGCGGCACGACGGCGGAGCGGGGCGCGCGGACCGGCCCGCCGCTCCCGAGGACGCGGGCCGCGGCGACCGCCCCGACTACGCCGGGCCCGGCCCCGGCCTCGACGCCCCACTGAGCGGCGGGACCGCCTACACCACCGCGGGCCGCGCCCGCATGGCCGACACCGGACAGGGCGCGGGAGACGTGCTGTGGTGGGCCTATCCGCTGGTCGGCCCTGGCTCCGCACGGCTGCTCGTACTGGCCGCCGACGCCCGGCGGCTCACCGGCGACGAAGGCTGGCACGAGCGCGTCGCGCCCGGCTTCGCCCTGCACACCGAGTTCGCCGAGGCGACGGAGCTGGCCCGGCGGCTGCCGGAGATTCTGCCGAGCATGAGCCCGCAGGAGAACAGCCGGATCGCCGCCCAGATCCTCGACTTCGGCTATCCGGTGCTGGAGATCAGCCAGCACGACCGGGTGCCGGTGACCCCCGACTGGGGTGTGCCCAAGCGCGTCGAGCGGCGGGTCAGGCTGCTGCGCGCGGCCTCCGGTGAGACGGCCGACCCGCGGGCCGCGCAGGCCGCCGCCGCCGAACTCGAATCGGACCTGGAGTACGCGGCGGTCCGCGAGCGGCTGGAGTTCCTCAACGAGGTCAGCGGCGCCATCGGCACCTCGCTCGACCTGTCGCGGACCATCCAGGAGGTCAGCGCGGCCGTGGTGCCGCGCTTCACCGACGTCGCGGGCACGTATCTGCGCGAGCAGGTCATCGCGGGCGAGGGCTTTCCCGACGGGCCGCCGGACGCCACCACCATGTGGCACCGGGTGGCGGTCGAGCACAACGACGAGCCGGGCCGCTGGGACGACGTGGTGCCGGTCGGGGAATCCATGCCGTTCCCCGTGCACACGCCCTTCTTCCAGTGCATGACGACCGGCAAGCCGGTGCTCGTGCCGCGCATCTCCGAGGAGATGGGCAACGCCATCGCGGCGCAGTTCGAGAAGCGGGACATCAGCCCGCTGATCAACAACCGGTCGATGCTCGTCGTGCCGTTGAAGGCACGCGATGTGGTGCTGGGCTTCATGATCCTGCTCCGGCACCAGGAGCGCCCGGAGTTCAACGACATGGACCGGGTGACCGGCGCCGAACTGGCCGCCCGCGCCGGGCTCGTGCTCGACAACGCCCGCATGTACACCCACCAGGAGAACGTCGCCGAGACGCTCCAGGACAGCATGCTGCCGCGCATCGCGCCCCGCATGGCCGGCTGTGACACCGCGACCCGCTATCTGCCGGGCACCCGGCTCGGCCGGGTCGGCGGCGACTGGTTCGACAGCGTCAAGCTGCCCGGGTCGCGGACCGCGCTCGTCGTCGGCGACGTCATGGGCCACGGCCTGAACTCGGCGGCGATGATGGGGCAGTTGCGTACGGCCGTACAGACCATGGCCGGACTCGACATGCCGCCCACCCAGCTGCTGCGCAACCTGGACGACCTCGCGCAGCGGCTCGGCGAGCACTACCTCGCGACCTGCCTGTACGTGGTGTACGACCCCATCGGCGGGGAGCTGGCCCTCGCCAACGCCGGGCACATTCCGCCGGTCCTCGTCCGCGCGGTGGACGGCCGCAGCGAGTTGCTGAAGCTGCCGACGGGCGCCCCGATCGGCGTGGGCGGAGTGCCGTTCGAAACGGTGCGCATCCCCGTCGAGCCCGGTGACCGGCTCGTGCTGTGCACGGACGGGCTGGTGGAGGTGCGGGGCGAGGACATCGAGGTCGGGCTCGCCGCGCTGTGCGAGTCCGCCGCGCATCCGGCGGCGTCCATGGACGCCGCCTGCGACACCATCATCCGCTCGCTGGCCGGATCGCTGAACCAGGGCAAGGGCGGACGCAAGGACGACGTGGCGCTCCTGATGGCCCGGCTCAACGGCATCGCGGCGGAGGATGTGGCCGGATGGCGGCTCGCCGCGGAACCGCGCGAGGTGCGCCGGGCCCGGCGCCTGGTGCGCGAGCGGCTGTGCCGGTGGGGCCTCGACGACGCCGTGGCCACCGCCGAGCTGCTGGTGAGCGAGGTCGTGACGAACGCCGTCCGGCACGCCCGCGCGGGCGTGGAGCTGCGGCTGGTGCGCTCCGACACGCTGCTGTGCGAGGTGCGGGACGACGACCACACGCTGCCCACCCTGCTCGACACCACACCCGAGGACGAGTTCGGACGCGGCCTGCGCGTGGTGAGCAGGCTGGCGCGGGAGTGGGGAACGAGCCGCACGACGGACGGAAAGACGGTCTGGTTCGAACAGGCCCTGTCGTAGGCGGTCAGTGACCGGTCGCTCAAAGGGGGGCGCGTTCGCCGGAACTGACGGGGCGTCCGGAGAGCGTCGGCCGGATGGCGAAGTGCGGAAACTTCGCGCCGTCTCCTTGTACGCACCAGCCTGTGGCAGTAGCAATTGGGCCATGACTGAGTCGACCAGCTACATCCGGGCCTGGGAAGAGTACTGGCGAGACGCGCCCACCGTGCCGGGCGGCGTGCTCTGGGACGCGCCCGCCGAGCAGACCGCCGCGCTGCACCTGCCCCTATTCGAGCGACTGTTCGATCCCGCTCTGCCGCTCGTCGACCTCGGGTGCGGCAACGGCACCCAGAGCCGGTATCTGGCGGGCCGGTTCAGCCGGGTGGTCGGCGTGGATCTGTCGCCCACCGCGATCAGCCGGGCGCGCGCCGACGATCCCGCCGGGACGGTCGACTTCCGGCAGCTGGACGCCGCCGACCTGACGGCCGTCCGCGCGCTGCACGACGAACTCGGCGACGCCCATGTCTATCTGCGCGGCGTCCTGCACCAGTGCGACGCCCACGACCTGCCGCGCGTCACCGAGGCCATCAGAGCGCTTCTCGGGGGCCGGGGGCACGCCTTCGTCGTCGAGCTGGCCGAGGCCGCCAGGCCGGTGCTGATGGCGCTGGCCCAGGGACCCGCCGGGCCGCCGCCGAAGCTCGCCGCCGTCCTCGAACACGGCATCGCGCCCGGCGAGCTGGCGGACCAGACCGTGCCCGGCCTGTTCGAAGCGGCCGGGTTGCGGACCCTCGCCCACGGGGAGCTGCCGCTGACGACGACGGAGCACGCCCCCGACGGCTCGCTGATCGTGCTGCCCTCGGTGTGGTGGCTGCTCGGGCCGGGCGACTGAGGCCGCCGGGGCGGTCGGCCCGTAGCGCCCGGTGACCGGCCGCTACGGGCACGTCAGCGGGAAACGCCGGAAGTCGATGCGTTCGGTGGCCGTGACCGTCCCCGTCTCGTAGAGGACGGCCGCGGCCTTCGGCGCCGCCACGGCGAGGTCGGAGTAGCCGGAGGGGCCGCCGGTGATGACCGTGCCGCTCTTCCAGGTGACGCCGTTGTCGGCGCTCTGCCGGATGGTCAGGCGGCGCCGCATGGCGGGGTCCTCGGGGGCTGAGAACAGCAGGGTCTGGCACTCGGCGCCCGCGCCGTGCAGAAGCGAGCCCTGGACCATGGGCGCCACGAGGTCGGGCCGTGGCCGGAAAGGCGCCGAGAAGGTGCGTCCGCCGTCGGTGCTGTAGGTGTCGGCGCGCGTGGCGGGATCGATGCCGCCCTGGTCCCGAGTGTTGAGGTAGAGGCGCCCGTCGGGCAGTTCGGCCACGGTGGTCTCATCGGGCCTGAGCGCGCCGTCGCTGCGCCGGTCCACGGCGCCCAGGCGCCAGGTGGCGCCGCGGTTGTCGCTGTAGAGGAGATGCGCGCCCGACCCCCTGGCGGTGGTGTGGTTCGCGGGTACGACGAGACGGCCGGGGTAGCGGTGGGTCAGGGCGATGCCGTGCCCGGGTCCGGTGGCGTACCACCGCCAGTGGCGGCGTTTGACGTCGGAGGTGATCTCCCGGGGCTTCGACCAGGTCCTGCCCGTGTCCGTGCTGTGTTGCGCGTAGACCCGGCGGCCGGCGGCGGACGGCACGACGCCCGCCTCGATCTCGTGCTGGGTGACGCGGCCCGACTGGCGGGTCGTCAGCAGGACGACGCGCCCGGTGTCCGGTACGGCGACAGGCGCGGGGTTGCCGACGGTGTCCCGCCCGTTGTCGGCCACTCGCCGCAACGGCCCCCAGGTGCACCCCCCGTCGGTGGAGCGCTTGCTGACCACGTCGATGTCACCGTGGTCGGCGGTCCAGGTGCGGCGTCCCTCGGCGAAGGCGACCAGAGCGTCGCCACTGCGTACGAGAGCCGGAACGCGGAAGGTGTGATAGCCGTGCGTATGCGCGGTGAACGGCGTGGAGGCCGTGCACGCGGCGCGGGCGTCAGCCTGCTCGAGCGTGCCGGAGACCAGCGGAACGGTCAGGCTCGCGAGCACCAGGCCGAGGACGGAACAAGGACGGCCACACCACTGCGGAAAATATGACATATGCCGAATATGGCATCGAATGTGCGCGGGCCGGGCATGTGGGCACGCGAACGCGGCGTGTGCCGCGCCGTGTCACTCGAACGACACCCGTCGCAGGGAGCGGCGCACCGCGGGGGACGGCGCGCCAGGGGGCGGTGCCGTGCGCCGCCCCAGCGCGACGCCAGGCCCCGGCGGGGGTTGGGAATCCGGCCGCCGCACGTGAGACTGGTGCGGCCGAAAGGCGTCAGGACCCGTGCGTACCGCACCCCACCTGCGATAGGACTGGTGCATGGTGAAGATCCTCATCTCGGCGGACATGGAAGGCGCCACCGGCGTGACCTGGCCCGCCGACGTGCTGCCGGGCACGCCGCAGTGGGAGCGCTGCCGCGAGCTGTTCACCTCGGACGTGAACGCGGCCGTCACCGGATTCCTCGACGGCGGTGCCGACGAGGTGCTCGTCAACGAGGCGCACTGGACGATGCGCAACCTGCTGCTGGAGCGGCTCGATGAGCGCGCGCAGCTGCTGACAGGCCGCCACAAGAGCCTGAGCATGGTGGAAGGCGTCCAGCACGGTGACGTGCATGGCATCGCGTTCGTCGGGTATCACACGGGTGCGGGAACCGAGGGCGTGCTCGCGCACACCTATCTCGCCAACACCGTCACCGGAGTCTGGGTCGACGGTGTGCGCGCCAGTGAGGGCCTGCTGAACTCGCTGGTGGTCGCCGAGTACGGAGTGCCGGTGGTCCTCGTCACGGGTGACGACCGCACCTGCGAGGACGCCAAGGGCTACGCGCCCCGCGCCCGGTCGGTGGCGGTCAAGGACTACGTCTCGCGGTACGCCGCCGTGTGCCGCACCCCGGCCCGTACGGCTGCCGACATCCGTGCCGCCGCGCGTGAGGCGGTGTCGCTGGCCGTGCGCCACGGTCCCGAGCGCGCCGGACCGCACGAGGTGGAGCTGGAGTTCGACGCCGAACACCTGGTGGGAGCCGCGACCGTGGTGCCGGGTGTGGAGCGCCGTGGTGAGCGCCGGGTGGCGTACACCTCCCCGACGATGTACGAGGGCATTCGCTGCTTCAAGGCGGTCACCACCGTCGTGTCGGCGGCGGTGGAGGAGCAGTATGGCTGAACGGGGGACCAGATGACGGATATGACGGACAGCGGCCCGCTGGACGGACAGGCACTCGACGAGGTGGTGCGCTACACCTCCGAGCTGATCAGGATCGACACCACCAACCGGGGCGGCGGCGAGTGCTGGGAGCGCCCCGCGGCCGAGTATGTCGCCGAGCGACTCAGTGACGCGGGCGTCGAGGCCGCCCTGCTTGAGGGCGCGCCGGGGCGCACCAACGTGGTCGCGAGGGTCGAGGGCACCGATCCCAGCGCGCCCGCGCTGCTCGTCCACGGCCATCTCGACGTCGTACCCGCGGAGGCCGCCGACTGGGCCGTGCACCCCTTCTCCGGGGAGATCCGCGACGGGGTGGTGTGGGGCCGGGGCGCCATCGACATGAAGAACATGGACGCGATGATGGTCGCCGTCGTCAGGGCCTGGGAGCGGACCGGGCTCCGGCCGCGCCGCGACATCGTGTTCGCGTTCACCGCGGACGAGGAGGACAGCGCCGTCGCGGGGTCCGGGTTCCTCGCCGACCGGCACGCCGACTTGTTCGCGGGCTGCACCGAGGGCATCAGCGAATCCGGTGCCTTCACCTACTACGGCACCGGAGCGGGCTCCGAGGGGACCCAGCGGCTGTATCCGATCGGCGCGGGGGAGCGGGGCACGGCCTGGCTCAAGCTGACCGCGCGGGGCCGGGCCGGGCACGGCTCGAAGGTCAACAAGGACAACGCGGTGACCCGGCTGGCAGCGGCCGTCGCCCGCATCGGCGATCACCGGTGGCCGGTGCGGCTGACGCCGACGGTCCGGGCGGCGCTGACCGAGCTGTCCGCGCTCTGCGGTGTCAAGGCCGAGCTGGACGCCGAGGACTTCGACGTGGACGCGCTGCTCGACCAGCTCGGCACGGCGGCCGCGCTGGTCGAGCCGACCGTGCGCAACAGCGCCAATCCGACGATGCTGGACGCCGGTTACAAGGTCAACGTCATCCCGGGCAGCGCGACCGCCTTCGTGGACGGCCGGGTGCTGCCAGGCGGCGAGGAGGAGTTCAGCGCCACCCTCGACGAGCTGACCGGGCCCGGCGTCGACTGGGAATACCACCACGGGGGTGTGCCGTTGCAGGCGCCGGTGGACTCGCCGACGTTCGCGGCGATGCGCGCCGCCGTGGAGCGTTTCGACCCCGCCGGGCACGTCGTGCCGTACTGCATGGCGGGCGGTACGGACGCCAAGCAGTTCTCCCGGCTCGGCGTCGTCGGCTACGGCTTCTCGCCGCTGAAGCTCCCCGAGGGCTTCGACTACGCGGCGCTCTTTCACGGCGTGGACGAACGAGTGCCGGTGGAAGCCCTGCACTTCGGCGTCCGCGTCCTCGACCACTTTCTGCGGGAGGCATAAGAGATGGTGTCCACGGCCCCGTACGGCGCCTGGCGGTCCCCCATCGACGCCGCACTGGTCGCGGCACACGAAGGACGCCCGGAGCACGTGGGCACCGTCGGCGAGGAGGTGTGGTGGACATCGCCGCGCCCCGCTGAGGGCGGCCGCCGCGCGCTGGTCCGCAGGCGCGCCGACGGGACCGAGGAGTCGGTGCTGCCGCCGCCGTGGAACGTCCGCAGCCGGGTGATGGAGTACGGCGGCCTCCCGTGGGCCGGGGCCGCGGGCGCGGGTGGCGGCCCGCTCATCGTCTTCGCGCACTTCGACGACCAGCGGCTGTACGTGTGCGAGCCGGACGCAGCCGATCCGGAGCCGAGGGCGCTCACGCCCGTCTCGCCGGTCGGCGGCGGGCTGCGCTGGGTGGACCCGGTGCTGCTGCCGGAGCGCGGTGAGGTGTGGTGTGTCCTTGAGGAGTTCACCGGGCCGGCGCCCACCGACGTACGGCGGGTGATCGCGGCCGTTCCGCTGGACGGCTCCGCCGCCGACGACCGCGAGGCCGTCAGGGAACTCACCGACGGCCGGAACAGGTTCGTCACCGGGCCCCGGATCTCACCGGACGGGCGGCGGGCGGTGTGGATCGCCTGGGACCATCCCCGGATGCCGTGGGAAGGTACCGAGCTGAAGATCGCCGAGGTGGACGGCGCCGGTGCGCTGCGCGGCGCGCGGACCCTGGCCGGTGGCCCCGAGGAATCCATCAGCCAGGCCGAATGGGCCGCCGACGGGACGCTGATCGTGGCGAGCGACCGCAGCGGCTGGTGGAATCCGCACAGCGTCGACCCGGACACCGGCGCCGCGGTCAATCTCTGCCCGGCCGAGGAGGAGTTCGCCGGGGCGCTGTGGAAGGTCGGCTTCCAGTGGTTCGCCCCGATGCCGAGCGGACTGATCGCCGTCATCCACGGTCAGGGCACCACCGCGCTGGGGATACTCGACCCGCGCGCGGGCGACGCCGGTGAGCGGCGGCCCGTAGCCCCCGTAGACGCTGTCGGACCGTGGACCGAATGGTCGCCGACGCTCGCCGTGGACGGCACGCGCGTCATCGGCGTCGGCGCCGGACCCAGCGGCGGGCACGAGGTCATCGAGCTGGACACCCGCACCGGACACGCGCGGGTCATCGGCGCAGGGCACACCGACGCCGTCGACCCGGCGTACTACCCCGAGCCGGGCAGCCGCACCTTCGCGGGGCCCGGCGGGCGGGAGATCCACGCCCACGTCTATCCACCGCGCAACCTAAGATTCCGCGCCCCGGAAGGCGAGCTTCCGCCCTACGTCATCTGGGCGCACGGCGGGCCCACCGGGCGCTCCGCGCTCGCCCTCAGCCTGGAGATCGCCTACTTCACCTCGCGGGGCATCGGCGTGGCCGACGTCAACTACGGCGGCTCCACGGGGCACGGCCGCGCGTATCGGCAGCGGTTGAGCGGACAGTGGGGAGTGGTCGACGTCGAGGACTGCGCGGCCGTCGCCGAGGCGCTGGCCGACGAGGGCACCGCCGACCGGAGCAGGCTCGCCATCCGCGGCGGCAGCGCGGGCGGCTGGACCACCGCCGCCTCCCTGACGACCAGCACGCTGTACGCCTGCGGCGCGATCAGCTTTCCCGTACTCGACCTGGCGAGCTGGGCGTCGTATGAGACGCATGACTTCGAGTCGCAGTACCTGGAAAGCCTGATCGGGCCGTTCGGCGAGGTCCCCGAGCTGTACCGGGAGCGCTCCCCGCTGCACAACGCCGACCGGCTGAAGGCGCCGTTCGTGCTCTTGCAGGGGCTGGACGACGCGGTCTGTCCGCCCGCGCAGTGCGAGCGGTTCCTGACGGCGGTCGCCGGGCGGGGCGTGCCGCACGCCTACCTCGCCTTCGAGGGCGAGGGCCACGGCTTCCGCCGGGCCGAGACCATCGTCCGGGCGCTGGAGGCGGAGCTTTCGCTGTACGCGCAGACCTTCGGCTTCGCCGCGGAGGGCGTGCCGACGGTGGAGCTGGTGCCGTAGGGAAGTTGGGGGGGGGGCGGCCAGCCCGCCCCCCGGCGCGCCTAGCCCGTCACTCGGCGGTCGCGCCCCCGACAGCGGCCTTGGCGGCGAGGGCGGCCGGGCCGTCACCCTGGGCAGGGAGGTCGGCGGGGGCGTCCGGGCCGGTGGGAGCCGGGGTCTCGGCCAGGGACCGGTCGCGTGCCGCTGGTACGACCACAGGGGAGCCGTCGCCCGGTGCGGACAGGATGTCGGCGTCCACCCCGTACAACTCGCGGACCAGCGCGGCGTCCACGACCTCGCGGGACGGGCCGTGCGCGACGATCTCGCCGTCACGCATCGCGACGATGACGTCGGCGTAGCGGGCGGCGCTGGTCAGGTCGTGCAGCACCATCACGACGGTGCGCCCGGCGGCGGCCACCTCCCGGACGAGCTCAAGTACCTCGACGGCGTGGCCGAGGTCGAGCGCGCTGGTGGGCTCATCGAGGAGGACGATCGGGGTCTCCTGGGCGAGGACCATCGCCAGCCAGCAGCGCTGCCGCTGGCCGCCGGAGAGCTGGTCGAGGCGGCGTTGGGCGAGGCCGTCCACGCCGGTGGCGGTCAGGGCGGCCCGCACCGCGCGCTCGTCGTCGCGTGACCACTGCCGGAACAGGCCCTGGTGCGGGTGGCGTCCGTACCGTACGAGACCGGCGACGGTGACCGCCTCCGGGGCCTGCGGGGACTGCGGGAGCAGGGACACGCGGTGCGCGGCCTGCCGCTGGCGCAGCTTCCAGATGTCGTCGTCACCGACCCGGATGGCGCCCGCGTGCGGCTGGTGCAGTCGGGCCATGGTGCGCAGCAGGGTGGATTTGCCGCAGCCGTTGGGGCCGACGATCGCGACGACCTGACCGGACGCGATCGTGAGGTCCACTCCGCGCACGGCCAGGTGGGCGGGGGCCGACCTGCCGGTGGCTCCCGCCGGGTAGCCCGCCTTCAGCCGCTCGACGACGAGTTCCACGGTTATGCCTTTCTCGACGGGGCGCCGCCACCGAACAGCACCCACAGCAGGAACGGTCCGCCCAGCACGCTGGTGATGACGCCGACGGGGATTTCCACGGGGGCGACGACGCGGCCCAGCGCGTCGCTCGCGGCGACCAGCGCCGCCCCGGTCAGCGCCGAACCGATGACGGGCACCCGGGTCGGCCCGTACAGCTTGGAAGCGATGACCGGGGAGGCCAGCGCGACGAACGTGATGGGGCCGCCGATGCCGACGGCGACCCCGGCGAGGGCCACCGCCAGCGCGAGCGTGATGCCGCGCAGCAGCGGGACGTTGAGGCCGAGGGCGGCGGCCATGTCGTCGTCGAACCGCATCACGTCGAGGCGCCGGCCGGCGACCAGCGCCAGCGGCACGAGGACCAGCAGGCACAGCGCGAGCGGTGTGCCCACGGCGTAGTCCCTGCCGTTGAGGCTGCCGACGCTCCACAGGAAGACGCCGCCCGCCGTGTTGTCGTTCTGGCGGGACATCACCAGGTCGGTGATCGCGCCGATGACGGTGGACACGCCGATGCCGACGACCAGTACCCGGTAGCCGCGGGTCCCGGTGCCGCCCGCGAACAGGACGACGGCCGCCGCCGCCCCGGCCGCCCCGAGCGGTCCCAGCCACCAGTCGCCGACCATCGCGGTGGAACTGCCCACCACGGAGGCGACGACGGCGGCGGTCGCGCCCTCGTTGACGCCGATGACATCGGGGGTGGCGAGCCGGTTGCCCGCCAGGGTCTGGGTGAGGCAGCCGGAGACGCCGAGCGCGGCGCCGACCAGCAGACCGACCACGATGCGCGGCAGCCGGAAGTCCTGAACGAGCATCACGGTCAGCGGATCGCCCGTGCCGAGCAGCCCGTCCAGCGACTCGCGCACACTCATGCCGGTCGAGCTGGCCATCGTGGCCAGCGCGACGATGAGAGCGATCACCGCCGAGAGTCCCACCGAGACGAGCGCGGCGCGGCGGGGGAAGAGCCAGGAGAAGGTGCCCGCGCGCAGCACGACACTGTCGAGCGGGGTCACCCGCGCGGTGGTGGGGGCCGGGGTCACCCGCGGGGTGGTGGGGGCCGTCACGCGCCCGCCCCCGATCCCCCGGGACCCAGCAGGCCCTTGGTCCGCGCGATCCACACCAGCAACGGCCCGCCGAGCAGCGCGAGCAGCACACTCACCGGGGTCTCCCAGGGTCGGATGACGATCCGGGCCAGGATGTCGGCCGAGAGCATGATGTTCGCGGCGATCAGCGCGGAGAGCAGCAACTGGGCGGTCAGCCGCGGCCCGGTGACCAGCCGTGCGGCGTACGGGGCGAGCAGCCCGAGGAAGGCGATCGGCCCGGCCAGCGCGACGGCCGCCCCGGCGAGCAGGGTGACGGCCCCGGCGACCACCAGCCGGATGCGGCCCGGGTGGTGGCCCAGCGCGCGGGCGCTGTCGTCGCCGAGGGCCAGCGCGGACAGCGGGCGGCTGGCACCGAAGGCGATGAGGAGTCCGGCCAGAACCAGCGGGGCGATGGACAGTGCCGTACGGGTCTCCACTCCGGCCAGCGAGCCGATGGTCCAGTAGCGGTACACGTCGAAGGTGGACTGGGTGCCGAGCAGGACGTAGGAGGTCATCCCGTGGAACGTGGCACCCAGCGCGGACCCGGCGAGCACCAGCCGCAGCGGTGAGGCGGCGGCCCGCCCGGACGCGGCGAGCAGCAGCACGATGGCGCTCGCCGCCATGCCACCGGTCAGGGCCCAGACGAGGATGCCGTACGCGGAGTCCACGTCGAAGTAGGTGAGTCCGATGACGACTCCGAGCGCCGCACCGGAGTTGACGCCGAGCAGCCCGGTCTCGGCGAGCGGGTTGCGGGTCACGGCCTGGAGCAGGCACCCGGCGGCGCCGAGGGCGACGCCGACGAGGACGGCCGCGATGGTGCGCGGCAGCCGGACGTCGATGACGGCGAGGTGCAGCGCGGCGTCGGCGCGGGCCGACGGGTCGCCGAGGACGAAGTCGAGCGCGCGGCTCATGGGCGTCTTGCCTGAGCCGGTCAGCAAGGAGAGCAGACACAGGGCGAGCAAGGCCGCCGTCAGGGCGGCAACGGCCCACAGGGTGGGGCGATGCCTGGTCACGGGGGGCCTCGTCGCGTCGATCGGAGGCCTGGCCTCTTGCGCAACGGACATGAGGGTAGCCTAACCTCACGTCCGATCGGAGTATCGGGTGGGTCGCCAGGTCCACCCGCCGTTCGCCATGCGTGGTCGCGGGAAATGCCGTAACCGCCTGAACACTTCGGAGTACCAGATGTCCTCGCACCGTTCCGCCCGCACCCGGCTGACCGCCGTGGTCGCCGTCGCGCTCGCCTCCGCTTTGTCGCTCACCGCCTGTGGCTCGGACGATTCGGATGGTTCGGACAAGGGGGGCGGCAAGGCCAAGGACGTACGGACCATCAAGGACGCCACGGGTAAGTCGGTCAAGGGAATCCCCGAGGCGCCGAAGCGGGTCGTCGTGCTCAGCGAGATGGACCTGGACTCCTCCCTCGCGCTCGGCGTGAAGCCGGTCGGCCTGACCGCGGGCCGCGGCCAGAAGGGCGCCCCCGAGTACCTGGCGGGCAAGGCCAAGGACATCGACGTCGTCGGCGCCGTCACCGGCCCCGACATGGAGAAGGTCATCGCCGCGAAGCCGGAGCTCATCCTCGCCGGGCAGATCGCCGACAGCCAGGTGCTCAAGCAGCTGCGGGCCATCGCGCCGACCGTGGTGACCGTCGGCAAGGACAAGAACTGGAAGTCCGCGCTGACCCTCACCGGTGAGGCGCTGAACAAGCAGTCGGAGGCCAAGACCTTCCTCGCCGGATACGACAAGCGGCTCGGCGAGGTGAAGAAGTCCCTCGGGAAGAACGCCGGTTCGACGGTCAGCGTGGCTCGCTACTCGGGCAAGGGCACCGCTGTCATGCAGCAGGGCGTGTTCATCAGCGACGTGCTGAAGGACCTCGGCTTCAAGCGGCCGGGCCTGCAGAACAAGAAGGGTGCCGGGCACTCCACGCCCATCAGTGACGAGGACATCCAGCAGATCGACGGGGACTGGCTGTTCATCGGCACCCTCGCCTCCAAGGGCAAGGACGCGGACCTCTTCGGCGACCTGAAGAAGAAGCCGGCCTACAAGCAGCTGGACGCGGTCAAGGGCGGTCACGTCACCGAGATCGACGGCTCGAAGTGGACGAGCCTTGGGGGGTCGCTGGCGGCGATGTCGGTGCTGGACGACATTGAGAAGGCGATGGGCGCGTAGCGCTTTTGCCGGGTGGGGGACGCTCTTTGTGGCTGGGCTGCCCCCCGCCTGGCCTTTTTTGAGGTCGCGCTCAATCTGAGGTGACCTCAAACTGGGTCCTGGGTGTCCTCAAGCGCCGGACGGGCTTGGTTTGGCTGGGGTGGACTCGGTGTTGTGACGGTGGTTTTTGGCTGACGTGTCGTCCTCAATCGCCGGACGGGCTGGTTATGGACGGGTCGGATTTGACGGGCTGATTGTTGCGGGGCTGAGGCTGTCCTCAAGCGCCGGACGGGCTTGATGTGGGCGGGGCCTGACCTGGCGCTACCAGGGGCCTTGGGTAGGGCGTGCTAGGTTAGGCTTGCCTAAGTTCCATGAGGTCGAGGGGAAGACAACCGTGCAGCAGCCAGAACTCTCCGGGCGGATCGCGCTGGTCACCGGCGCGGGGCAGGGCATAGGCGAGGCCGTGGTCCGGGCCCTCGTCGACCGGGGTGCGCTGGTCGCCGCTCTCGACCGCAGTCCCGAGGGCATCGAGGTGCTGGAGAAGGAGTACGGCGCCGACCGGGTCGTCGCACACGCCGCCGACGTCACCGACAGCGCCGCCGTCGAGACGGTGATCGACACCGTGGAGGCCACCCTCGGCCCGATCGGCATCCTCGTCAACGTGGCCGGAATGCTGCGCCCTTCGCCGGTTGTCGACCTGACCGACGACAACTGGAGCGACACCTTCGCCGTCAACACCACCGGCGTCTTCCACACCTGCCGGGCCGTCGCCCGGCGCATGAGCGAGCGCCGTTCCGGATGTGTCGTCACCGTCGGCTCCAACGCGGCCGGAGTGCCGCGTACGAGCATGGCCGCCTACGCCGCCTCCAAGGCCGCCGCCACGATGTTCACCAAGTGCCTGGGGCTTGAGCTGGCCCGCAGCGGAGTGCGCTGCAACGTCGTCTCGCCCGGCTCCACCGACACCGCCATGCAACGGCAGTTGTGGACCGACGCGCAGGCGCCGCTGCGCGTCATCGACGGCGACCCCGCCTCCTACCGGGTGGGCATCCCGCTGGGCCGGATCGCCGAACCGTCCGACATCGCCGAGGCGGTCGCCTTCCTCGTCTCCGACCGGGCACGCCACATCACGATGCACGACCTGTACGTGGACGGCGGCGCCACCCTGCGCGCCTGACCGGGCCGCGTCGGCGCGTACGGACCCGTACCGGCCCGTACGCCCGGTCCAAAGGGGCGCCGTCACCAGGCGGCTGCCCCGCCCGAGGCCATGAAGGGCGCGCGAGCAGCCCCAGGCCGGGCCCTCATTCTCACCGTGAACCGGTGCCATCGCACCGGAGGAATGGAGTACCAGGTGACGACGGCACGCGAGGTCGCCGAAAGCCCGATACCCGGAACGTCGGGCCGGCAGGCCACCGCCGCTGACAGCGGCGCGGCGCACGCCGCGCGAGGCCAGAGCGGCGAAACCGGTCCGGGCACGGAGAACCGGGGGCGCGTGAGACCCGCCCGTGTCATCACCCGCGCCGCCTCCCTCGCGCCCCAGGCCCGCGTGGTGGACGCGGAGTCGGTGGGCGCGGCGACCGCACTGCTCGACGCCTACACCCCGGGCGACGCGCGCTTCTTCGCCTCACCCACCCGCACCCTGCTCACCCACGGCGTGCGCGCCGAAGTACCGCACGACGACCGGCCGTTGCCGGTGCGGGTCGCCGAGACGCTGGCCGCCGAGACCGCCGCGGGCAACCGCGCCCCGCTCGTCGTCGGCGCCGTCCCCTTCGACCAGTCGGCCCCCGCCGTCCTCGCCGTGCCCGAAGCCGCCCGCTGGGCGCCGCCGCTCGCCGAGGACCCGCTGATCGCGCTGCCCGTCACGGCGCCCGAGGACACCGGCTGGGACGTCACGCCGGTTCCCGCGCCCGAGGTGTACGGGGCGGCCGTGGCGGCCGCCGTCGAGCGCATGCGGCGCGGGGAGTTCGGCAAGGTCGTCCTCGCCAGGACCCTGGAACTGACGTCGGCCGAGCCCCTGGACCTGCCCGCCATGCTCCAGCGGCTCGCACGCCGCGACCCCGGCGGCTACACCTTCGCCGTACCGGCCGGTCCGGGCGCCGCGGGTGAGGGCGCCGACCGGACCCTGCTCGGCGCGAGTCCCGAACTCCTCATCTCCCGGCGTGGCGGAAGGCTCGTCACCAACCCGCTGGCGGGCTCCACGCCCCGCAGCACCGACCTCGCCGAAGACGTCCGCCGCGCCGCCGCGCTGCTGGAGTCCGAGAAGGACCTGCACGAACACGCCGTCGTCGTGGACGCGATACGCGCCGCCCTCGCCCCCTTCTGCCGTACGCTCACCGCGCCCGAGCGGCCCACCCTCGTCCGCACCGCCAGCATGTGGCACCTGTCCACCACCCTCACCGGCGACCTCATCGCCGACGGCGGCCGGACCGCCTCCGCTCTGGAGCTGGCGAGCGCCCTGCACCCCACCCCGGCCGTGTGCGGTGCGCCGACCGGCCTGGCCCGCGAGGTCATCGGCGAGCTGGAGCCCTTCGACCGCGGGCTGTATACGGGCATGGTGGGCTGGGAGGATGCCAACGGCGACGGCGACTGGGTCGTCACCATCCGCTGCGCCGAGGCGGAGGGGCGCACCCTGCGGCTGTTCGCCGGGGCCGGGGTCGTCGCCGCTTCCACGCCGGAGGCGGAGACCGCCGAGACCGGCGCGAAGTTCCAGACGTTCCTGCACGCGGTGGGGGTTGACCAGTGAGCACGCCGACTTGGCCGAGTGAGTTCGCCGAGCGCTACCGCGCCGCCGGGTGGTGGCGTGGTGAGACGTTCGGGCAGATGCTGCGCGACCGCGCCGCCGAGCACCCCGCCCGGGTCGCCGTCGTGGACCCGGCCCCGGCGCCGGACGGCTCCGCGCCGGACGGGCGCCGCTGGACCTACGCGGAGCTCGACGAGCGCGCCGACCGGCTCGCCGCCGGATTCCTCGCCCGGGGCATCACCAAGGGCGACCGGGTCGTTCTCCAGCTCCCGAACATCGCCGAGTTCTTCGAGGTGATGTTCGCGCTCTTCAGGATCGGCGCGCTGCCCGTCTTCGCGCTGCCCGCGCACCGCGCGACGGAGATCCGGTACTTCTGCGACTTCACCGAGGCCGCCGCGTACGTCATCCCCGACGCCCACGGCGGCTTCGACTACCGCGAACTCGCCAGCGAGGTCAGCGGCCAGGTCCCCACGCTGCGGCATGTCTTCGTCGCCGGGGCGGCGGGGGAGCACACCCCGCTCGCCGACGTACCGGCCGAGCCGGTCGCCATCGCCGACCCGCCCGCCCCCGGCGACCTCGCCTTCCTCCAGCTCTCCGGCGGCAGCACGGGCGTGCCCAAGCTCATCCCGCGCACCCACGACGACTACATCTACTCGCTGTGGGGCTCCAACGAGATCTGCGGCGTCGACCAGGACAGCGTCTACCTGTGCGCGCTGCCCGCCGCCCACAACTTCCCGCTCAGCTCGCCCGGCACCCTCGGCGCGCTGTACGCGGGCGCCCGCGTCGTGCTCAGCCCGCAGCCCAGCCCCGATGTGGCGTTCCCGCTCATCGAGAGCGAGTCGGTCACCCTCACCGGCCTCGTGCCACCGCTGGCCATCGCCTGGACCGAGGCGGCGCAGCGGCGTGAACACGACCTGTCCAGCCTTCAGGTGCTGCTGGTCGGCGGCGCGAAGTTCAGCGAGGAAGCCGCACGCCGGGTCAGGCCCGCCCTCGGCTGCACCCTCCAGCAGGTCTTCGGCATGGCGGAGGGGCTGGTCAACTACACGCGCCTGGACGACGACGAGGAAACCATCGTCACCACACAGGGCCGCCCGATCTCCCCTGACGACGAGATCCGCGTGGTCGACAACGACGGCAAGGACGTGCCGCCCGGTGCGACCGGCCACCTCCTCACCCGCGGCCCGTACACCATCCGCGGCTACTGGCGGGCCCCCGAGCACAACGCCACCGCCTTCACCGCCGACGGCTTCTACCGCACCGGCGACGTGGTGCGCATGACGGACGACGGCTACCTCGTGGTCGAGGGCCGGGCCAAGGACCAGATCAACCGGGGCGGCGAGAAAGTCGCCGCCGAGGAGATCGAGAACCACATCCTGGCCCACCCCGCCGTGCACGACGTCGCGGTCGTCTCCATGCCCGACGCCTACCTCGGCGAGCGGACCTGCGCGTACGTCGTACTGCGCGCGGGCGCCGAGCCGGTGCGGCCCATCGCGGTCAAGAAGTTCGTACGGGAACGGGGACTCGCGGCGTACAAGGTGCCCGACCGGGTGGAGTTCGTCGACGCCTTCCCACAGACCGGCGTCGGCAAGGTCAGCAAGAAGGACCTGCGTGCGGCCATCGCCGCCCAGCTCGCCGAGCGCGGCGAGACGGCGCCGACCACCGTTTCGGCCACGGTGCCGTCCGGAGGCGGCGAGCCCGCCGAAGCGCCGACGTCCTAGCCCGCCACCGCCCTGACCGCGCCGCCTCCGTCCAGCGCGGCCGGCTCCACCCGCACCGCCCCGTAGCCCCGAAAGGCCACTCCGTCATGGCACTGCCCGCCATCGAGCCGTACCCGATGCCCACCGCGGCCGACCTGCCCGCCAACAAGGTCGGCTGGACGGCCGACCCGAGCCGCGCGGTACTGCTCGTACACGACCTGCAGAACTACTTCCTGTCCGCGTTCGACCAGGACGCCTCACCGGTCACCGAGCTCCTGGCCAACGTCGCCCAGCTGAAGAAGGACTGCGACCGGCTCGGCGTCCCGGTGGTGTACTCCGCGCAGCCCGGCGGCCAGAGCGCGCGGGAGCGCGGTCTCCAGCAGGACTTCTGGGGTCCTGGGCTGCCCGACGACGAGCACGCCAAGGCCATCGCCGCGCCTGTCGCGCCCAGCGGCGGTGACACCGTGGTGACCAAGTGGAAGTACAGCGCGTTCGTCCGGACCGACCTCGCCGAGCGGATGGCGGCCCAGGGGCGCGACCAGTTGGTCATCGTGGGCGTGTACGCCCACATCGGCGTGCTGTTGAGCGCCTGCGACGCGTGGATGCGCGACATCCAGTCCTTCGTGGTGGCCGACGCGGTCGCCGACTTCTCCGCGGCCGACCACGCGATGGCACTGCGCTACGCGGCGGCCAAGTGCGCCGTCGTCACCACCACCGGCACGATCTTCGAGGGGAAGTAACCGCGATGGCACTCACCATGGACCAGATCCGCGCCGACGTCGCCGACGTGCTCGGCGAGGACCCGGCGGACATCCCCGACGACGAGAACCTCGTCGACTACGGCCTCGACTCCGTCCGGGTCATGGCCCTCGTCGAACGCTGGCGCCGTGACCACGGCGTCGAGGTCACCTTCGTCGACCTCGCCGAGGAGCCCGCCATCGAGCGATGGGCACCACTGCTGGGGGCCACGGCATGACCGCACTGCTCGACCCGGCCATGCCGGGCGGCGGCACGGCGGAATCCGGTGGGGAGCGCGGCACGACCGGACACGAGGCCGGGCTCCCGCTGACCGCCGCCCAGTCGGGCATGTGGTTCGCGCAGGCCCTCGACCCCGGCAGCCCGGCCCAGAACACCGCCGAGTACATCGAGATCCACGGCGACGTGGACCCCGCGGCATTCGCCGAGGCCCTGCACCGCACGGTCGGCGAGGCGGACGCGCTGCGCGTACGCGTCACCGAGGGCCCCGACGGGCCACGGCAGGAACCCATCCCGATCGAGCCACCCGGCCACGGCTTCCCGCTGCACGCCGCCGACCTGCGGGATCAGGGCGACCCGGACGCGACCGCGCTCGGCTGGATGCGCTCCGACCTCGCCGAGCCCTTCGACCTGGCCAGTGGCCCGCTGTTCACCCACGGGCTGTTCCGCGTCGGCGACGCACGCTGGCTGTGGTACCAGCGCGTCCACCACGCCGTCATGGACGGCTACGGCTACTCCCTGCTGGCCCGCCGCGTCGCCGAGGTCTACACCGCCCTCGACGCGGGCACCGAGCCAGGACCGAGCCCCTTCGGGCGGCTCACCGACCTGGTGGCCGATGACCGCGCCTACCGCGACAGCGAGCTCTCCGCCCGCGACCGGGCCTTTTGGACCGAGCAGTTCGGCGGCAAGCCGCAGGAGACCGACGAACGCGTGAACGGGGGTGTCGCGGACGGCGCGCCGGGCGCGGTGGGCCCGCTCGACCTGCCCGAGGCGCCGAGCCTCGCCGGACGCTCCGCGCTGCCCGCCCGCACCTTCGTGCGCCGCACCAGCCGCCTCGGCCCCGAGGAGACCGAGCGGCTGCGTACGCTCGCCGCCTCGCTCCGCGCCACCTGGCCCGACGTACTCCTCGCCGCCCAGGCGCTGTACGTCTCCCGCGCCACCAACAGCGACGACGTCGTCCTCGGGCTGCCGATGATGGGCCGCATGGGCTCAGCGGCCCTCCGCGTCCCCGGCATGGTCATGAACGTCCTGCCGCTGCGGCTGACCGTCACCCCGGACGCCACCTTCGCCGAACTCGTCCGCCAGGTCGTCCTCGGCATCCGGGCCGTCCGCCGCCACCAGCGCTACCGCTACGAGGACATCCGCCGCGACCTCGGGCTGCTCGGCGAGGGCCGCGCGCTCGTCGGCCCGCTGATCAACGTCATGCCGTTCGACTACGGACTGACCTTCGCCGGTGCCGGCTCCGACGCGCACAACCTGTCCACCGGGCCCGTGGACGACCTCACGGTCAACATCTACGACCGCACCGACGGCACCGGCCTGCGCATCGACTACGACGGCAACCCCCAGCTGTACGGGGAGGCCGAACTCGCCGCGCACCAGGACAGGTTCCTGCACCTCCTCGCCCGTGTCGCCGCCCCGGGCACCGACCCGCACGCGTCGCTCAGCGGCCTGTCCATCGCCACCGACGACGAGCGGGCACTCGTCCTCGGCGAGTTCAACGACACCGCGACGCCCGTCCCGCCGACCACCCTCATCGGCCCGATCGAGTCACGCGCGGCCCGCGTCCCCGACGCCACCGCGCTCGTCTTCGGTGACAGCGCCCTGACCTACGGCCAGCTGAACGCCCGCGCCAACCGCGTCGCCCGGCGGCTGACAGCGCTCGGCGTGCACCCCGGCGCGCTCGTCGCCGTCGCGCTGCCGCGCTCGGTCGACCTGGTCGTCGCGCTGCTCGCCGTGCTGAAGGCGGGCGGCGCCTACCTGCCGCTCGACCCGGACTACCCGGCCGACCGGCTCGCCTACACGCTGGATGACGCGGCCCCGGTGTGCGTGCTGACCGACAGCGCGACCCAGGACGGCCTGCCGCCCACCGCGTTGCCGCTGCTCGTCCTGGACGACCCGGACCTGCGGGCGGAACTGGCGCGCTACCCCGGCACCGACCCGGGTCGCGCGCTCACCCCGCAGCACCCCGCGTACGTCATCTACACCTCCGGTTCCACCGGGCGCCCCAAGGGCGTCGTCGTCCCGCACTCCGCGATCGACAACCGGCTGCGCTGGATGCAGGCCACCTACCCGCTGGCACCGGACGACCGGGTGCTCCAGAAGACCCCGTCCGGTTTCGACGTCTCCGTCTGGGAGTTCTTCTGGGCGCTGCGGGAAGGCGCGACGCTCGTCGTCGCCGATCCCGGTGGCCACCAGGACCCGGCCTACCTGGCCAGGACCATCAGCGAACAGCGCGTCACCACCGTGCACTTCGTGCCGTCCATGCTCCGGGTCTTCCTCACCGAGCCAGGCGCGGCGGACTGCGCCGGACTGCGCCGGGTGTTCTGCAGCGGTGAGGCACTGGCCCGGGAGACCGTGACGGACTTCCACCGGCTGCTGCCGGGCGTTCCCCTGCACAACCTGTACGGGCCGACCGAGGCCGCCGTCGACGTCACGTACCACCCGTGCGAGCCCGGCGAGAGCGGTCCCGTGCCGATCGGCAAGCCCGTCTGGAACACCCGGCTCTACGTTCTCGACGCCGCGCTCCAGCCCTGCCCGCCCGGCATCCCCGGCGAGCTGTACCTGGCCGGGGCGCAGCTCGCGACGGAGTACCTGGGGCGGCCGGAGCTGACCGCGGCCCGCTTCGTCACCGACCCGTTCGCCGCCGAGGACGCTCCCGGCGGGAAGGGCGGCGCCGCCGCCCGCATGTACCGCACCGGCGACCTCGCGCGCTGGCTGCCGGACGGCGCCGTGGAGTACCTGGGCCGCACCGACCACCAGGTGAAGCTGCGCGGCCTGCGCATCGAACTCGGTGAGATCGAGACGGCGCTGGCCGCTCAGGACGGCGTCGCGGCGGCCTGCGTGCTGGTCCGCGAGGACCGCCCCGGTGACCAGCGCCTCGTCGGCTACGTGACGGCCGCGGCGGCCGGCCCCGGTGGGCCCGATGGCGAAGCGGACACGGACCCGCACCCCGACGAGCGGGGCCCGGCGCACGCCGCCGGGACCCCGCCCCAGACTGGGCGGTCGGCCCTGGCGGATGCCGCCGCTGGAGCCGACCGCTCTGATCCGGCCGACGCGGGGGCCGCCGCCCCTGCGGCCCTCGACCCCGCCGCGCTGCGCGCCCGGCTCGCGGCGGCACTGCCGGACTACATGGTGCCGAGCACCATCCTCGTGCTGGACGACTTCCCGCTGAGCCCCAACGGCAAGCTGGAACGCAAGGCGCTGCCCGCGCCCCCGGCCGCCGCCGCGAGCGAGGGCCGTGCGCCGCGCAGCCACCAGGAGGAGACCGTCACCCGGCTGTTCGCCCAGGTGCTCGGTGTGCCGCAAGTGGGCGTCGACGACAGCTTCTTCGACCTCGGCGGCAACTCGCTGCTGGCCATCCGGCTCGTCGCGGCCCTCAGGGACACCCTCGGCGCCGAACTCGCCCTCGGCGCCCTCTTCCAGGCGCCCACCCCCGCGGCGCTCGCCGACCGGCTGCACGCCGGGGACGGCGAACGGGGCGACGGCGCGGGCGACGACGCGCTGGGCGTGCTGCTGCCGCTGCGCGCGGGCGGCAGCCGACGGCCGCTGTTCGTCCTGCACCCGGCGGGCGGCATCAGCTGGTGCTACACGGGGCTGCTGGCCCCGCTCGGCCCCGACCAGCCGGTGTACGGGCTCCAGGCCCGCGGCCTGACGGCGCCGGAACCACTGCCCACGACCATGGAGGAGATGGCCGAGGACTACCTGGCCCAGATCCGCGCCGTACAGCCGCACGGCCCGTACCGGCTGCTCGGCTGGTCGGTCGGCGGCGTCATCGCGCACACCATCGCCGTACTCCTCCAGGAAGCGGGGGAGCAGGTCGAACTCCTCGCCATGATGGACGCCTACCCCTCCGACCAGTGGCGGGGACAGGCCGTCCCCGCCGAGGCGGACGCGCCGCGCGCGCTCCTGCGGATGGCCGGGTTCGACGTCGAGCCCGGGGAGAACCCCACCCACGAGCAGGTGCTCACCACGCTGCGCCGCGAGGGCAGCGCGCTCGCCGGCCTGCCGGACTACACGCTCTCCGCCGTCGTCGGCATCGTCGTCAACAACGCGACGCTGATGCGCCGGCACGACCACCGGCCCTTCGACGGTGACGTGCTGTTCTTCACGGCGACAGCGCCACGACCGGAGGACTGGCTGACACGCGACGCCTGGAAGCCGTACGTCACGGGTAGCGTGATCAACCACGACATCGACTGCCTGCATCCGCAGCTGACCCAGCCGGGACCCATCAGCGTGGTGGCGGCCGCTGTCGCGGAGCACCTGGACCAGCGGAGCACCTGATCCGGCGGGGAACCCGGCCCAGCGGACGAGCCGTAGCGGCAGATCCGCCGGGCCGGGGACCCGGCCGTCTCGGGGGTGAGCGCGCGGGCAGCGCGGCCGAACCGGCAGGAGGAGCGGGGCAGATGAACGTAGACACGCCATGCGGCGCAGACCTGGACGACCCGGCCGCGCCGGGGCGGTCCCTTCCGGCGCCGAGCGGGCCGGGCGAAGCCGCCCGCACGCCGCGCGCGGCCACCGGCCGATGACGGCCGTCGACCCCGGGATCGGGGACGCCGCACGCATCCCGGGCCCGCCGGTGGCGGCCGGGTCGGCCGGTACGGGCGAGCCCAGCGTCTTCGGCCGTGATCCGCTTCCCACGGAGGTCCCCGGCGCGCTGTGGGCCGACGGCGGAGCCCCCCGGCTGTGGCTGCTGAGCGTCGCCGCGTGGACGGAGGCGGCGGGCGACGGGCCGCCCGTCGCGGTCCTGGACGACACGGAGCGGGAGCGCGCCGCGCGCTTCCTGCGGCCCGCCGACCGCGACCGCTACACGGCGGCGCACGTGGCACTGCGGCAGCTGCTCGGCGGCTACCTCGGCCAGGACCCGGCGGCCGTGCCGTTCACCCGTGAGGCGTGCCCCGGCTGCGGCGGCCCGCACGGCCGCCCCGCCGTCCCCGGCGCACCGCTGCACTTCTCCCTCTCCCACGCGGGTGACCTGGTGCTGTTCGCCTTCGCCGGTACCCCGGTGGGCGCGGACGTGGAGCGGGTGCAGTCGGCCAGGACGGTCGCCGATATCGCCCCCGGCCTGCACCCGCGCGAGTACGCCGAGCTGTCGGCGCTGCCCTGGGCCGACCGCCCCACCGCGTTCGCCCGCTGCTGGACGCGCAAGGAGGCGTATCTGAAGGGGATCGGCACCGGGCTGTCGCAGGACCTGTCGGTGACCTACGTCGGCTCGGGGCCGCGCCCGTCCCCGGTCGGCCGCTGGACGCTGGCGGACATTCCCGTACGGCCTGGCTACGCCGCCGCCTGGGCGGCCGCCGGTCTCCACACCGCCGACGTCACCCGGACAGTCCAGACCTAGGCCCGAAAGGATGCGCGCGCCGCCCAGCCGACCATGCTGGACCCAGGGGGGCGGCCGAGTTCCGACGGAAGGGTCCAGCCAATGAGCCCCAAGAACCAGAAAACCGGTGGAGGCCAGGGCGGGCTGCTCACCCCCGGCAAGATCACCCTGATGGTGGTCGCGGTCCTCGCGGTGGTCTTCATCGTGGAGAACACCCGCCAGGTCAAGATCCGGCTGCTGATCCCCGAGGTCACGATGCCCCTGTGGCTGGCGCTGGGGGCGATGGCCGTCATCGGCGGCCTGTGCGGGGCGTACCTCTTCAGACGGCGGTGAGGACGGCGGTGACGACGGCTGGGAGAGCGGTGGTGGAGGCAGCCGTGGAGACAGCCGTGGAGACAGCCGTCAGGGCTCCGGTGAGAGCGCGGGTGGTGCGGCGGTACGGGGGCGCTGCCTCCCCCGGCTCGCAGCGCGGCGAGCCGCTTCGTACGATGAGCCGATGCCTGCCGCACGGTCTGCCGCACCGCCTGACGAACCGGGTCCCGGGCCCCGGATGACCGGCACCGCCGATTCCGGTGCGCGGCCCCCCGCCGCCGCCGGGTACCTCGCGCACGGTGAGCGCACCGCCATCCGCCACCTCGGCAGGGGCGATGAGCAGGAGTTCACCCTGGCCGCGCGGCGGAGCGTCGCGCTGCACCGGCCGTGGCTGTTCCCGCCGACGACCGGTGCGGAGTTCGCGCGCTACGCCGGACGGCTGGAGGAACCCGGCCGGGAGGGCTTCGTGGTCTGCGACCGGGAGACGGACCGGATCGCCGCGTTCATCACGGTCAACAACATCGTCGGCGCCGCCTTCCAGTGCGGGGCGCTCGGCTACGGGGCGTTCGCGCACGCGGCGGGCCGTGGCCTGATGACGGAGGGACTCGGCCTCGTCATCGCGTACGCCTTCGGCCCGCTGGCGCTGCACCGGCTTGAGGCCAACATCCAGCCCGGCAACGACCGGTCGCTGGCGCTGGTGAAGCGGCTCGGCTTCCGCCTTGAGGGCTTCTCGCCGGACTTCCTGTACATCGACGGCGCGTGGCGCGATCACGAACGCTGGGCCATCACCGTCGAAATGACCCGCGCGGGCCGCGCAGGGGGCACAGTGAAGGCATGACTGTTGCCTTCCGTCGCACCGTGCCCGTGATGCGGATCTTCGACCGGGCCAAGGCCCACGCGTTCTACGTCGGGTACCTGGGCTGCGCCGTGGACTGGGAGCACCGCTTGGGCGACGGAACGCCCCTGTACTCCCAGGTGTCCCGGGGGTCTCTCGTGCTGCACCTGTCGGAGCACCATGGGGACGGCACCCCGGGCACGGTCGTCTACATCGAACTCGACGGCGTGCGGGAGCTGCACACCGAGCTGCTCGCCAAGGACTACCCGCAGCTGAACCCGGGCCTGGAGGAGGACGAGGTCGGTCTTTCGGTCACCGTGCTCGACCCGTTCGGCAACCAGTTGCGTTTCAGCCAGCCGGCGGACTGACCAGAGCCGGGGGCCGGCCCGGGTCAGCCGGGGTCAGCCGGGGCCAGGGAGGAGGTCAGTTCTCCCCGCCGGAGCGTGCCGGCCCGTCGCCGAACAGGGCGACCAGGCCGTCCGCCAGCTCGGTGCGCCAGCACAGATAGTCGTGGCCGCCGTTGAACTCCCGGTAGCTGACGGTGTGGCCCTTCGCCCGCAGCGCCTGGGGCAGCCGCCGGTTGGCGGGCAGCAGCACCCACTCCTGCTCGCCCGCCGACAGCCAGAAGCGCACGGGACGCACAGGGTGCGCGGGGCGCTCCGGGGCCGCCGCGACCAGCGAGGCGAAGCACTGTTCGTCCGGCCCGTCCGGCCACCAGAAGGAGCCGGACTGGGCGAGCGCGTTGCCGAACCGGTGCGGTGCCCGCAGGGCGGCGTGCGCGGCCATCAGGCCGCCCAGGCTCTGCCCCGCGAGGACGGTGCGCGCGGGCTCGGAGGTGACGGGCCAGCGCCCTGCCGCCCAGGGCAGCAGCTCATCGGTGAGGAAGTCCACGAACCGGTCGTCGCAGGCCAGTTCGTCCCACCGGGTCTCGTTGCCGAGCGACTCGGGCAGCAGCGCGACCAGCGGCGGAATCCGGCCGTCCGCGATCAGGTTGTCGAGCAGCGTGGCCACGCCCAGCTGCGGCTGCCACATCTCCCCGTCGAAGAGGACGAGAACGGGAAGCCCCTCCTGCCCGGCGGGTTCGGCGGTCGTGCCGTTCTCACCGGGACCGGCGGTCTCGTCAGCTTCCGCAGGCCCGGCGGAGGGCACGTACCCGGCCGGTGTGTAGGCCCACACCCGCCGCTCGTTGCCGAGGACGCCGCTGCGGACCAGGTGGACCGAGACCGCGCCCGCCGGGGCCTCGGCACGCGGCTCCCAGTCGGCTGCTCCCGGCGTGCCGGTCAGCTCCACGACGGACTGCGGCTCGCCACCCCAACGGCGCGGCAGCGTCCTGCGGTTGAGCGGGTCGGGGCGGCCCTGGCCGCGCAGCCACCGCGCGTAGGCGGGGCCCGTCAGCTCGGCAGGACCCGGCGCCGTGCCCTGCTCCGTGGGCTGCCCCTCGTCCACGCACAGCGCGTACGTCGCACGCCAGTCGCGGCGCATCCGCAGCGACCAATGCCAGATGTCGGTGCCCGGCAGCCTCGTCATCAGGTTGCGGTCCATGTCGCGGGGGTCCACGACCTTGTTGGGCAGCACCATGACGGCGCGGGTCGCCTGCGTGCCGCGCCAGAGGAAGGTGACGACGGCGTGGTCCGCGCTGCCCAGCGGGTCCGGCTCGACGAGCGGCGTGCCCTCGGCGGCGGTCTCCCGCCAGAACCCGGCTACCGCCTCCGCGTCCGGCCGCCGCCCCAGCGCCGCGATCCTGGGGCTGTCGGCCCGGGGGACTGGTGCGGGGCGCGGAATGCGCGGTGGACGCCTGGGCGCGCCGGTCGGTGGGGCGGGCGCGGGCATCGGCAAGACCTCCGGAATGTGGACAGGTGCTGGCGGGGCAGGCAAAGAACTCCTAAAAGATTAGGGTCACCTTACCTCGCTCTCTCCCGGTGTCCGCCGCCGGTGTCCGCCTCCAGTGATCGTTTTGGCGTAACTCTGACCGAGGGAGCCCCTGTTCAGCGGGGCTTTCACCCTGTTCCATGGTCATCGGACGGTCGCCACAGCCGAGGTGGCCCCAGGCGAAGGACTGAGTGAGGCAGCTGTGGCAACGAGCGTGCGACGTATCACCCTGACCCTTCCCGCCGCGCCGCTGGGACCGGAGAACCCGCTGCCCGCCCTGCGCCCGCTGGACGAGGTCCACCACATCGACGACGAGGTGCGCGCGCGGCTGCCCGACCAGATGGCCAGGCAGGTCGCGTACGAACCGCTGCGCTCGGTCCTGCCCACCCGGCTCCGCGACGCCTACACGCGCGAGCGCGCCCCCGCCGGCATCGACGCGATCGTGATCGAGAACGACCGGCTGCGCGCCACCGTGCTGCCCGGCCTCGGCGGCCGGGTGTACTCCCTGGTCCACAAGGCGACCGGGCGGGAACTCCTCTACCGGAACCCGGTCTTCCAGCCCGCGGACTTCGCGCTCAACGGCGCCTGGTTCTCCGGCGGCATCGAGTGGAACATCGGCGCCACCGGCCACACCACCCTGTCCTGCGCCCCCCTGCACGCCGCCCGGGTGCCCGCGCCCGACGGCGGGGAGATGCTGCGGCTGTGGGAGTGGGAGCGGCTGCGCGACCTGCCCTTCCAGGTCGACCTCTGGCTCCCCGACGGCTCCGACTTCCTGTACGTGGGCGTGCGGGTACGCAACCCGCATCCGCATCCCGCCCCCGTCTACTGGTGGTCCAACATCGCCGTCCCCGAGGACGAGCACACGCGCGTCCTCGCCCCCGCCGACACCGCCTGGCAGTTCGGCTACGAGCGTGCCCTGCGGCGCGTGACCGTGCCCGAGTGGGAGGGCGCGGACCGCACCTACCCGCTGCGCGGCGAGTACGTCGCCGACTACTTCTACGACGTGCCCGACGGCACCCGGCGCTGGATCACCTCGCTGGACGCCGAAGGCCGCGGCCTGGTGCAGACCTCGACCGACCTGCTGCGCGGCCGGAAGCTGTTCCTGTGGGGCGCGGGCGACGGCGGCCGCCGCTGGCAGCGCTGGCTCACCGAGCCCGGCACCGGCGGGTACGCCGAGATCCAGGCGGGACTGGCCCGCACACAGCTGGAGCACGTACGCCTCGGCGCGGAAGAGGAGTTCAGCTGGCTGGAGGCCTACGGGCCGCTGGCGGCCGACCCCGCCGCCGTGCACGGGGCGGACTGGGCGGGCGCCCGCGACGAGGTCGCCCAGCGGCTCGAAGCCGCCTTGCCGCGAGCCGACGTGGACGCCGCGTACGCCGCCTGGCTGCCGTTCGCCGACGCCGAGCCGAAGGAGTCCCTGGCCACCGGCTCGGGCTGGGGCGCGCTGGAGGTGGAGCGCGGCGGATACGTCCTGCCGGGCACGCCCTTCGTCCCGGCGACGCTCGGCGCGGACCAGCACCCGTGGCGCGAACTGCTGCGCTCCGGCGCCCTCCCCGCCCCCGAGCGCGCCCAGCCGCCCGGCCCCTCGCTGGTCTCCCGGAACTGGCGTGAACTGCTGGAGACCGCCGACGCCGACGTCCTCGTCGACCCGCACCTGAAGTACCACCTCGGTGTCGCACAGTGGCATGCCGGAGACCGCTCGCAGGCCGTCCGCAGCTGGGAACGCGCCATCGAGATCAGCGACTGGTGGCCGGTGCTGCGCTGCCTGGCCATCGCCGACCAGGAGGACGCCCACGCCGACCGCGCCGCCGACCGCGCGCTGGCCGCCTTCCGTGGCGCGCTGGAGGGGTGGCGCGTATGCGGGGCCGGTGCCGCCGGAGCGCCCGGAGCCGACGGGGCGCGAGCGCCGGGCGAGGAGACCACGGAGCGGTGGACGGCGGCGCTCGCCGGGCTCGGACGCGAGACGGTGCGCGCGCTGCTCACCGTGGACCGCGCGGACGAGGCGCGCGAGGTGCTGGAAGCGCTGCCCGCCGCGCTGCGCGAGCGCGGCAGGTTCACGCTGCTGGGGGCGCAGGTCATGCTGGCGCGCGGCGAAGTGGCGGCGGCTCGCGCGGTCTTCGACGAGGGCTTCGAGGTGGACGACCTGCGCGAGGGCGACGAGACGCTGAGCGACACCTGGTACGCGGTGGCCGAACGGCTCATCGTGGAACAGGACCCGGGCGGGCGGCTCACCGCGGAGGACGTGCGGGCGAGGGCGCGCGCCGAGCACCCGCTGCCGGACCGCTACGAGTACCGGATGCGGCCCTCCTGACTCGGCCTTCTGACGCGTAGAGGCCTTCTGACGCGTGGAGCCTTGTCCCGGCACGCTCGCATGGGCCGGTGTTCACGTCGGCCGGTGTCGCGCGGTCGCGGCCGGGCGTGCGCCGCACGGCACGCGGCCGCCCCGCGGGGACGGCCGGCCGCCGTGGGCGGGGGCGGCCGTCCCTGCGGGGGCGGCCATGCTCAGGCCCCGTCCGGCGCCTTCCGGTCGACGTACTCGAAGACCGAACCGTCCGGGTGGCGGGCCACCAGATTGCGGCCGATGGGGGTGGGCAGCGGGCCCGCGATGATCTGCGCGCCGACCGCTGTGAGGTCGGCCACCGCCTCGTCCACGTCCTTCACCGCGATCGTCGCGGTGATCTTCCGCAGGATCGACAGCTCCGCCTCGGGCCCGCACATCAGGAAGAAGCAGCCCACGGCCGCGACCGAGACGCCGCCACGCTGGAAGCGCAGCGCCTCGGCCCCGGTCAACCGCTCGTAGACGCCGACAGCGGCGTCCAGATCCGTCACGCACACCCGCAATGAGGTCCCCAGAATATCCATGCGGACGAGCCTAATTGGAAGGGATCACACGCGGCAGAGGATCTCGCCATGCAGCACGGCGAACCAGCCGTCACCCCGGCTGCCCCACTCCCGCCAGGCGTCGGCCGCCGCCCGCAGCCGGTCCCGGTCGGCGTGCCCGCCGTCCACCGCCCGCCGCGCGTACTCCGAGTCCACCGTGCGGTCCGCCCACAGGCCGCTCCACCAGTCCCGCTCCTCCTGGGTGGCGTAACACCAGGTGGACGCCGTCGCGGTGACGTCGGTGAAGCCCGCCTCGCGCGCCCACGACAGCAGCCGCCGCCCGGCGTCCGGCTCGCCGCCGTGCCCGCGTGCCACCGTGCGGTAGAGCGCCAGCCAGTCGTCCAGCCCCGGCACCCGCGGATACCAGGTCATGGCGGCGTAGTCGGCGTCCCGGACGGCGACCACCCCACCGGGACGGCAGACCCGGCGCATCTCGCTGAGCGCGCGGACGGGGTCGCTCACGTGCTGGAGCACCTGATGAGCGTGGACGATGTCGAAGGAGTCGGCCGGGAAGTCCAGCCGCTGGACGTCGGCGACCGCGAACCGGACGTTGGTCAGCCCGCGTTCGGCGGCGGTGGCGGCGGCCTGCGCCAGGACGCCCTCGGCCGCGTCCACGCCGGTCACCTGTCCCGGCGCCACCAGTTCCGCCAGGTCGGCCGTGATGGTGCCGGGCCCGCAGCCGACGTCCAGCACGGTGAGTCCGGGGGACAGCTCGGGGAGGAGGTACGCCGCCGAGTTGGCGGCGGTGCGCCAGGTGTGGGAGCGGAGCACCGACTCGTGGTGGCCGTGGGTGTAGACGGCCGTATCGGCCGGCGTGCCAGTGGACATGGTGGGTCTCCCCTTCGCGTGCGGCGGAGCGCGTCGTTCTCCGACCGTACGCGGCCATCTCGGATAGCGAGAGTAGCGTCTTGCTATATGGACTGGCCGGCCTCGGTGGACCGGCTGGTCTCAGCGGACTCAGTGGACTCGTTGGACTCGATGGTCCGGGCTGGGCGGACCGCCCCGCACGCACTGCGCGGGGTCGCCCCGAGAGAAGGCCGCGACGGCGGTCGGGGACCCGGTGTCAGCCTTCGAGCGGCCGGTAGACACGCAGGGCCTCGTTCACCTTGTCGACCGTCAACCCGGTGGGAGCCGGGCGGATTTCGCCGTCGTAGGCGAGCGGGGTCCCCTTGGGGACGCCGTCGATGCGCAGCCGTCGCAGCCGTGCCTCGGCGTGTACGGGAGAGCGCCGCAGCACGCCCACCACGGCGGCCGAAAGCAGCCGGGCCCGGGGGAGCCGGCCCCCGTGGACGACGCGCACGTCGAGCAGGCCGTCCGCCAGGTCGTACCTGCTGGCCGGGGCCGAACCCCAGCCGCGGTAGGAGCAGTTCCCCGCGAAGAGCATCCACACCGAGCGGCGCCTGCCGTTGACGGTGAGATCGAGGGGTTCGGCGGTGCGCAGCACCCGGGCGGCCGCGAGCACGCCCGCGCCCCAGCTTCCGATCCGGCCCGACCAGCGTTCCCTGACGCGCACCATCTCCGGATAGCAGCCGATGCTGAAGGTGTTCACGAAGGGCGCGGGCGCCGCACCGCCGTCACCGGTGAACCGGGCGAGGTCCACGGCGACCGCCTCACCCGCGGTCACCGCGCGGCAGGTGTCATCGACGGTCTCCAGGCCCAGGTCGTAGGCGAAGTGGTTGCGGGTGCCGCCGGGCAGCACGGCCAGCGGCAGGCCGTGGCGGGCCGCCACGGTGGCCGCGGTGCTGACGGTCCCGTCGCCGCCGTACGCGCCCAGCGCGCCGCCGAGTTCCGCGGCCCGGACCGCGGCCTCCTCCAGCAGCTCGGCCAGGGAGGCCGGTTGAGCGGTGCCGCCGACTTCGCCGGTGCCCGCGTCGTCGGCGCCCGGCCCGGCTGTGCGCGTGCGGGGGTCGGCGGTGGTGTGCCCGGACCGGGTGGCGGTCTTGAGCCTCGCGGTCGCGGGGCCCGCGGCCGGGACGGGCTCGTGCGCCGTCATGGGGGCGGCGTCCGGCGGCGGTTCGGGGGTGGTGCCGGGTTCGGGCTTGAACGTCCAGAACTCGGCCTCGGGCAGGGCCTCCCGTACGGGCTCCAGCGGGTCGGTTCGCGGCGGCCAGACGCTCGTCGCGCCCGATCCGGAGTTGCTGACGACGATCAGCCCACGGCCCTTGCGCAGCGCGGGGGCGTCGGTGCGCGGCCGGGCGGCGGGCGGCAGTTGGGAGCGGGTGGGCACCAGGCCGCGTACGGCGAAGGCGGCCCCCGCGCCGATCGCGGCGCCCACGAGCACATCGCTCGGGTAGTGCACCCCGGTGTAGACGCGGGAGAACGCGACCGAGGCCGCCAGCGGTGCCACCGCCGTGCCCCACTGCCGCGATTCGAGCGCGACGCCCACGGCGAAGGCGGCCGCCGAAGCGGAGTGGCCCGAGGGGAAGGACGTGGTGAGCGGCTGGCGGCGCAGCCGCCGTATCACCGGCACGGCGTCGATGAGGGGCCGCGCCCTGCGCACCGACCGCTTGCCCACGGTGTTGACGGTGGCCGAGGCCACGGCGAGGGAGGCCGCTCCGCGCAGCGCCGCCCTGCGGGCCGGCCGGTAACCGGAGGCGGCCATGCCCGCGGCGAGTCCGAACCACAGCAGGCCGTGGTTGGCACTGCGGCTCAGGCGCGGCAGCACCCGCTCGGCGCCGGGCCAGTGCAGGGAGGCCACCACGTGGAAGGCCCGCTTGTCCCAGCCGATGAGCCGGCGCCGTCGGCTCGTCACCGGTACGGGCATGGCGGCGGTCGGCCCGGCGGACACCGCCCACGCCTCCCGTGCGGCCTTCAGGCCCGGCCACACGGCGGCGGGGCCGACGTGCCTGGCCGACGTTCGTCGCGGCACGGCCGAAGGGCCGCCCCGCCGCCGTCGCGGTCCGCCGTGCCCCGCGCTCTTCCCCGCCATGTGTCCCTCCCTGTACGTCAGGTCCCCGCTCAGCCCCACCGTGCCCGGTAGGCGGCCGGTAGGCGGTCCGGCGGTGTCGTGCGTCAGCCGGACGGGCGGCGTGCGCGGCCGTGTGCCGTGGCCGTCGCGCGCGGAGGCCGGGTCAGAACGCCACTCCACGCGTCCCCTGCGTGCTGCCGCCCGGTTGTGCCCGGCTGATGTCGGCGAGCACGGAGCCGGGGTCCTGCGCCTGGGCGAGGTCCCCGATGCTGACCATGCCGAGCGGCTGGCCGTTCTCCACCACGGGCAGCCGCCGTACCGCGTGCTGCCGCATGAGGCGGACCGCGTCGCTCACGGCGGCGTCGGGGGCGATGGTGACCGGTTCCGGCGTGCACACCGAGAGGCAGCTCACGGTCAGCGGATCGGCGCCGTCGGCGACCGCGCGCAGGGTGATGTCGCGGTCCGTCAGCACACCGAGCAACCGGCCGTCCTCGGCGACGAGCACATCGCCGATGTCCTGGGCGCGCATCAGCTGGGCGGCCTCCACCAGCGAGGCGTCCGGCGGCACCGCCGTCACCTCGGGGGTCATTACGTGCCGTACGTACTCTGCCATGTCATTCGCCTTCTCTCGGGCCTTCGGGGCTTGCGCGTACTCGGCCCTTTGCGGCTCAAGGGCTGTCGACAGTCTGGAGGATTTCGGGGACTGGGAGCGCCTGCGGGGCTTCGCTTCCGTAGCGTCTGAAGTCGCGCGTGTCCGACGTTGTGCGTGTCTGGAATTGTGGAGCGGGCGTTTCGTGTGTCCGTGGTGCGCGCGGGTGCGTACGAGCCACAGGCTTTGTGGGGCGCTACCCCCACCGCGAGGCGCCTATGCGGGCCGTTCTGGCTGTTGTGCGGACACGGGTACCCGAGCCCTGGCTGATCACACAGCGAGCCGGTCAGGCATATGGGCGAAGGAAGGGCAGGTGACGGGGCTGCCGGGGGAGTGCCCAGTTCCGGAAGGCGGGCGTTTGCGGCCGGTGGCGCGGGGGACCCGACCCGGCGACAGTGATGCCGGAATTTACGGATTCACGGGCTTTCGGGGCTTCGTGGCCGGATTTCCTCCGACTCCCCGACGTTCCTGGCGCCTTTTCGGAGTCTTCCCCGGGCCTTCCCGGAGGCGGGGTGTTCAGGGTGTTCAGGGTGCGGGGTGTCCGGGATGTTCAGGGCTGGTCGGGGCGTCGGCTTGTGGCCCGTCAGCGTGCCGCGCCGTACGCCGGACGCACCAGTCGCTACCCCGGCGGGCGCTGCCCACGGGCGGTCGTCCCTGGAGGCGAGGAGGATGAGTGTCATGGCTGACACCACCGAGCACCGCACACTCCGCAGGAACCGAGAGGCGCTTGAGCTGTTCTCCGACCGGGTCCACGCGGTCCGCCCCGACCAGTGGGACGCGCCGACCCCGTGCACCGACTGGTCCGTGCGCGACCTGGTGCACCACCTGACGGTCGAACAGCTCTGGGTCCCGCCGCTGGTACGGGACGGCTCCACCATCGAGGAGCAGGGCGACGCCTTCGACGGCGATCAGCTGGGGTCCGATCCCGTCGTGGTGTGGGACGGCGCCATGGCGGCCGCGCGGGAGGCGTTCCGCGAGCCAGGCGCCCTGGATCGGACGGTGCACCTGTCCTCCGGTGAGAGCCGCGCCGACGCGTACTGCGCGCAGATGACGATGGACGCGGTGGTGCATGCCTGGGACCTGTCCCGGGCCGTCGGGGCGGACGAACAGCTGCCCGGGCCGCTCGTGGACTTCGCCGTACGCGAAATCACCCCGTACGCGGCGGATTTGGAGAAGTCCGGTTTGTTCGCGGCTCCGGTCACTCCGCCGCCGGGAGCCGATGTGCAGACCAAGTTGCTCTCTCTCCTCGGGCGCCGCCCCTGATCCTTCCTCTGTTCCGTGCGCCCTCCCCTCGCGGACCGGGCGGCGTGTGCCGCGTCACGGACCACCTCGGCCCGTACGTGCCCGCACGTGGCCGCCAAGGACCGGCCACAACCGCTCTGGCCTCAGCGAACGCCCGCGCCGCCGCCTCGGGCGACGCGCTTCGCGCGGCGCCGGATCATCGCGCCCGCGAACCAGGGGGGTTTACGCCCAGAGGCGCCGGGCATCCGCACTGATGTGCTTCGGACCGGAGGCACGCCCGTGGGAGCCGCTGGCTGCCGACGCGTGCCTGTTCCGGTCGCGTAGGCCCCGCTCCCGCGATGACATCACCGATCGCCGAGCTGCGCGGTACAGCGATGTACCGGCCCGGCGGTGTACCGATGCACCGACTCAGGGGAGAGCGGAACATGACGTCCGTACGAGCACGCACCAGGCACCCTCACAACGACGCCCCCGACACCTCTGCGGAGTTCCGGCGCATTAGCGAGCTGCCGGACGGTGCCGAGAAGGATGAGCTGCGACAGCGGGTGGTCTGCGCCTGGATGCCGATGGCGCAACGGATCGCCGCGAACTTCCGTAACCGCGGCGAGAGCGGGGAGGACCTGGAGCAGGTGGCGCTGCTCGGCCTGGTCAAGGCGGTCAACCGCTATGACCCGGACCGGGGTTCGGCCTTCGAGAGCTTCGCGGTGCCGACCATCGTCGGCGAGGTCAAGCGGCACTTCCGCGACCACTTGTGGAGCCTGCACGTGCCGCGCCGCGTTCAGGAGCTGCGCCAGAAGGTGCGCGTCGCCGTGCAGGAGCTGACGCGCACCCCGGACGGCCGCCGGCCGGCCGTGGCCGACATCGCCCGGCACACCGGGCTGAGCCCCGCCGAGGTCCGGGCGGGCATGGAGGCCCTGGACAGCTACTCGGCGCTGTCGCTGGACGCGGAGATGACCGGTTCGGCCGACGGGTACGCCCTGGTCGACACCCTCGGCAGCACGGAACCCAGCTACGACCGGATCGTCGACAGGGAAGCCCTCAAGCCGAAGATCGGCGCACTGCCCGAGCGTGAACAGCGCATTCTGTACATGCGGTTCTTCTGCGACATGACGCAGAGCCGGATCGCCGACCAGCTCGGCATGTCCCAGATGCACGTCTCCCGGCTGATCAGCCGCACCTGTGCGCGCCTGTGCGACCAGGTCGTGGGTGCCGAAGCGGCGTGACGCGTCCGCCGACGGCGTGACGCGCCCGCCGTCTCCCGGCTACCGTGCGGTGGCCTTCCCGTCAGCGACCCGGCCCAGGGCGAGCGCGAGATGCCGCGCCATCCGATCCGCAGCCCCGGCCTCCGCCATCTCGAACGCCCGCCGCGCTCCCGTACGGAACAAGGTGAGCGCGCCCACCACGGGGAAGTCGTTCCGCCCCCGCAGGGGCACGCACAGCAGCGAGGTGGCCTCGGCGCCCACCAGGATGGGCGCGCCGGAGGTGTCCCGGCCGAACGCGTCAGCGTCCTCCGGCCGGACGCGCAGCGCCGACGAGCCGGTCCGTACCGCTTCCGTCACCAGCGGACAGCTCGTCGGGTCCTGCTCGGCGACCTCGGCCACCAGGCCCGCCGCGGCATCGGGGCCGAGGGCCACCAGTCGGCGTGGCCGCTCGTGCGCGGCGGAGGCGGAGCGGGCGGCCACGCCGGCCGGGGCGTCAGTGGTGTGGTCCGCCCAGTCGATGACGACCCAGTCGGCGAACCGGCCGTGCAGGACGCGGGCCGCGCGTCTCGCCATCTCCGCTTGCTCCGCCTCGGGGCCGGTCAGCGACACCAGGCCGGAGCCCGGCTCCGCGCCCGTGGCCTCGGCTATGCCGGTGACGGTGCCTGTGTCCGGGTCCCTGTCGTCCAGTACGGCCGCGCTGACCGCCGCGCTGGGGGACAGGGCCGGGCCCTCCTCGCCGCACAGGTCGGCTGAGGCCGAGGTGAGGACGCCGTGGTGGCCCGCGCGGACCACCTCGACGCCGGGCGCGCACAGCAGTGCCGTGGCCATGTCATCAACAAGGTCGAGCACCTCGGCCTGGCGGGAGACCTCGGCGAGGTCGGTCTGGGTCGTGGAGCGCGCGGCGCCAGGCGAGAAGCCCATGGCGCGTCCGCCCGGTCCGGACTCGCCCTCGGTGGGCTGGAACACCGCGAGAACGGCCAACTGCCGCTCGTCCGGCGGGCGCAGCGCTCCCAGCGTCACCCAGAGCGCCCCGGGCTCCGGCTCCTCGTCACCGGGCCGTCGCGGCACGTGCACGAGCAGGCTCCGCCCGCCTTCGCCACGTGCCACCGCCGCGATCTGCGACCGCAGAGCGGCCCGCGAGTCGTGCCGGAACCAGCCGGTCAGCGTCCGGCCCGTCGCATACCCGGGCCGGGTGTCGAACAGCTGGGTGGCGGCGAAGTTCATCCGCCGGACGATCGACTCCCGGTCCACCATGGCCACCGCCACCGGCAGCCGCTGGAACAGCGCGCGCAGCAGCCGCTGCTCCTGCGAGTTCGCACGGCTGCCGTTCCTCCTGGCAGCGGCGGACAGCTCCTCATAGCGCGGCCACAGGACCTCCGCGACGTGCTGGAGCTCAAGCAACGCCGCTTCGAGAGCGCCAAGGCGCTCCTCGGACGGCAGCGCGCGTACCGTGCGCAGCTCCTCGACACGCCGACGGAAATCCGCGAGCTCCTCGCCGAACTCATCACCCTCAGCCCCGGTCATGCCCACACGCTAGCCGGTTCCCGCTCGCCCGGAACCCGCCGTACCGCAGCACCGGGCTATTGCCCCGCCAGCCTGTTCCGGTGTTCACCAGTCCGTTTCCCCCGCTTCAGCGGGGGCATCCGCACAGTGGTGACAGGGACGGGGAAACCGCACTCGCTGAGAGGATGATCACTTTCATGCTGGACCGCAGTCATATACCTCCCCTCCAGTCCGCCACACCGGAGGGCGCCGCCCTGAGCAGGGAACTGACCCGGCTCGCCGAGCAGGCCGCCTCGCATGCCCCGGCGAGCTGCGGGGCCACCGCCACGGCGGTCGCCGCCTGCGACGCCACCGGCCGCGACATCGCCGTATCCGGCAGCCATGGCCGGGTGCTGGACGGCCCCGCGCCCGGGGCCGTGGACCACGAGAGCCGGACCCGCAGGGATGCGGGGGCGGGCCCCCGCCCGGCCGAGCTACAGGATTTCGGCCTCCTTGAGGAGCAGGGCTTCAAGGCGGCGGAGGCAGAGGCGGACCTGGAGGAGCAACTGACCGCCGCCACCCACCCCGACCTTTCCGCGCTGGTCTCCGTGCAACTGGCGTCCGGGGACGGACCCATCCCCGCCGCGCTGCACACGGGGCGGCCCAGCTCCGCCGACGACCTGCTGCGCGACCAGCGCTGGCCGCGCTTCCGGGCCAAGGCCCTGGAGGCCGGTGTCCGCTCCAGCGCCACCCTGCCCTTCCAGTACGACGGCCTCGCCATCACCCTCAGCCTGTACGGGCTGCGCCCCGGCGCTCTGGGGGAGGCGGACTGGGACACCGCCGGGCTGCTGGGCGACCTGACCGTCGCCAACCTCGTCTGCGCCCGCCGCTACCAGGAGGCGCTCGCCGAGGTCGACCAGCTCGACGCCGCGCTGCGCACCCGCCCCGTCGTCGACCAGGCCTGCGGCATCGTCATGTACATCCTGGGCTGTGACGCGCAGGCGGCGTTCGACCTGCTGCGCCGCAGGTCCCAGCAGACCAACAGGAAGCTGGTCGAGCTCGCCGAGACGGTGGTGCGCACCCGTGGGCGCGGTCTGGAGCCCGGTCTCATCCAGTTCGGCCGGACAGCCAGTCCCGGACCCGATCGACCAGGGCCATCCCGGGGTTGAGCGCCTTGTTGAACGGCGGCTTGTGCGGTGTCTCCGGATGCGGGTGCGTCGGCGCCGTCCGCTTGGCCGCCACCAGTTGCAGGCCGAGCGCCATCCGCTCCTCCGCCGTCAGCCGGTCCCGCAGGTCGGGGAAGATCACGTCTTCCTCGCCCCGGATGTGCGCGGTCACCTCGTCGGACAGCTGCCGCACCAGCGCGTCGAACCGTTCGTTCGACGGGTTCATGTCGTCCAGCTCGTTCAGTGTGGCCTCGATCGCCGTGTGCTGCGCGATCTCCTCGTCGGCGAGCTGGTCGCCGTTCGGCAGTGCCCTGCGGACGGTCGGGTAGAGGTATTCCTCCTCGGCGACCGAGTGCTGGATGAGCGCGATGGTCGTCCGGTCCACCAGCCGCCGCCGCTGACGGGGGTCGGCGCTCACCCGGAAGTCCGCGAAGAGGCTCTCCACCTCGCGGTGGTCACTCGTCAGCAGCTCCAGCGCGTCGCGCTGACCCTCAGGCATGCTGGTCATGTCCTTCCCTTTCCTTGTCCCCGCGCTCGCGTGCGCGGGGACGTGCGAGTGCGAGTCCCGCCCCGCCCCCTCCGTCTCCGTGGTGCTGTGCCGCCGCCGAGCGCCGTTTCGCCGCCTTGCCGCCGCCTTGTCGCTGCCTTTCGGCCCCTCCAGGCCGGGCGTCGGCCGGGTGCCCGCCGTCCGGTGGGGGCAAACGCGGCGCACGTCACCCATGTCCCGCATGTCCCGCGCGGTGTACGGGGCCCACGCGGGGTACGCGTTCCCGTGGGGTGTACGCGCCTCGCCCTCCCGGACCCGGCTGGCCGGATCGCCCCGGCCGCGCCGCCCGTCCACGTGTCGGCCCGCCGCCGCGGGCAAGGGATCTGCGAAGGTGGCCCCCTCATCCCCACGGCGCCGTCGGAGGTACGGATGCAGCGGCCCGGCCCGGCTCCCAGCGGCCTGACGCCCCTCCTGGCAGCGGAAGGCGCGCTGCCACCACTGCCCGAACTCGCCGCGCATCTCACCGCGGCCACCGGCCGCGCCGACCCGGACCCCGTCGGCGGCTCGCTGCCGCTGCGCGACGCGGCGGGCGGCTACTGGTCCCGCCGCGGCCTGCACACCGAGCCCGCCCAGGTCCTCGCCGGTCCCGGAGCCCAGCCGCTGCTGCTGTCGCTGCTCGCCACCATCGGCGGCGACGTCCTGCTGACCCGGCCCTGCGCCGCCTGGTACGCGCCGCTCGCCCGGCTCGCCGGCCGCCCCAGCTACCACGTACCGGCGCCCGCCGAATGCGGCGGTCTCCCCGACCCGTTCGCCCTGCTGGAGACCGTACGGCGGATCAGGGCCGAGGGCGGGGTGCCCCGGACGCTGCTGCTCTCCGTGGCCGACGACCCCACCGGGACCGTGGCGCCGCCCGAGCTGCTGCACGAGGTCTGTGAGGCGGCGGAGGCGGAGGACCTGCTGGTCATCAGCGACGAGACCTGGCGGGACACGGTGCACCCCGCCCCGTGCGCCGGATCGCCGCAACGGGGCGACAGCGTCCTGCTCAGCCCGGCGGAGATGCTGCCCGAACGGGTGCTGGTCCTCGCCGATCTCGCGGGCGCCTTCACCCCGCCCAGCTGGCCCGCCGGCATCGCCCGCTTTCCCGCCACCCAGCACGGCGCTGAGCTGCGGCACCGGCTGCTGGCCACCCTCACCGCCGCACGCGCCGAGATCCCGGTGCCGGTGGCGGCCGCCGCCACGGAGGCCCTGAGCGAGCCGGACCCGGTGTGTGCCAGGACGGCGGCCGCCGCTCGCGCGTACGGGGCTGTCGGCGCGGCGGCGCATCAGGCGCTCAAGGTCCGCGGGGTGCTCAGCCGCCCGCCCCAGGCGGGCCATCACCTCTACGTCGACCTGGAAGAACTCCGCGAGGCGCTGGCGGCCAGGGGCATCGCCGACTCCGTCGATCTCGAACGCCACCTCACCCGGCGGCTGGGCAGGCTCGTGCCCGGCGGTCACCGGTTCGGGGACGCGCCGGACGCCCTGCGGGTACGGCTGTCCACCCTGGCGCTGCTCGGCGCCGACGACGAACAGCGGCTCGGCGCGCTCGACGCGGCTGACCCGCTGGGATTGCCTCAGGTGGCCGCCGCGTTGACCATCTTTGAGTCGGCCTTCAGCGAACTGTCCAACGGCTGAGCCGACCGCGGCGGCCCCTGCCGCCGTGCGCCGCCGCCGTGACCGTCCGCCGCCGACCCCGTCAGCCCATCGCGACCGCCCCGTACCCGCCCTCGTACCGCCCCCGTGCGCCAGGCAACTGGCCGGAGCGCGCTCCGCGCGCCCGCGCGACGTCGATGGACGGACACGGCTGGGTAGCTGTTCTCGCGTACCCACGCGCGACAGCACCCCGGTTCCCCCACCGAATGGAGCCTTGCCGATGACCGATCAGACTGAGCGGTCCCTCGCCGCGTCCGGCACCAAGGGCGGGGTCCGCCCCCACCCGGGGCGGCGGCCGCTCGGCCGACCACGTCCCTACCCCCTGTCCGCGCCCCGCCCCCTCGGCGAGATCCGCACCTGGCCCAGCACGTTCGCGCAACGCCTCACCACACCGCTGCCCGGCGTCCGCGCCCTGGCCAGGCTGGCCCGTGAGGGACGGCTGCGCCCCCCGGTGGACGCCCTCCGCACCATTCCCGACCTGCCGTTCGCGCCGGGCCCGCCGCCACCGGCCGCGCCGGGCACGATCGCCCTCACCTGGGCCGGGCACGCGAGTTGGGTCATCCGCATCGGTGGGCTCACCGTCCTCACCGACCCGGTCTGGTCCCGGAAGATCCTCGGCACCCCGGCCCGGATCACGCCCGTCGGGGTCCGCTGGGAGGAGCTGCCGGTCATCGACGCGGTGGTCATCAGCCACAACCACTACGACCACCTCGACGCGCCGACCCTCAAGCGGCTGCCCCGCCACACCCACCTGTTCGTGCCCGCCGGGCTCGCCACCTGGTGCCGTCGGCGCGGCTTCACCAGGGTCTCCGAGCTGGACTGGTGGGAAGCGGTGGAGCTGCCCGCGCCCGAGGGCGGCGCCGTGCGCTTCGACTTCGTGCCCGCCCACCACTGGAGCAAGCGCGGCCTGACCGACACCTGCCGCTCGCTGTGGGGCGGCTGGGTCCTGACAGCGGCCGGCGAGCGGCCCTCCCCAGCGCGGCGCCCGGGCGAGCACCAGGCGGCCTTCCCCGCCGACGCCCGCGCCGACGCTCCGGCCGGAGCGAGGCACGGCGCCGAGAACCCCGCCACAGGCACCGCCGGGGGCCCGCGAAGGGTCTACTTCGCGGGTGACACGGGCTACGGCCACTGGTTCGCCGAGATCGGCCGCCGCTACCCGGGCATCGACCTGGCGCTGCTGCCGATCGGCGCGTACGACCCGCGGTGGATGCTCCGCCCCGTCCACACCGACCCCGAGGAGGCGGTCCGCGCCCACACCGACCTGGGCGCGCGGCGGATGGTCCCCATGCACTGGTCGACGTTCCTGCTCTCCGCCGAGGACCCGCTGGAGCCGCTGCACCGGGTGCGCGCCGCGTGGGCCGCCGCGGGGCACCCCAGGGAGGACCTGTGGGACCTGCCCGTAGGCGGTTCCCGCGTGCTGGACATCACGTGACGACGCGGCAGTTCCTGACCCGTCCCCCATAACGGCGGGCCGGGCAGGTTGCAGGATGGGAGTAGCCCCGCCCGGCCGGGCGCGCGGGCGGCACGGTGCCGCCGCGCCCCGCCGGGGACGCCGGGGCTGCCGAGCCAGGCCGGAGCCGCGTGACGGGGGACATCCGGCGGAGGGGGAAGGGGAACCAGTGAGGAGACCCAGAGTGAGGGCGGGGAACCGGGGCGTTTGGTCGTCCAAGCGGGTACGTCTGGGCGTGAGCTTCGCCGCTGTGACGGCGATAGCGGTGGGGGCGGTGGCCAGCGCCACCGGGTCGGCACCGGCCGGGTCCCGGCTCGACCGGCGAGAGCTGCGACGCGACGTGAACGCCGTACAGACGGCGGGCGCCACCGGAGTGCTGGCCGAGGTGCGCACGGCGGACGGCCGCGCCTCCGCCCGCGCCGGTGCGGCGGACCTGGGGACCCGCCGCCCCCTCGCGTGGAACGCGTACTACAGGGTCGGCGGCGTCTCGAAGACCTATACGGCCGCGGTCGCGCTGCAACTCGTCGGTGAGGGCGAGCTGAAGCTGACCGACACGGTGGAGCGCTGGCTGCCCGGCGTGGTCAGTCGGCACGGCAACGACGGCCGCAGGGTCACGGTGGCGAACCTGCTGCGCCAGACCAGCGGCCTCAGTGACTACGCCGAACGGCTGCCGTGGGCCGACGACTTCACACCCGAGACGTTCCGGGCGGAGCGGTTCCGTGCCCACACCCCGCGTGAGCTGGTGCGGAAGGCGATGGAGCAGCGTCCCCTGTGGGTGCCGGACGCGTCCGACCCGGAGGGGGAGCGGCGCTGGGCGGACTCCGGCACCAACGCGCTGCTGATGGGCCTGATCATCGAGAAGGTGACCGGTCATCCGCTGGCGCAGGAGATCCACGAACGGGTCATCGCCAAGCTCGGGCTGCGCCGCACGTTCACCGCGGGCGGCTCGGCGTACGTCCCGCAGCCACGGGGCACCGGCTACACCCGGTTCCCGGGCAGCGACGAGCTCACCGACACGTCCGTGTTCGTCTCGCTGCCCGACGCCACGGTCATCAGCACCACGACCGACGTCGCCGAGTTCTTCCGGGCGTTGTTCGACGGGCGACTGTTGGGCCCCGCCGAGCTGGCCGCGCTGAAGAAGACGGTCCCGGCCAAGGCCAGGGGGGAGACGGCGCCGGGCGCCCGGTACGGCCTCGGGGTGTACTGGCGTCCTGTCACCGGCTGCGAGGACGGGATCTGGTACCAGGACGGGATCACGCCCGGGTACCTCTCGTCGGGTGGCGCCACCGACGACGGGCAGCGCGCCGTCGCGACGTCGGTCACCACCTGGCGTCCCGGCGACGGGCAGCAGGACCACCAGGATGAGGCGACCGCCCGCCTGGTCGACCACGCGCTCTGCGACGCCTCGTAGAGCCGGTGGCGGCGGGCCCCGGAGGCGCGAGCCGACGGGGCCGCGGTGGCTGACGGGGCGTTCGCCCCTGGACCGGAGTTCGCTCCTGCCAGGGTCGGGCGGGGCTCGCGTCGGCTTCCGGTCCGCTCCGTTTGCGGGCCGGGGGCTGGAGGCTGGGGGTCGGGGGCCGCTCAGCTCGCGGGCGCGTGGAGGGCGCGTCGGGCCTTGCGCCACAGTGCCGGGGCCACGCTCACCACGAGCGCCAGGCCCACCGCTGCCGCCACGCCCTCCCACGGCTCAGCGAACAGGGAGCCGCCGAGGATGCCGATCAGCTGGTACGTCGCGGCCCAGGCCAGCGCGGCGGGGGCCGCGCCGCGCGCGAACCGCCGGATCGGCATGCCCGACAGCAGACACGCGAGCATCACCGGAATCCGCCCCGCGGGCAGCAGCCGGGACACCACCAGCACCGTCACCCCGTGCTCGCCGAGCCTGGCGCGCGCCTGGTCCAGGCGCTCCGGCGCCGCCCTCTCGCGCAGCCGCCCCAGCCACAGCGAACCGTTCTTGGAACGCACGCCGCGCCCGCCGAGCCAGTACAGCGCGATGTCCCCGAGGAACGCGGCGAGCGAAGCCACCGCGAAGACGACCAGCAGCGGCAGCGGCGAGGACTGATGGATGGCCACCACAGCGGCGGAACTGACCACCGCCCCCGTCGGCACCACAGGGACCAGCGAACCCAGCACCACCAGCACGAACAGCGAGGGGTATCCCACGGCCTGCTGCGTGGACTCCGGGGGGACGGAGCGGGCCAGTTCAGCGATCACCGAGCGGCCTCCAGCCGCACGCTCTCCCCGTGCCCCAGCCGGTGCACCGCCGCTTCCGGCGCGAGTCTGGCCGCGTGCCGTACGAACTCGTCACCGGGCGCGGAGAACTCGTGCGGCCGCACCGCGTCCATGCCGATGGGCCAGAACGTGCCGTAGTGGACCGGCACCGCGCCGCGCGCTCCCAGCCGCTCCAGGGCGCGCGCCGCGCGCCCCGCGTCGAGATGACCGGACCCCAGATACGGGCCCCAGCCGCCGACGGGCAGCAGCGCGGCGTCACACGGCCCGACCACGTCCGCCATCTCGTCGAACAGCCCGGTGTCGCCCGCGAAGTACGTGGTGGCGGCGCCCTGGATGACATAGCCCAGCGCGGGCGCCCGCTGCCGCCCGTACGGCAGCCGCCGGCCGTCGTGCATGGCGGGCACGGCCCGTATCCGCACGTCCCCGGCCCGCACCTCGTCGCCGGGCCGTACCTCGGTCACCCGCAGCCTGCGGGCCTCGGCCACCCGGCGCAGCCCGGGGACGGCGGCAGCGGCACCGCGCGGCACCACCAGCCGCGTGCCGGGCGCGAGCCGGGTGAGGGAGCCGGGATGCAGATGGTCGGCATGCAGATGGGAGACGAGCGCGATGTCGGCCACGGCGGCCTCGGGCGGCGGCACGGGACCGCGACGGCGCCGCAGGTGCGCCAGCCGCTGGACGAGGAGGGGGTCGGTCAGCACGCGGACCCCGGAGTCCACGACTGTCGCTGTGGCATGGCCCCACCAGGTGATCTCCACCGACACCCGGACCTCCCCTCGCGCGCGCCGACCTCACGCCGGCTCACCCGAGCGTAGTTCAGGCGAGCGTCAGCACGTATTCCTCCGTCTCCGCGCCCCGCGCGTTCGCGAAGCCCCGGTCCTCTCCGGTGATCTGGAAGCCGCACCGGCGCAGCACACGCAGCGATCCCGCGTTGTCCTTGGCGGCCCGCGCGGTCAGCGGTCGCTCCGGCACCAGCCGCAGCAGCTCGTCGAGCGCCCGGGTCGCTATGCCCCGGCCCCAGTGCTCCCGGCCTATCCAGTACGTGAGGGCGGACTCGCCGGAGTCGTCGAACCGCGCGATGTGTCCCGCGACCTGGCCCTCGTGGAGCACGGTCCGGATCAGGACCGCCGCGTCACCGCGGATGCGCGCCCAGTGCGCGTCGAACGCCGCCCGGTCGGACGGGTCCTTGGCCGTGAAGGCCGCCATGCGGTTCGCCTCGGGGTCCTGCTGGTGTGTGAAGAACACCTCAAGGTCGCCCTCGCGCACCTCGCGCAACCGGACCTCTCCAGCGAAGGGCCCCGGCGTCTTTGCCGACTCTGTCGTCTCGATGTCCATGAAAGGAGTCTGCACCGTGGCACTGACATCGCCCCGCGACCGGCTGCGGCGGGGGAGCGGAGGGGTAAGTTAGGGTTACCTTACTTCGCTGGTCGGGAAGGGGCAGGGATGGGCATGCCGTCGCGCGCGGCGTTACGGGCCGGGGCGAGGACCGCGAGGTTCAAAGTCCCGTCGTTCAGGGCCCCGTCGTTCAGAGCCCCGTCGTTCAGGGCTCCGTCCGGAAGACCCGCCCGCGCCGCCGCCCCACCGTGGCTGCTGATGCTGCTCGCGTGCGGCGCGCAGTTCGTCGTCATCCTCGACGCCACCATCGTCTCCGTCGCACTGCCGCCGATCGCCGACAGCCTGGGCTTCTCCCACGCCTCCGTCGGCTGGGTGGTCAACGCCTACACCCTCGCCTTCGCCGGATTCCTGCTCCTCGGCGGGCGGCTCGCCGACCTGCTGGGCACACGCGCCGTCTTCCTGACCGGACTCGGCGTCTTCACCGCCGCCAGCCTCTGGTGCGGCCTGGCCACCGACGCGGCCGGCCTGGTGACCGCCCGGGCGGTGCAGGGGACCGGCGGCGCCCTGCTGATGCCCACGACCCTGACCATCGTGCACCAGGCCTACGCGGAACCCGCCCGGCGGGCCCGGGCGCTCGGCCTGTGGAGCATGATCGGAGCGGTCGGCGCGGCGGCGGGAACGGTCCTCGGCGGGCTGCTCACCGACTCGCTGGGCTGGCGCTGGGTGTTTCTCATCGCGGTGCCGATCGGCGTGGCCGCCCTCGTCGTCGGCTGGCGCGCCCTGGCCCGCCGCGACCGTACGGAACGCCCGCGCGAACCGCTCGACGTGGTGGGCGCGCTGCTGGTGACGACGGGGCTCGTCGCGCTCGTCTACGGCGTCGTCGCCTTCGGCGAGCCGGACGGCACGGGCCGCGCTGTGGCCTGTGTGGCGATGGCCGTGCTCCTGCTGGCGCTGTTCACCGTCCGTCAGCACCGCTGGGCCCGCAGCCCGCTCGTCCCCTTGCGGATCTTCGGGTACCGCTCGGTCAGCAGCGCCAACGCGGTGATGTTCTGCCTGGGCGTCGGCTACCTCAGCAGCCCCGTGCTGCTCTCGCTCTACCTCCAGGACGTACTGCGCTACGCGCCGTCGCGCGCCGGTCTCGGCTTTCTGCCCACCGCCCTCGCCGTGACGGCCGGGGCGCGGTTCACCGGCTGGATGACCACGCACTGGGGCACGCGGCGCACGGCGTGCCTCGGCCTGTCGCTGGTCGCCGCGGGCTTCCTGCTGCTGACCCGGCTCGGCCCGGCCACCTCCTACGCCCCCGCCATCCTCGTGCCGCTGCTGCTGGTCGGCCTGGGCGCGGGCATCGCCTTCACCCCGATCACCGTCGCCGCCACCGGAGGCGTCGAACCCGCCATGACGGGCCTGGCCTCCGGACTGCTCAACACCACCCGCCAGATCAGCACCGCGCTCGGCATCGCGGTGCTCACGGCCGTGGCCAACGCCCTGGGCGGGGCCGACGGATACGGCGTGGCCTTCCTCCTGGCCGGAGCGCTGGCCGGCATTGCCGCCGTGGGCGCGGCGACGCTGATGCCCAAGGGGCGCGCGTAGCGTCCCGGCTGCCGGGATGTGTGCCGACCTGCCGGCGCTCGGGACGCCTGCCGACCTTCGCGGTACGGAAGACACGACACACGAGGCCATAGGGCGATAAAGCGTCATAAACTCGTTTTCCGGGTCCGTGTCAGGCCGACTTCCGGTGACGATTCAACGAGGTGCCGCGGATGACGCAGGAACAGACAGGCATCCCCGACGACAGCGACCTCGTGACCGCCGGAGAGCTGGGCCCCGGCGACGTGGTCGCCGTCGAACCAGGTGACTGGCTGGTCGTGACCCGTACCGTTCCGGAGAGGCAGGCCGAGATCCGGCTGACGCTGCGGTCGGTCACCGGCGGCCCCGACCGGGTGGTCGTGGTGCCGCGCGGCCGGAAGCTGCTCATCAGGAACGGGCCGCTCGACCCCGCTCACCTGCCGATGGCCAGGGCTTCCGCGCCCGCCGCCGTCCCCGGGCGCCGTGTCGTCGTCACCGGCGTCGGGGCGATCACCCCGCTGGGCGGCAGCGCTCCCGAGCTGTGGCAGGCACTGCTTGACCGCCGTACCGGCTGCCGGCTGCTGGACGGCGAGGAGTTCACCGGGCTGCCCGTACGGCTGGCGGCGCCAGCCGCCGTCGAACCGTCCGACCTGTTCCCGAAGGTGGTCGCGCGCCGTATGAACCGGTCGGCGCAGTTCGCCGTGCTCGCCGCCCGCGAGGCGTGGCGCGACGCCGGATTCGCCCCGGGGGGCACCGAGGCCAGCGGTCTCGACGCGGACCGCGCCGGCTCGTCAGTGGGCACCATCATCGGCGGTGCCCCCGTCCTCGTCGAAGCCGACCGCGCACTCCGCGAGCGCGGCCCCCGCGCCGTATCCCCGATGACCACGCCCATGACCGTGCCGTCGCAGGCCGCCGCGCAGATCGCGATGGATCTGCGGCTGCTCGGCGAGGCGCGCACGGTCGTGTCCGCCTGCGCGTCCGGCACCGAGGCGATCGGCCAGGCCATCGACCGCGTCAGGTCGGGGCACCTCGACGTGGCCGTCGCCGGGGGCGCCGAGGCCGTCATCACCCCGGCCATCCTCGCCTCGTTCGCCGCGATGCGCGCGCTGTCCACCCGCCAGGACGACCCGGCGGGCGCCAGCAGGCCCTTCGACAGGACACGCGACGGGTTCGTGCTCGGCGAGGGCTCGGGGATGCTCATCATCGAATCCGAGGAACACGCACGCGCGCGGGGCGCGCGCGTCTACTGCGAGGCCGCCGGGTGGGGGTTGTCCACCGACGCGTGGCACATCGCCGCCCCGGACCCCACCGGGCACGGCATTCAGTCGGCCATCCGCCGTGCTCTCGCCGACGCCCATGCCACCATCGACGACCTCGTGCACATCAACGCGCACGCCACCGCCACCATCGAGGGCGACAAAGCGGAGGCCGAGGCGCTGCACGCGCTGTTCGGGCACGCGCCGGGCCGCGTGCCCGTCACCGCCCTGAAGGGTGCCCTGGGCCACCTCCAGGGCGCCGGTGGAGCCGTCGAAGCGGTCGTCACCGCCCTGACCCTCCACCACGGCGTCATCCCGCCCACCACCGGCTGCGCCGACCCCGATCCCGTCCTGACGCTCGACCTTGTCACGGGGTCCCCCCGGCCACTGCCCGACCACGGCTCCCTGGCGATCAGCAACTCCTTCGGCTTCGGCGGCCACAACGCCGTGCTGGCGCTCCGCGGGGCCTGACCGCCGCGGCCGGGCCCGCGCCCGCGTGCGGGCCGTACCGGCACCGCCGGGCATGACAGGCTGGGGAACGAGCCCGCGCGCGACGCGGGCGTGGACATGAGGTGGAGGCACGTGCACTTGCCCCGATGGAAGACCGTGGGCGGCGCCCTGCTGCGGGTGACCGCCGTGTGGGCGGTGAGCACGCTCACGATGCTCGCTCTCGCGGGCATCCTCCCCGACTTCCGGCTCCAGTCCGCCGACGGCGACAGCGCCACCAGGATCGGCGTCACCGCCGCCATCGGCGCGGGCGCCTTCGGCCTGCTCAGCGCGCTCGTCTGGCCCGCGCTCGTACGCGCGCTGCTCCTGGTGCCCGCGTTCGTCCTCGGTCTGCTGGTCTTCTTCCTCAACGGCTCGCTGCTGCTGATCGCGCTCAGCCTCATCCCGGACGGGCGCGGCGAGGTGGAACCGGAGACCGCCGTCGTCGTCGCCGCCGTGATGTCGGCCGCGTCCTCGGCGACCAGTACCGCGCTCGCCGTACGGGACGACGGCGCCTACCGGCGGCGGCTGGCCCGGCTCGCCGACCGCAGACGGCGGCGGCTCGGCGCGGACGCGGGCCGCGCCCTGGCGCCAGGCACCGTCTTCCTCCAGCTCGACGGCGTCGGCCACGAGACCCTGCGCGAGGCCCTGCGCGAGCGGCCCTGCCCCAGGGGGCGGCGCCCCGGGCCGCCGCTGATGGAGACGGTGGCGTCCTGGGAGCGCATGAGTCACCAGCTCACGCCGTGGCGTACGGACTGGTCCAGCCAGACCGGCGCCAGCCAGCTCGGCATCCTGCACGGCTCCAACGAGGACGTGCCCGCCTTCCGCTGGTACGAGAAGGAGACCGGGGAGGTGATGATCAGCAACCGTCCCACCAGCGCGGCCGAGCTCCAGCGCCGCGCCGCCGAACGCAGCGGGCACCCGGGCCTGCTGGCCGCTGACGGCGCCAGCCGGGGCAACCTCTTCACCGGGGGCGCCGACCAGCTCGCGCTCGTCCTGTCGGTGGCCGCGAGACGCGGCAGGCACAACCGCTCCCGCGTCGGCTACTTCGCCTACTTCTCCGATCCCGCCAACGCCACCCGCACCGCGGGCTCGTTCGTCGCCGAGGTCTTCCGCGAGATCGCCCAGTCCACCCGCGCCAAGCTGCGCCGTGAGCGCCCCCGCGTCGGGCGCGGCAGGCTCTACCCCTTCATCCGGGCGTTCGCGACCGTCGTCGAACGCGACGTCGTCGTCGCCGCCGTGATCGGCGACATGCTGGCAGGCCGCACCGCCGTCTACGCCGACCTCGTCGCCTACGACGAGGTCGCCCACCACTCCGGCCCCCGCAGCCGGGACACGCACCAGGTGCTGCGCCGCCTCGACCGCAGCATCAAGCTGATCGCCAAGGCCGCCGCGCACGCGCCGCGCGCGTACCGGTTCGTGCTGCTCTCCGACCACGGGCAGTCCCCGGGCGAGACCTTCGCCACCGCGTACGGGTTGAGCCTGGAGGACCTGGTGCGGGCCGGATGCGGGCTGCCCGTGCCTCGGCGCGCCGGGCACACGCCCAGTGGCGCCGAGGCGCGCTCAGCGGCGCGCGCCGCCCTGCACCGCCCGGAGGAGACGGACGAGCAGGAGCAGACCGCCGAGGACAAGCCGCCCGCCGGGGGCGAGCCGACCGCCGAGGACGGGGCGGCCGCGGAGGACGGGGCGGCCGAGGCCGGGCAGACCGCCGAGGACCGCCCGGCCGCGGGCGGCCGGGTCTCAGCGGGCGGCCGCGGAGCCGCTTCCGGTGCGCAGCGCCGCCGCCGTTCCAAGCCGATCGTCCTCGGCTCCGGCAACCTCGGACTGATCTCCTTCCCCGACGTACCCCGGCGCATGAGCCGGGAAGAGATCGACCGCCGCCACCCGGCCCTGCTGCGCACCCTCGCCGAGCACCCGGGCATCGGCTTCGTGCTCGTACGGTCCGAGGAGCACGGCGCTGTGGTGCTGGGCGCGGGCGGCGCCGAACACCACCTCGACACGGGCCACGTCGAAGGCACCAGCCCGCTCGTGGCCTTCGGCCCCGGCGCGGTGGACGCCGTGCGGCGCACCGACAGGTTCCCGCACGCCGCCGACATCATGGTCAACTCCGCGTACGACCCGCGCACCGGCGAGGTGCACGCCTTCGAGGAGCAGATCGGCTCGCACGGCGGGCTCGGCGGCGAACAGAGCCGCCCCTTCCTGCTCTGGCCACACACGCTGACCCCACCGCTCCCGCCCGGACGGGAACTGGTCGGCGCCGAGCAGGTGCACGACGTGCTGCGCCGCTGGCTGCGCGAGGCGCAGGTCCTGCGGACACCACTGGACGAATCACCGGTGGACACCGAGCTGACCGGGCCTTTTTCCGCCCCCGAGCCCGCCGTACAGGACAAAACCCGATGATTTTGCGCAGCGCCTCCGGTCGATGACCATGGTGCGCGGTCCGCCCCGCCCGGCACCATCGGGCGACGTGCGCGAGACCCGCACCACGAGAGGCACCCCCCATGCACGACCGGCACTCGCGCCGCTTCGGCCTGCCCACGGCGACCGCCCTGGTCATGGGCAACATCATCGGCGGCGGGATCTTCCTGCTGCCCGCCCTGGTCGCGCCGTTCGGCACGGTCAGTCTGCTGGCCTTCGCCGTCCTCACCGGCGGGGCGCTCGCGCTGGCGCTGGTCTTCGGCCGCCTGGCCGAGCGCGATCCCCGCACCGGCGGCCCGTACGTCTACGCGCGCGCGGCGTTCGGCGACTTCGCCGGGTTCCTGGCCGCCTGGAGTTACTGGATCACCACCTGGGTCAGCAACGCCGCACTCGCCGTGGCCGCCGTCGGCTACCTCGACGTGCTGGTGCCCGTGCGGCACGACCGGTGGCAGACGATCCTCGCCGCGCTCGTCATCCTGTGGCTGCCCGCCCTCGCCAACCTCGCGGGCACCCGCTACGTCGGCGCCGTGCAGCTGGTCTCGACCGTGCTGAAGTTCGCGCCGCTGCTGCTCGTCGCCTTCGGCGGTCTTTTCTTCTTCGACCCGTCGAATCTCGGCCCTTTCCAGGCCGGCGACCAGGGCCTGTTCGGCAGCGTCTCGGCAGCGGCGGCGATCTTGCTGTTCAGCTATCTCGGGGTCGAGTCGGCGGCGATGAGCGCGGGTGAGGTGCGCGATCCGCGCCGTAACGTGGGCCGGGCCAGCGTGCTGGGCACGATCGGCGCCGCCCTGGTCTATCTGCTGGGCACCGTCGCGGTCTTCGGCACCGTCGCCCACGACGACCTCACGCACTCCACGGCCCCGTTCTCCGACGCGGTCAACGCCATGTTCGGCGGCTCCTGGGGTGGCGTCGCCATCGCCTGCGCCGCACTGATCTCCATGACGGGCGCGCTCAACGGCTGGACGCTGATGAGCGCCCAGGCGCCGTACGCGGCGGCCGAGGACGGGCTGTTCCCGGCGGTGTTCCTGCGCAAGCGGCGGGGCGTGCCGACCACAGGGGTGCTCGTCGGCGCGCTGCTGGCCTCGGTGCTGACGGTCGTCAACTTCACGGCGGGCCCCAGCGGCGCGTTCCAGACGCTCGTCCTCGTGACCACCTTCACGGCGACCGTCCCGTATCTGCTGGCGACGGCCGCGCAGCTGTACTTCCTGCTGGCGGGGCGACGCGAGGACGTCCGCCCGGGGCGCCTGGTGCGCGACGCGGCGCTGGCCCTGACCGCCTTCGGTTTCTCGCTGTGGCTGGTGGCAGGCGCCGGGTACGCGGCGGTCTACCAGGGCGTGCTGTTCCTCTTCGCCGGAATCCCGGTCTACGTCTGGCTGGCGGCCCGGCGCCCCTCCACGACGCCTTCCGGCGCCGGTCCTTCTCCCGGCGCCGGGCCGCCCGCGCCCCGTCAGGCGCTGACGCCGCCGTCCACCACCAGGTCGGCGCCGACCGTGGAGGCCGCGTCGTCGGAGGCGAGGTAGAGCACCGCGGCGGCGATCTCGGCCGCGTACGCCGCGCGCCCCGTGGGCACCTGCTGCCGCATCCGTGCGGCCTTCGCCTCGGGCGTCTCGCCCGGCAGCGTGGACATCGGCGCGTCGACCTTGCCCGGGCTCACGGCGTTGATGCGCACCCCCTCGCCGATGTGGTCCAGCGCGGCGTTGCGGGTCAGCGCGCTGACGGCGGCCTTGCTGGTGACGTACGCGGCGACGTTCGCCTGCCGCCTGTGCGCGCCGAGGTTCGAGGCGATGTTCACGATCGCCCCGCCGCCGTGCTGCCGCATGTAGCCGATCTCGTGCTTCATCGACAGCCAGACCCCGGTCAGGTTCACGTCGATGACGCGCCGCCAGTCGTCCTCGGCGACATCGGCCACCGGGGCCGGGGGAAGGGACAGACCGGCGTTGTTCACCGCGACGTCGAGGCTGCCGAAGCGCGCTACGGCCTCCTCGACCATCCGTGCCATGTCCGGGGCGCGCGTCACGTCGGCGACGACGGCCGCGGCCTCGCCGCCCTCGGCCTCGATCAGCGCGACGGTCTCCTTCAGCGGCCCCGTCTCCCGTCCCGCGACGACGACGCGGGCACCTTCACGCGCGAAGGACAGCGCTATGGCCCGGCCGATACCCGAACCGCCGCCGGTGACGAGGACGGTCTTGCCGGTGAAGCGTGCGTTCATGATGACAACTCCTTGAGGAGGTGGGCATGGAGGCCGGAGGCGGTTGGTGCTGGGACGCGTCGTGCTATACGAGATCGGTCGGTCTTGAATTGGTGCGTACGTATGCGCATGTACGCGTACGCGTGGGTGTCAGCGGCTGTCCGTGGGGCGGCCGCCCGGAGGGTCTTCAGTCCAGCAGGGTCAGCGCCTGGTCGGCGGCGTCGGTCAGCCGGCCTGGCCGCTCACCCGATCTGCTGATCACGCGCAGCCCCTGGAACACCACGAGCAGCATCCTGGCCAGGGCGCGCGGGTCGCGCTCGGCGGACAGCTCGCCCTGCGCCTTCGCGCGGATCAATGCCGAGGTGAGCGCGGTCTCCAGGGAGTCCCAGCTCGCCCCGACCAGGCGGGCCATCTCCGGGTCGTGCGGGGCCAGCTCCACCGCCGTGTTGGTGACGAAGCAGCCGCGGTGCCGTCCGGCGCCGGTGGCCTCGGTGGCGAAGCGCCGCACCACGGCCCGCACGGCGGGCAGGGCGGGCCCCGGCTGGGACAGCGCCTCGACGAGGCTCGGGCCGTGCTGCTCGTCGTACCGCTCAAGCGCCTTGGCGTACAGCTCGCGCTTGCCGCCGAAGGTCGCGTAGAGGCTGGCCCTGGCGATGCCGAGGTGGGAGACGAGATCCGCCATCGACGTCGCTTCGTAGCCGCGCCGCCAGAACAGTTCAAGGGCTGCCTGGAGCGCGGCGTCCGGATCGAATTCCTTGGTCCTGGCCACGACCAAGACCGTACTTCTATCGAGAACGATCGGTCAATAATTGAGAGGCTGTCAGGCTGCCGGGCCGTCAGCGACGCGGGGCACCGTCCCTGGCGGGGCGCGAACGGCCCGTCTTGGGCGGGCCGGAGCCGCGCGGCGGGTATCACTCCCGTCAGGAACCCGCGACGACCGAAGGAGTCCCATGGACGCGCGCCCCGCATCGCCCGTTTCCCGGCGCAGACTGCTCGCGTACGGTGCCGCCGCCACCGGAGCCGTCACGGTGCCGTTCCTCCCGGACGCCTTCGGCGCCCAGCCGGCCGACGCGGCCGGTGCCGCCTCCGGCGCCGGGGCCGGTCGCTCCGCGCCCTCCGCCGACCCCACCGCACTGGAAGAACGCGCGCTGGCCCTCACCCCGCCCGCGTTCCTCCTGGAGAGCGCGGTCCCGGAGCGGATCACGGCCGACGCGGGCAGCGAACTGTCCATCACCGACGACCACGGCGCGGTCTGCGGCCGCCACGCCCTGCGCTGGGACCACGGCCCGCGCTCCACGATCACCGTCAAGGCCGACCTGGCCTGGGCCCCCGACCCGTACCGCACCAAGCCGCTCGCCGACCAGGCGTGGCAGGGCACCGTCGACACGTTCGCGGTGTGGATCTACAACGAGACGGCCGGGGACGACGTGGTGCGGTTCGAGTTCGGGCGGGGCGACCGCACCGACTGCTGGTTCGCGTTCCGGCTGGACTTCACCGGCTGGCGGACCACCTGGGTGCGGTACGCCTACGACACGCACGGCCATCCACGGCGCGGCATGGACACCCTGCGGATCATCGCGCCGCGCCGCCCCGGCACGCTGTGGATCGACCAGTTGCTGCTGAACGTCGCGCTGCGCCCCGACGCCCCCTGCCGCGACGCCCAGGTCACCGAGATCGGCATCGAAGGCGACGGCTGGGACCAGCAGCACTGGCAGGCGCTGTACCTCTTCGACCGGCTGCTGACCCGTACGCCCGTGGAGACCCCCGCCCCGTCCCCGGCGGAGCGCGCCGCACTGCGCACCGTGGTCAGCCGCTACCGCGAGGACTACCTGCCCGGCGGGCCCCCGGTCACCGACGCCTACGTCGCCGAACTGACCAGCAGGACCAGCGAGCTGACGGAAGGCCGCGCGGCCTTCGCGTACCAGTCGCAGATCTACCCGCCCGAGATCAGCGCCGACCTGAAGGCCTTCGTGGGCGCCGCCGAGCTGAAGGCCGTCACCGACCACCTGCGGAAGATCGCGCAGGCGTACGACGCGGCGGGCGCCCCGCACCGCGGGGAGCTGGGCGCGCTGTACGTGCGGATCGTGCGGCGGCTGCGCGAGCTGGGCTGGACGTACGGCAGCTGCCAGGGCACCATCCACCACCTCGGCTTCAGCATGACCGGCTACTACGACTCCGTCTTCCTCATGCGCGACGTGCTGCGCGACGCGGGACTGCTGGCAGCGGTACGGGCGGACCTGACCTGGCTGGTGGGGTTCGGCCGCATCCGCAGGGGCTTCGGCTTCCGCAACGGCCACGGCTCCACCGCGGACATCCTCAACACCAATCTGCGCGGCATGTTCGCGGTCGCCCTGCTCCAGGACGGCACGGCCCGCCGATGCGGATACCTGCGGGCGCTGCGGGACTGGCTCAGCGCGTACCTCATGCCCACCGACGGCATCCAGGACGGCCTCAAGACCGACGGCACCACGTTCCACCACGTCGGCTTCTATCCCGACTACGCGCGGGACGGCTTCACCGGCGCCACCCCCATCGTCTACCTGCTCAGCCGCAGCGCCTTCCGGATCTCCGCCGAAGCCCACGAGACGCTGCGGCGCGCCGTGCTGACGCTGCGCGTGGTCGCCAACACCTACCACTGGCCCATCCCCCTCAGCGGCCGCAACCCGTCGGGCACCACCGGGATGTTCCTCGCCCCGTACCAGTGGCTGACGATCGCGGGCACCCCCGACGGCGGCGCCGAACTCGACCCGGAGCTGGGCGCCGCGTTCCTGCGGCTGCTGCCCGTCGCGCCCGCCGCGCCCACCCCGGCCCAGCAGAGGATCGCCGAACGGCTCGCGGCCGCGGGAATCAGCGCCGAGAGCGCCCCGTCGGGCGCCTGGGCGTACAACTACGCCGCCCTGGCCGTTCAGCGCCGCGACGAGTGGCAGGTCACCGTCCGGGGTCACAACCGCTACCTGTGGTCGACCGAGGTGTACGAGGCCGCCAACTGGTACGGCCGCTACAACACCTACGGGCACATCCATGTCCTGCACCGCGCCAGTCCCAGCAGCCCCGACGGTCGCAGAGCCCCCATCAGCAACCTCGCCAGCGGCTACCAGCACGACGGCTACGACTGGAACCGCCGCCCCGGCACCACCACCCTGCACAAGCCCTGGGACGAGCTGAAGGCCGACCTCACCGGCACCATCGAGGAGATGCTGCTCGCTGAGGAGCGGTTCGCCGGGGCGCACACCATCGACGGCCGCCACGGCATGTTCGCCATGCGGCTGCGCGAGCACCCCAAGCACGACCCCACGCACCACGCGCGCACGTCGGTGTTCCTGTTCGGCGACCGGGTCATCGCCCTCGGCACAGGCATCGGCAACAGCGACCGCCGCAACGAGACCGAGACCACCCTCTTCCAGACCCGCCTCGCCACCACCGCCGACCCCACCTACATCGGCCGCGCCGACCCGGTCACCGACTTCCCCTACGAGCACCCCGACCGCCCGCTCACCGCGCCGACCTGGCTGCTGGACGACAAGGGCCTCGGCTACTACCTCCCGGCCGGGCAGCGCCTCGGCCTCACCCGTTCCCGCCAGAGCTCCCGACACCACGGCACCGGCGCCGAGACGCACGGCGACTTCGCCACCGCCTGGCTGCGCCACGGCACGGCGCCGCGCGCCGCCACCTACCAGTACGCACTGCTCGTCGGCGCCACCCCGCAGTCGATGGCCGCCTTCACCCGGGACATGGCCGACGCGGCCACCGCCCCGTACACCGTGCGCCGCGCCGACGACACCGCCCACATCGTCAGCGACCGCGCCACCGGCATCACCGGCTACGCCGCCTTCGAGGCCACGGACTCCCTCGGCGCCGGTGCCGTACGAGCCGTCGACACCCCAGCCCTGCTGCTGACCCGAGCCGACGGCGAGCGTGGGCTGGTGCTGTCGGTGTGCGACCCGGACCTGCGGCTGTACGAGGGCCGCGACCCCGACCAGTACGAGAACGGCCGCTACACCGGCCACTGGACCGCGTACTCCCGGCCCTGGATGACCAGTCCCAGCAAGGAACACACCCTCCGGGTGACGCTGGAAGGCCACTGGCGCGCCGGGGACGGACAGCCCTGCACGGCGCTGATCCGGGGGAGTCGCACGGTCGTCAGCTTCCGCACCGTGCACGGCCGCCCCGTACAGGCCAGGCTCGTGCGAGGCTGACCTGGCGCCCGCGCGCGCGTGCCGGCCGGGCCCCGGCATGGCACCAGCGGGCGGAGCGGACCGCTCACGCCCGCTGGGCGGTCCGCAGCAGGACCATGGCGATGTCGTCGTGCGGCGTCTGCGCCGCGGCGGGCGTGACGATGAGATCGGCCAGCCTGTCGAGACTGCCGCGCGGGCCGCCCGCCCCGCCCGGTGCCGCCTGGCCCGGCGTCGTGACGTCCTCCGCACCGGGCGGGGCCGTCGCCTCCCCGGCCGCGGCGTCCGCACCCGCCGCCGAGGCGGCCCACGCGCTGAGCTGGTCCCTGAGCCGGGCGACGGCGGCGCCGTAGTCCTCACCCACCCGCTCCACCAGGCCGTCGGTGTACAGCAGCAGCGTCGCCCCGGGCGGCAGGTCGTGCCGCATGACCGGGTACACACTGTCGGCATAGCAGCCGAGGGGCAGCCCGCCCGGGACGTGCAGTTCCCCCGCCGAGCCGTCGGGGCGCAGCAGCAGCGGGTAGGGATGCCCGGCCCTGACGAGCTGGCAGGAGCCGTCGGCAGGGGAGATGTCCACGATGCAGCAGGTCGCGAGGAGCTCGGTGTCCAGCTCGTACAGCGCCTGGTTGCCGCGGCACATCAGCTCGCTGAGCGTGTGCCCCTCGCGCGCGTGCGCGCGCATCGCCGTACGCAACTGCCCCATCACGGCGGCCGCCTGCGCGCTGTGCCCCTGCACGTCCCCGATGACCAGGGCGACGCGGTCGTCGCGGCCCAGCAGCACGTCGTACCAGTCGCCGCCCACCTCAAGCCCCTCCGAGCCCGGCAGATAGCGGACACACAGGTCAAGGCCAGGCACCCGCGGGTGGTCGCGGGGCAGCATCATCCGCTGTAGTTCGGTCATCTGGCTGCGGCGCTCGTCGAAGAGCCTGGCCCGCGCCAGCGACTGGGCGAGGATGCCGGAGACCGTGGTGAGCGTCAGATGGTCGTCCCCGCTGAACACCCGCGGCCTGCCGAAGCTGAGGCTGCACACCCCGACCAGGCCATCGGCGGTGGCCAGCGGCAGCAGGCACCAGGCGTGCTCGTCGGGCAACGGCCGCAGCCGCTCGTCGGGGAACAGCTCCCGGTGCTCCCGCCTGCTCTCGATGAGGACGGGCTGCGCGTCCCGGATACGCGCCAGGCGCGGGTGGTCGTGGGTCATCTCGCTGGCGATACGTAGCCTGCGCAGCCCAGCCTCGTCGTAGCCGTGCGCCCCCGTCAGGCGCATCTCGCCGCCGTCGCTGAGGTAGACGGCGAGCCGCAGCGCCTCGAACGCGGGCAGCAGGGTGCGCGCCACGGTGGAAATGACGTCCTGGGTGGAGAGCGAGGCCGCGAACCCGCGGGTCAGGGCGAGGATGAGCTCCTTGCGCTCGCGGGTGCGCCGCTCCCGCTCGTACTCCTCCGTGCGGTCCTGGGCGACGCCGAGCATGCCCTGCGGGCGCCCGGCGGAATCGCGGAAGACCTGTCCGCTGGCGTCGATCCACCGGATCGCCCCGTCAGGGCGCACGATGCGGTAGACCGCCTTGAAGTCACCGCTCTCCTCGCTCTCCTCAAGCGCGGTGTGGACGGCGTCACGGTCGTCCGGGTGGACGGCGGAGAAGAACGTCTCGATCCGCTCGTCGAACTCCTCGGGCCTGAAGCCGAACAGGCGGCACAGCCGCTCGTCCCACACCACCCGGTGCGAGGAGTAGTCCCAGTCGAACGCGCCGATAGCCGCGTTGGTCATCGCCAGTTCCAGCCGCGCGGCCCGGGTGCGGCTTTCCACCATCCGCACCGCTTGGCTGAGCCGTGCGCCGTGCGCGGGGCGCAGCCCCGTCCGCAGGGACAGCAGATGCGCGAGACGGTGCGCCATCACACTTGCGATGAGGGCGAGCGCCAGCCGGTCGCCGTCGGTCGCGGTCCGCAGCCGGAAGGTGAGCGTGCCCAGGCACTCGGTGTCCACCAGCAGCGGGAGTACGGCGCATCCGGCGGTCTCCGCCTGGCTGGGGTCCGGCGGTGGGGCGGGGCCAGGGGCGGGGAGGTAGACCGCTCGCCGGGTCCGGACGGCCTCGGCCGCGGGCAGGTCGGCGGCCGGGTTGATCATGAGGCGGGAGACGGCTGAGCCCTCGCTGAAGCCGCGCGAGGTCGCCAGCCGCAGCCAGCCGTCGTCCTGCCGGAAATGCAGCGCGCCGACGTCCGGATCGATGGCGGGCACACCGGTGTCCACGGCCGCTGTCAGCAGGGTCTGCGGGTCATGGCAGGAAAGCATCCTGATCAGCGCGCCGCTCGGCACGTCCACGGGCGCGGCCGGAGGCCGACCGGGTGCGAAGCCCGCGGTCTGGGCCGGTGCCCCTTCGGAGGTCTCGTCACACCCGTCGTCGGCCGAGGTGCCGCTCGCCGTGCCGCCGGCGGTGTCGTTTCGAGTGCCCTTCGCGGTACCGGTCGGCGGCCCGGCCGGGGAGCCGGAGGCGCCGCCGTCCGGTCCGGGGTCCGCAGCGGAGTCGCCCGTACCGGCGACCGGAGCGGAGGGCGGTGCGGCGGGCCGCGGCTCCCCGGCGGCCGCCGCGGCGGATGCGGCGTCCTCGGCGACGGAGGCGGCGGGCGGGGCGTCGCCGGAGGACGGCATATCGGCGTCCGGCGCACCGGGTGGAGACCCGTCCGGGACTTCGGTCATGTCGCGCGTCCTTCGTGACCGTGTGTGCGGTGGACCCCGGGCGGTCACATCGCCTGGGGCGTCAGTCTCCTCCTCACCAGGACCCGAGAGCACACCTGCTCTTATCAGAACACCAGCCCGGCATGGGGGCGACCGGAGGCGGTCACCGACTGACTGCCCGGCAAGCGCCACCCGGACACCATGCCGTCGTCACATGCCCCGCGAGACCTCCTTCCCCACCGCGGCCCACACCGGCCACCATGCGGCGCGCCGCTCCCTCGCGGCCCACCGCCCCGGTCAGCCGAGCGGCTTGTCGAGGACGGCCTTGCGGTGGCTGAACGTCTCGATCGAGTACCGGCCGTGGTAGCTGCCCATGCCGCTCTCGCCGACGCCGCCGAAGGGCAGGTCGGAGACCGTCAGATGGGCCAGTGGCAGACCGAGTCCGAGGGCTCCCGAAGAGGTCTCGGCGGCCAGCCGCTCCCGGGTGGTCCGCGAGTCGGTGAACGCGTAGAGGGCCAGCGGCTTGTCCCGGTCGTTGATGAAGCGGATGGCCTCGTCGAGCCCGGCGACCTCGATGATGGGCAGCACCGGGCCGAAGATCTCCTCCCGCATGACGGGCGCGTCGGGCGACACGTCGGCGAGCACGGTGGGCGCGATGTACTTCGTCGCCCGGTCATGGGCGCCGCCGACCACCGTGCGGCCGGAGCCGAGCAGGGCCGTGAGCCGGTCGAAGTGCCGCTCGTTGACGATGCGCCCGTACTCGGGGGACTGCGCCGGTTCGGTTCCGTACAGCGCCTCGACGGCCTTCGTCAGCGCGCCTTCCAGCGCCTTGGCCGTGTCCGGGTCGGTCAGCACGTAGTCCGGGGCGACACAGGTCTGCCCGGCGTTGAGGAACTTGCCCGCTGCCAGCCGCGTGGCGACGACCTCCAGGTCGACGCCCCGGTCCACATACGCGGGTGACTTGCCACCGAGTTCGAGTGTGACCGGGGTGAGGTGCTTGGCGGCGGCGGTCATCACGATGCGCCCCACGGTGCCGTTGCCGGTGTAGAAGATGTGGTCGAAGCGCTCTGCCAGCAGGGCGGTGGTCTCAGGAACGGCGCCTTCCACCACGGCGACAGCATCGGTGTCCAGGAACGCGGGCAGCAGCCTGGCCAGGGTGGCCGAGGTGGCGGGGGCCAGTTCACTGGGCTTGGCGACCACGCAGTTGCCCGCTGCCAGGGCGCCGACCATGGGCGCGAGGAGCAGCTGGGCCGGGTAGTTCCACGGCGCGATCACGAGCACGACGCCGAGCGGGTCGTAGACCGTCCACGCGCTCGCCTCGCCCAGCGAGGCCGGTACGGGGGCGGGCTCGGGCCGCAGCCACTCCGCGAGGTGTTCGAGGGTGTGGTCGATCTCGCGGAGCGTGAAGTCGATCTCGGAGCGGTACGCCTCCGTGCGGCTCTTGCCCAGGTCGGCGCGCAGGGCCTCGGCGAGGTCGGCGCCGTGCTCGGTGAGCAGGGCCCGCAGCGCGCGCAGCTGCCCCGTGCGCCAGGCCAGCGGTGCCGTACGGCCCGTACGGAAAGTGGCGCGCAGCCGGGCGACGATCTCGGCGGCCGACTGGGGCGACGCGGCCGACTCGGGCGAGGCGTTCGGGCCGGGGCTGCCAGTGCTGCTGGGGATGCCGGTGCTGCTGGAGGCGGGGAGACTCATGGATCTTCCTTCTGTGGCGCTGCGAGGGCGTTCGGCGCGAGGCGGGCGCGGGGCGGCCGCCCCGGCGAGCGCCGCTGCGGGTGGCCCGGGGCGCGCGAGAGTGACGGCGGAGCCCCGGACGGCGGGCCGGGTGTGGCGTGACATCCCGACCTGGCGGTCACTTGATATGCTCAATGAACTAGAAACATGTAAACGCCAAATATTAACGATGTCAAGTGACTGTCCCGGGCGATGGTCAAGCGACAGGAGTACGCGAAGTGGACCCCATGGCCAACCCGACGCCCCCCGTGGCGGCCGACCTGCTGGAGCCGCTGGCCCTGGTGGTGCGGGGCCACTACGACGACCTCGCCGCCGCCGCCACCCGGCACGGCCTCAGCACGTCCCAGGCCCGCGCCCTCATCGCGCTGAACGAGCCGATGCCCATGCGCGCCGTCGCCGACCACCTGGTGTGCGACGCCTCCAACGCCACCGGCCTGATCGCCCGCATGGAAGCCCGTGGCCTGGTCCGTCGCACGCCGTCCCCCGACGACCGCCGCAGCAAGATGGCCAGCCGCACACCGGAAGGCACCGCACTGGCGTCCCGCCTGCGGGCCGAGATGCACGCGGTGCACGCCGCCCTTGAGGCGCTCACCCCGCAGGAACGCGCGGACCTGCTGCCCCTGCTGAACCGGCTGGGGCAACTGCTCAGCCGGTGAGCCACCGCGAGGAGCCGCGGGGCGGCTGACCCTGGTGGGTGGGTCCGCTACCCGGCGGCCTCGCGACAGGGGCGGCGGCTCAGCCGGAAGCGGTGACTCCGATGGCCGCCGTGAGCGCCGCTCGCAGCTGCTCGTACGTGGGCGCCAGCCGTCGCAGTCCCGCTGCCAGTGTCTGCTCGTCCCCGACGACAAGAGGGTGCTGCAGGCTTCCGAGAATCCGGGCCTGACCGGCCGCCACCGCCGCGGCGTCAGCCAGGCCCAGCATGGCCAGGCAGGCGGCCGCGTCGCTGAGGCGGCGGGCGCCGACGCGGATGCCGAACGCCTCCAGCAGCGTGCGGTTGTCCGGGCTGAGTCCCTGGAGCACCAGCGCGACCAGCCCCTCCACCGCGGCGGCGCCACCGAGCGATCCCGGCGGCACCGGCAGATCCTCACGCCCGGCCAGCCATCGCACGGCCCGGGGCAGCGACTGCCGCAGCGCCTCGGGGGCGGTGACCTCGCGCTTCCGGACGAATCCGGTGCGCATCACGAACGGTGCGTCGGTATAGATGATCGCCTTGGCTTCCCAGGAAGCGGCGAACGCGGCGGTCGGCAGCGTCGCATAGGGATGCCCGTACGGGTCGTGGAGCAGCACGGTGTCATCTTCGACGCCGAGAACCACGACGTAGTGGTCGCCGCCCTCGGCGGCCGGTGTGCCGGGCTGGTAGAGCAGCAGACCCATGTCCAGCGGCCCCACCATGACGGGCCCCCGGGCGCAGGCCGTGCGCAGCCGGGCCAGCGCCTCCTCGGGGGTCCCGCCGTCGCTTCGCTCGCAGCTCCAGCCGAGCAGCTCGATGGCGTCGTCCACACCGATCTCCGGGTCCCAGCCGTACGGGTCGAAGAACGGCAGGGTCCCGGCCACCAGCTGGGCGCCGAAGGGAGAGCCGGTCAGCGTCTCGGTGACCGCCGGTGCGGGGGCCTCGGGGCCGAGCAGCATCGTCAGGCAACTGGTGTAGCAGTAGGGGCCGGAGCCGACGTAGGCAAGCATGCGGGACCTTCCATCTGTGCGGGTGGCTGACGTGCCGGGGCCGGTCACCCGGCTGCCGGGAGGGGCTGAGCACGACTCCGTCAGTACAGGGCCTCACACGAGGGGAGAGTCAACGCCCACAGACGCGGAAGGTTCTTCGGCGCGGGCATCGGGCCGGCTTCCTCTGCCGTGGCTCCGTGCCCCGTGCTTGGAGCCCCGTGCCTCCGGGCCCGCCCCCGTGCCCCGTCCCCCGCGCGGCATGATGGGCCGTGAGCGACGACCATGACCGGGAGCGGCCATGGCCCCTCGCGGCCGTCGCGGTGGCCACGGCGCCGCAGGGGCCGCCGCGGCGGCACACGGCACCGGCAGGGGCCGCCCGCGCTCGCCGCGGGATGCTCCAGGGCGGTTTTCAGGAGGAGGTGGCGCATGACCACGCGCGCGCAGGCGCAGTCGTTCGACCGTGTCGCTGAGGACTACGACCGGTTGGGCGAACTGACCGGGGACACCATCGGGCAGTGGCTGCCCGGGGTTCTGCCACGCGCGGGCGGGCGCGCGCTGGATCTCGGCTGCGGAGGCGGGCGGCACGCGGTGCTGCTCGCTCAGCGGTTCGCTCACGTCGATGCCGTCGATCTGTCCGCCCCGATGATCGACCTCGCCCGCCGCCGAAGGCCCCGGCCCAACATCACGTACCGGCAGGCGAGTCTGCTCGACGTCGAGGGACCCGGCCGCTACGACGTCGTCCTCAGCGTCGCCACCCTCCACCATGTGCCCGACCTCGCTGCCGCACTGCGCCACATCAGGACCCTGGTCGCCCCCGGCGGGCGGGCCGTCCTCGTCGACACCGTCTCGCCACGCCCGGTCAACCCGCGCTGGTGGCTGTACGGCGGCGTGGTCCGCGCGCTGGCCCGTAACCTCGTGCGCCGTGGCCCGGCCGAGGCGTGGGAGATCTACCGGCTGTCCTCCGGCGCGTGGCTCGATCACCGGGTCAGCGACCGCTACCTGAGCCGCGAGGGGTTCGAGCGCGTGTATCAGGACGTCTTCCGCACCGGCCGCTGCTGCCGCGTGAACGGGGCGCACGCCCTGGTGTGGGACGCCCCCGCGGCCGCGCCGCCGACGAGGCGTAGCGCGGCAGCGTGTGACCCGCCGCCGCGGGCGACAACCCGTAGGCGTGTACCGGCCTTGGAAGCAGAGCAGAGCAGAGCAGAGCAGAAGCAGAAGCAGAAGCAGAAGCCGGAGCCAGGGCCAGGGCCAGAGCCGGAGCCGGCGCCGACCGGTACTTTTCCCCCATGGGATCTCCACGGGTGGACGTACGTCATGCGGTTTCGACCTGGCAGCAGCCGTGTCCTCCGGCCGCCTCCGCCGAACGCAGCGCGCTGGTCGAGTCGATCGCGCAGCGCGTCGCGACGCTCGGCGAGGGCCGTCTGCTCGTCGGAATCGACGGTTTCACCGCCGCGGGCAAGACGAGCTTCGGGCACGAGCTGGCGCAGCGTGTCAGCGCCGCGGGGCGCCCCGTGCTTCGGGCGACCCTCGATGACTTCAAGAAGCCGTGGAAGGACCGGCATCTGTATGACCGGGAGTCAGGAGAGGGCTACTACCGCAACGCGTATGACTATGACGCGGTCAGGCGCCTGTTGCTGGACCCCTGCCGTACGCTGGAAGCGTCCTCCGCCGTGCTGTGCTCCATCGATCCGCTCACGCAGCAGGACCACACGTCGGAGGCGATATCGCTCGCTCCGGACGCGGTGCTGATCGTGGACGGGGTGTTCGCCTTCCGGCCCGAGATCAACGACTACTGGGACTTCCGCGTCTGGCTGCGGGTGGACGCGGAACTGTCCGTTCGGCGAGGCGCTGAACGTGACCAGGACTGGGCCGGGTCCGACGCGGAATCGATCCACCGCGACAGATACCTGGTGGCGGAGCACATCTATCTGCGGGAGGTCGACCCGCTGCCGATGATGGACGTCGTCATCGACAATTCGACGTTCGCCAAGCCACGCGTCGTGACGCCGTAGCGTCGCGGCCGTTGCGCGCTGACGCCGCCATGCCCGCGTAGCGTCTCACCGCGGTGCGTCGGTACCGATGCGGACCGTGCCGTCGATGACCTGCCGGGCCATCGTGGCGAGGTTTCGCTGGTCATGGCGTGCCTGGCCGCGCAGGAGCGCGAATGCCTCGTCGGGGGAGCGGTTGAGGCGCTCGGCGAGAATGCCCTTGGCCTGCTCGATGACGACTCTGCTGTCCAGCGCCTGCTGCAACTGCTCGGCGCGAGTGCGGAGTGTCGTACGGGTCCGCTGGTGGACGAGGCTGGCCGCCGTGGCGTCGGCGAGATGCTGCGCCATGTCGATATGGGTGCTGGTGAGGCCGCCGAAGTGGTGCTGGAAGAGATTCAGCGCGCCAAGGACCCGGCCCCCGTCGTCCAGCGGTACGGCGGCGGTCGCCTGGAGGCCGAAGCCCAGGGCCTTGGGCGCGAAAAGTGGCCAGCGCGCCCGGCAGTGGGGGTGCGCCAGCGGCAGTTCCGCCAGCACCCGGCCCGTACGAACGCAGTCGAAGCTGGGGCCCTCGCCCAGGTCGAGCTGGGTGTGCTCCAGTGCGCTGACGGCCTCATCGGACGCGTTCGCACAGGAGAGGCGGCCGTCCGTGTCGTTGTGGACGACGGCGGCACCGGCTATGGGCAACACGTCCACGCAGACGGTGGTCAGCTGAAGCAGCACTTCGTCACCGCCCACAAGGGAGGCGGCCGCCAGGTCGGCGAAAGCCCTGCCTACCCTCTGTCCGAGTGCCGTGCCGGCCATGGCTTTCCCCATCCGTCGTCCGTAAGCCAGCTTGAGGCTGCCCTTGGTCCCGCTCCCAGCCTTCCAGGCATGAGCTCCCATGCCAAGGCGTACGAAATGGCGCGCGCCCCGCGCCCCTTCGCTGTCCGTCGCCGATGGCCCAGCGGCGGCTGCGGCGGCACGTGCCCCCGCCTGGGCGAGCACACCGGCGAGGCGCTGACGCTCTCGGCTGCCGCCCGGCCGGTGGCGGGCCTGAGAGGGGCGCGCCGGGTGGACTGGCGTGGCTTTCCGTGACTTCTCGCGCCATAGACCAGCGCGGCGGCAGGCGAACCGTGCATCGACTGGAGATCGCTGTTGTAGATGAGCGGTGATCGGGTACCCGTCGCCGCGTAGCAAGATCCGGCGCGGCGGACAGACGGACGCCGCGTGGCAGTCACCACGGAGGAGGCGCAGCGATGAGCACGGTGAAGGAGACGGTCGAGGTCGAGGTCCCCGTCAGCACCGCCTACAACCAGTGGACGCAGTTCGAGGAGTTCCCGAACTTCATGGAGGGCGTGGAGCGGATCACGCAGCTCGATGACCGCCACAACCATTGGACGACCAAGATCGGAGGAGTCCGGCGGGAGTTCGACACCGAGATCGTCGACCAGCTCCCTGATGAGCGGATCACCTGGCGCACGACCAGCGGCGACACCCAGCAAAAGGGCATGGTCCGCTTCCAGCGCCTGGACGACACGCACACGCGGGTTGAGCTGGTGATGGATATCGAGCCCAGTGGAGCCGCGGAGAAGACCGCTGACATGACAGGGCTCATCGACCGGCGCGTCAAGGGCGACATGCGGCGCTTCAAGGACTTCATCGAACACCGAGGCGGCGAAACCGGCTCCTGGCGCGGCCGCATCAAGCCCGGCTGACCTGACCCCTGCACGACCCGCTGCCGACCGTCTCGCCCACCCGCCTCCCGGGACCGGTTCCCCGGCCAGGGAGGCGGGCAGCGCGAGCGCCCGGGCCGCCGCGGGCACGCCCGGCACGTACAGCACAGCGGTACGGACCCGCACGGCCCGTACCGCATACCCGTAGGCGGTATCAACGGCATCCGGTCTCAAAGACACCCGGTCTCAACGACACCCAATCTCAACGACACCCGGTCTCAACGGCATCAAGAACATCACGGACACAGACCCCCGCCCCGTCGGTCCGCTGCGGCCGCCGCACTCGCGGGGCGGAGGCGTCGTGCGCGGCGACCGCCATTACCTGGGCGGTAATCGCGCCCACGGCGCGTTCTCGGCAGAGTGAGGGCCAACGGATTCCGGCACGGCGCACTCCGCGGCGGAAACCGTTCCCTGGACCTTCGCACCGAGGAGAACCGACATGTCCGAGACCGTCACCACCAGCTATGAGACCGCCGTCGCGCGCTACTTCGAGGCGTGGAACGCGACCGACCCTGCGGAGCTGGCCAAGGCCGTCGCCGCCGCTTGGGCGGAGGACGGTTCGTACACCGACCCGCTCGCCGATGTCAGCGGGCACGACCAGCTGGCGGCTGTGATCAGCGGCGCCCATGCGCAGTTCCCCGGGTTCACCTTCCGGCACACCGGCACCGTCGACGGGCATCACCACACCGCACGCTTCGGCTGGGAACTGGTATCTGACGCCGACGGATCGGCGCCCGTCGCCGGATTCGATGTGATCACGCTTGCCGAGGACGGCCGCATCCGGTCCGTGTTGGGTTTCCTTGACCGGCTGCCCGCCGCCTGAGCGTTCCCGGAGGCGTACGTCCGGGCGCCGTACGCCGGGACGCGGGGCGAGTGCCCCGCGTCCCGGACGACGGGCGATCAGCGGCGCGGGCCGGTGATCAGCGTTTCAGTGCCCGTTCACGGGCGCTGCCCGCGCAGGTACTCGGCTGTCTCCCGGTCGGCGGGCAGCAGGGTCTCCACCGCCAGCTCGGAAACGGTCACGTCCATCGGGGTGTTGAAGGTGGCGATGGTCGAGATGAGGGACAGCACCCTGCCGTCGTGCTCGATGACCATCGGCAGCGCGAAGGGCACATGATCCGCGCTGTACACGGCGGTCTGCGCCCCGCCGTCCGGCAGCGGGTAGGCGCTGACCTCGTCATACAGCGCGCGCAGCGGCGAGGACCGCATCAGCGCCAGTTGCCGCTCCATCTGCTCCAGCAGATGTCCCCGCCACTCGCGGTAGTTGAGGATGCGCCGGGACAGCCCCTCCGGGTGCATCGTGACGCGCATGGCGTTCATCGGCGGCCGCAGCAGATGCTCCGCGATGCCCGCGGCCAGCATGCCGATGCCCGCGTTCGCCGCGACCACGTCGTACGTACCGTCGACCACGAGCGCCGGATACGGCTCGTACCCCGTCAGCAGTCGTTGCAGTCCATCGCGGAGCCCGTCGAGACAGGGGTCGTCCATGGCGGACTCCGGGTAGTGCGGCGCGTAACCCGCTGCGATGAGCAAGGCGTTGCGCTCCCGTACGGGGACGTCGAGATGGTCGGCGAGCCGCAGCACCATCTCCTGGCTCGGCCGGGACCTGCCGGTCTCGATGAAGCTGATATGCCGGGCGGAGGAGTCGGCGCGCAGCGACAGCTCCAACTGGCTGATGCGGCGCCGGTCCCGCCATTCGCGCAGCAACGCGCCCACACCCGGAGCAACAGCGACGGTCGTCATCCCCTGACCGTAACCCGTCCCATGTCACGCTGGGTACTCAGTATCCGCGCACGCTGCCGAGCCGCCCGCCGCCCGCGCGTGCTTCGACGAAGGGGAAGCCCCCATGGCTGTAGAACCGCTGTCGCGGAAGGAGATCGAGGAGCGGCTTGAGGAGCTGCCCGGCTGGTCGCTGGACGGCGACCGGATCACCCGGACCTTCGCGTTCGGCAAGCACCTTCCGGCCGCGGCGATGGTCGTGCATGTCGCCCAGATCCAGGAGGAGCTGAATCACCACGCGGACTTGCTGCTCAGCTACAACAAGCTGACCGTCACCGTGAACACCCACAGCGTCGGCGGCAAGGTCACCGAGCTCGACTGCGAGCTGGCGCGCCGCGTCACCGAGATCGCGCCCGGGCACGGGGCGAGCTAGCGCGGCGCCGTGTCACCGCCCCGCGCCGGACGCTTCCCGGCCGGGCCCGGCCGGGAGGCCGCGGGGCGGCCTCACCGGGCGGGCCCGTCTGCCCGTCTGCCCGTCTGCCCGTCTGCCCGTCTGCCCGTCTGCCCGTCCGCCGGTCCGCGCGGTCGGTCAGCGCACCTCCCGGCGGCCGGACTTCGGCTGGGCCGGCAGGATCAGCCGTTCGACGCGCACGCGGACGGCCGCGACGGGCAAGCCCGTCAACCACGCCGTCCGGTCGGCGACATGCCGCTGGACCGCGGCGGCGATCGCGGCGATGTCGGTCGGGTAGGGAAGGTCGAGCGACAGGCAGACGCGTGCGCTCCCGCGCCGGACACCGGCGCTGCCACGGGCGGCGGCGACGTCACCCTCGACCTTCTCCAGTGCCTCACGGGCCGCGCCCGTGGCGATGCGCGCCACGACCCGGTCGGCGATGACCGTCGCGCCGCGCTCGGCGGCCGGGACCTTCACTTGACCCTGCCGCTGCGACCGGAGCCTCCGGCCGGGCCGCGCCCCGTCCCGCCACCGGAACCACGGCCCTCCCGGGGCCGGACGAACTGCGTCCAGTCCAGTTCGCCCTCGACCAGGCGGCCCACGATGAAGCCCACCGCGCCCAGCGCGGCGACCAGCAGGAACGCCGTGAACCCGCCGAAGTACCCGGCGAACCCCAGCGCCATGCCGACCGCGAGCCCCACGACCGCTCTACTCATGACCTGCTCCTCGGAGTCCTGGTTCTGCCCGGCGGGGCCCAGCCCGCGGGCCTGTCGGTCCGCTCGGCGTGCCGGGCCCGCCGGGACGGGTGACTACTGGACGCGGGCTTCGTCGTCGTCAGCGTCGTCGTAGGGCAGGTGTACGTCGATCACAGCGACGTTCACCTCGACGACCTCAAGACCCGTCATGCGCTCCACGGCGGCGATGACGTTCTCCCTGATGTCACCGGCGACCTCGGTGATCGGCACCCCGTACTCGACCACGATGTCCAGGTCGACGGCGGTCTGCCGCTCGCCGACCTCGACCTTCACGCCTCGCCCGATGTTCGGGCGGCCACCGGGAACCCGGTCCCGTACGGCGCCGAGCGTGCGCGCGAGGCCACCGCCCAGGGCGTGCACGCCGGACACCTCACGAGCCGCCATACCGGCGATCTTCTCGACCACGCCGTCGGCGATCGAGGTCTTGCCGCGAGTCGCCGGCTGGCCGTCAGGGCCCGAGGTGCTCACGTCGAGAGTGGTGCCCGGGGACGACTGGCCCCCGCCGGTGCGGGGCTCGTTGATCGAAGGGCTGACCGTCTTCGTCGTCATGAGACTGCGCTCCTTGTTGGTTGTTGCCTCGTTGGGGGTTACCGACGCTTGTTCATATCGCCGATCGGGGCGTTCCGGCAGGGACTTGGACCCGCCTGTACCTCGTTTGTCACGCAGTAGCCGCGTTTCTCTTCGCAGGTACCCCAGGAGCCGTACCGTGACGCAGCCCACACGTGACAGAAGCGGCCCGCTCGTGTCGAAGCGAAAAGCGGTAGGTGACGTAGCAGGCTGTAGTGGTAGGAAACGGAGAGGAGCCGATGAGTGCCCGAACCCAGCGACACCTTGCTGGCCGTGCGGGCCGGGGAAGGCGACGAGGCGGCTTTCGAGCTGCTGGTGCGTCGGCACAGCGGGCAGTTGCTCAGCCTGGCGACCCGGCTCCTCGGCAGCCGGGCGGACGCGGAGGACGCCGTGCAGGAGGCCTTCGTGAGTGCCTGGCGAAGACTGCCGGACTTCCGGGCCGACGCGGCCTTCTCGACGTGGATGTACCGCATCGTGACCAATCGGTGTCTGAATCTGCTCCGCTCCCGCCGCCCCACGCAGGATCTCAGCTCCGTCGCCGAGCCGTCCGCGCCCGAGCATGCCGCGTCCCCCGTACGAGCCGCCGAGTCCACCGCGGCCGTCCGGGCCCTGGCGGACGCCTTGACCGGGCTCACTCCCGAACAACGTGCTTGCTGGGTGCTGCGAGAGCTGCACGGCCTGTCGTACGAGGAAGTCGCCGACGTGGTGCACATCAGCCAGCAGGCCGCACGCGGCAGGATTTTCCGAGCACGGCGCTACCTGACGGAGGCGATGGGCGCATGGCGCTAGGCATGTACCGCGGTTCGCCCGGCGACCGGCTGGACCGGGACCCCAACCGGAACCATGAGCGAGACGGAGACACCGCACACGTCCACGGGGACGGCGCGTACACCAGCGCGAGCGACGGCGCGATCCCCGGCGGCGAGGGCAGTCGGCGCGAGCACGGTGACGAGCAGCGCGCGGCGCACGATCACGAGCAGCGGAGCGCGGACGGTGCGAGCACCGGCTCCGGCTCCGGCTCCGGCACCGGGAACGGCTCCGGCACCGGGAACGGCTCCGCCACGGGCGCGCACGAAATCGGAAGCGGAACCGGAACCGGAACCGGAAGCGGAACCGGCAGCGGCGCCGAGGGTGCTGGAAGCAACGGCCGTGGCGGTGATGACCACGGCTCCGGCGGTCACGACGGCGGCCATGCCGAAGACGACGGCGAAGACGACGGCGACGGCGACGGCGACGGCGACGGCGACGAGATCCTGCTGTGCGGGCGCTCGCTTTCAGCCGTCTGGGAGTCGAGTGAGGCGCCCGACGCGCACGCCGCCGAGTGCCCGTACTGCGAGCAGGCGCTGGCCGGTCTCGGGGTGCTCGACCAGTACGTCCGTGAGGAGCGGTCCGCGACGGAGCCGCCCGCCGAGGCCATCACGGCCCGGGTGATGGGCCTGGTCCGCGCTGAGCTGCGCCCGGGGCGGCTGCTGCCGCTCGGTGAGCCCGCCGAGGACGCGTGGATCGCCGAGGTCGCCGCGGCCAAGGCGTTCCGGGCGGCCGCCGAGACCCTGCCGGGTGTGTTCGCGGGCAGCTGCAAGGTCGTGCCGGTCGACGCGGGGGCGGCGCGCCGTTCCCTCCTGCCCGGCGGGAGTCCCCACCGCGGTCCGGCGCGTGTGTCGCTGCAACTGGCGGCGACGCTCGACTGGACCGTTCCCGACCTGGCAGGTCTCGTCCGGCAGCTGATCGCCGACGCCGCGCGGGATGCCGTGGGCATGGACATCGCGGAGATCGACGTGACGGTCGTCGATGTGCTCGGGGACGTCCTCGGAGATGTCGTCGGGGGCGACCTCGGTGACCAGCCTCCGTTCTTCCGTGAAAGGAGAGACCAGTGATCCCCTCGCGGGAAGAGGCCAAGGAGTACACGGCGGTGCTTGAGGCGGTGGCTGAGGCGGCCCGTCAGACGCCCGGCGTCGCCTACCTGCGGCCGGGATTCGGCGATCTGGTGCGCGGCGCCGCCGCTCGCTACCGCGGCCGCTCGGCCACCCCGCCCGCCCGCATAGCGGGCGTCCGGGCGGACCGTCTCACCAGCCCGCCCGGGTGGGACCTCCGGGTCCATCTCGCCGTCGTACGCGGGCACCGCGCACTGGACGTCACCCGGGCGGTCCGCGCCGCTGTCACCTCGGCGGTACGGGATCTCGCCGCCGAAGGCGCCGCCGAGCCACGGGTGAGTGTGAGCATCACCGTCACCGACATCGCCTGATACCCGAGCGGAATACGTCACCGCCCGGCTCCACGCGTGCCGCGCTCGCTCGGGACCCGCCCAGGGGCGGTTTCGACTGGCGGGACTTCCCGGCGGACCACCTCGCGAAGGTCCAGGCCGACGTTCCTTCCCATCCCCGCCCGACGCCTGCCGGGACCCCAGCGAGTCGGCAGCGGTGCGGCTGACCGGTGCCAACACCGGACGCCGCCGCCCGGAAAGGGGCGACGGCGTCGGTGATATGGGGTGAGCGGGCGCGACGAACACCGCACAGCCGCGTGAGCTGGGTGATGTGCTCGACCGGCTGCGTCGGGCCGTCGAGCTGTCGAGCCGTCGATGGATTGGATTGTCAGACGTGTGGGACTAGCGCGCCGTCCGGAGCGCCGGGGGGTTCAGCGTGCCGGGCTGCCCGGCTGCTGAGGGCGCCGGAGCGCCGCGGTGGTGTGGTCAGCCCGTGGTCAGGGTGAGTCCGTAGGCGGAGAGGATCGGGTTCACCGGCTGGTAGTAGGTCGTACCGCCGCTGCGGCAGTTGCCGGAGCCGCCGGAGGTGACGCCCTGCGCCTGGCTGCCGGAGATGTACGAGCCTCCGGAGTCGCCGGGCTCGGCGCAGACGCTCGTGCGGGTCACACCGGAGATGGTGCCCTGCGGGTAGGTGACGCTGGTGTTGTGCTGCTGGATGGTGCCGCAGTGCCAGCCGGTGGTGGAGCCGGAGCGGCAGACGGACGAGCCGACCGGTGCCTGCTGTGAGCCGGAGACCGTGACGTTGCTGTTGCCGGACTTCACCCAGGGGCGGGGGGTCCACTGGCTGTTGGTGGCGACCCAGGCCATGTCGCTGCCGGGGAAGCGGGACGCCTGGAAGGTGCCCTGCGCGACGCGGTTGTAGCCGGTGGTGGTCGCCCCGGCCCGGCCGCAGTGACCGGCGGTGACGAAGCCGCCCTGGCTGCCCTTGGTGATGGAGAAGCCGATGGAACAGCGTGAGCTGCTGCCGATGTAGTACGCGTCGCCGCCACGGAGGTCATAGAACGTCCGCGGCTTCTCGGCGGACTTGACGACACGTACCAGCGAGCTGTCCGCGCCGCTCGCGGCGATCAGGGCGCGGGCGTCGGCGGTCTTGGCCGCCCGTACGACGACACTGTTGCTCTGGACATCGACGTACCAGACGGGCGCGGCGGTGGAGCCGTCGGAGTGGGCGGCCCGGTCCAGGGCCTTCTTCGCGGCGTTCAGCTCACTCAGGCTGTGCTTGACGACCTGCGCCTTGGCGCCCGCCGCTGCGATGGCCGCGCTGTCACTGGCGTCGGTGGTGGCGACGACGAGCTTCGCGGTCTTGCCTGTGGTCCAGGAGCCGCCGAAGTCGGCGGCGAGGGACTTGCGGAGGGTGGGCTCAAGGGAGCCCGCCTTGAACTCGTTGGCCATCCGCGATGTGGCCTCGGCGGGGGTCAGACCGAGGTCGCGTTCCATGGCCTTGAGCATTCCGGCCGGGATCTTCGGCGCGGCGCTCTCGGTGGGGGGAGTGGATGAGGGGCCGTTGACGGCCGATGCGGGGAGAGCAGTCAGGGAGAAGGCGGTTATCGCGATGGCGCAACCGGCGATCAAGCCACGTCTGCGGGGCATCTCAGGTTCTCCTCATGTCGGGGGTGGCGTCACCGTAATGCGGAGAGCGCTCGTCGCGGACCTGTCAACTGACCCATAACATCGTGGTATGGACCTCTAGGCGCGCCCCGGGTGCCCCGCATGACGCCTCCGGGTACGCCGCTTGCTCCGCGAACACGTCCCGCCGTCGCGCGGGGCCCAGGGCGGCGCGCCTCAGGATGTGGCCGTCGAGGCGCCGACCGCGGTCCCGTAGGCCGCGCCGCACTGCGGGTTCGACGCCAGCCAGGTCGTGTACGGCACGCTGCGGCGCACCGCGTCGGCGTGCGCCGCCCGCGCGTGACCGGCCACGGCGGGCGCGGTGTCGGCGGCGGGCGCCCCGGGGTGCCAGCCGATCAGATGCCGCCAGCTCAGGGGCGTGCCCGCGAGCGGACGTACGACGACGCCGGGTGTCGGCGGGAACGTCGCACGGCACAGGCCCACCGCCCGCCCCACCTGCACCAGATGGACACACGAGGCGGTGTCGGTCTCGAAGACCGAGACCGGGGTGAATCCGGCGCGCGCGCAGGCCGCGGCGAAGCAGTCGGCGAAGCAGCCGTCGCCTGGTACGTCCGTCCAGGACTCCGAGGCGAGAGAGCTGAGCTTCAGCTCCATGTCCCCGGCGAGTGGGTGGTCCTCCACCAGCATCACGAAGACCGGGTCGGTGCCCACGGGCTGCCACGTCAGCTGGTCGTTCGCCGGGGGCGGGCTCTGGCCGCAGGCGCCGACGAGGGCGAAGTCGAGCCGTCCCTCGGTGACCATCGTGCTGAGTTCCTCAACGGACCAGGAGGTGTACGTGCTGACGGGCGCCGAGGGGTGCGCGGTCGCGAGCCGGTCGATCAGCCCGCCGAGCAGCGGGCCATGCGTCCCGCCGATCCGGAAGCGCTGGACCTGCACCCACGCGTTCGCGAACCGTACGGCCTCCTCCTGGAGTTCACGCACGGCGGGCAGCAGCACCCTGGCCCGGTCGAGAACCAGCTCCCCCAGCGGGGTCGGACGGGCGCCCGTCCGGTCCCGGATGAACAGCGGGCCGCCCAGCGCCCGCTCGATCCGCTTGAGCTGGGTGCTGAGCGCGGGCTGGGCGAGGCCCAGCGAGGCGGCGGCCTTGGTGAGCGAGCCGGTATCGGCTATCGCGCGAATCGCTCTGAGGTGCCGCAGCTCAAGCTCCATGTCCGAAAGTTATGGGCACCGTGGCGCGGCAGCAATACACGTGCCTGTCCCTCTCGTACGACCTGGGCCGCCGCGTGTGCCCACTGGCCGCATACCGGTGGAATTCCTCCCCGGGGGCGGTGGCCGGCCCATGCGAACACTCCACTCGGGCCTGCTGCCGCGCACCGCGCTGACGTGTCCGGGTACGGCAGGACCGGCCCGGTCGATGACCGGGCCGGTCCTGTGCGGGCCCGAGCTCGCGCTCAGACCAGGCTCGTGCTCAGACCAGGTCGAAGGTGTCCGGGTCGGGACCCAGCCGCTTGCCTTCATCCAGGGCGGCGATGGCCGCCATGTCGTCGGCGTCCAGCTCGAAGCCGAAGACGTCGATGTTCTCCTGGATACGGGACGCAGTCACGGACTTGGGGATGACCACGTTGCCCAGCTGGATATGCCAGCGGAGAACGACCTGAGCGGGCGTCTTGTCGTGCTTGCGCGCGACGCTGCTGATCGTCTCGTCACCCAGGAGGCCCTTGCCCTGCCCGAGCGGGGACCACGCCTCGGTGGCGATGTCGTGCTCGGCGTGGAAGGCGCGGGCGTCGGACTGCTGGAGCTGCGGGTGCAGCTCGATCTGGTTGAGCACCGGGACGACGGACGTCTCGCTGATCAGCCGCTGAAGATGGGCGGGCTGGAAGTTGGACACGCCGATCGACTTGGCACGGCCGTCGGCGAGGATCTTCTCCAGCGCCTTGTACGTGTCGATGTACGTGTCGCGGGCGGGCAGCGGCCAGTGGATGAGGTAGAGATCCACAAAGTCGAGGCCGAGCTTGCCGAGCGAGGTGTCGAAGGCGCGGAGCGCGGAGTCGTAACCCTGATCCGTGTTCCACAGCTTCGTGGTGATGAACAGTTCGTCGCGCGGGATGCCCGACTCGGCGACCGCTTTGCCCGTGCCCTCTTCGTTGCCGTAGATGGCGGCGGTGTCGATGCTGCGGTATCCGGCCTGGAGGGCCGTGGACACCGCGGCGGTCGCCTCGTCGTCCGCCACCTGCCAGACGCCGAACCCGAGCTGCGGGATCTGCACGCCGTTGTTGAGGGTGATGGAGGGGACCTTGCTCACGAGCAATCGATCCTTACGTTGGAGATGTGGTACTCCAGCCTCAACGATCAGTGCCGTGATCGCATTCCTGGGCAAGCATGCGAATTTCCGACGCGTGCCATCGCGTGCCATCGCGTTTCAGATGTGCTCACGTGTGGTAGAGGGCGTCAACTTCCGTTGCGTACGCCTGTTCGATGGCCTTGCGCTTGAGCTTCAGGGAAGGGGTGAGCAGCCCGTGTTCCTCGTTGAACTGGGCGGCCAGTATCCGGAACGTACGGATGGACTCGGCCTGTGAGACGAGGGTGTTGGCCGCGACCACGGCCCGCCGGATCTCGGTCTCCAGATCCGGGTCACGGACCAGTTCGGACGGCGGCAGCTCGGGCTTCCCGCGCATCTGGAGCCAGTGCTTGACGGCGTCAGGGTCGAGAGTGACCAGGGCGGCGATGAACGGGCGGTCGTTGCCGACGACGATGCACTGGGCCACCAGTGGGTGGGCGCGGACCCTTTCCTCCAGGGCCACGGGGGAGACCGTCTTGCCGCCGGAGGTCACCAGGACCTCCTTCTTGCGGCCGGTGATCGTGAGGTAGCCGTCCTCATCGAGCGCGCCGATGTCGCCGGTGGCGAGCCAGCCGTTCCGCAGCGTGGCGGCCGTGGCCTTCGGGTCGCCGAGATATCCGGAGAAGATCTGGCCGCCGCGCAGCCACACCTCGCCGTCCTCGGCGATGCGCACGGTGGTGCCGGGGATCGGCTGGCCGACGGTGCCGAACCGCGTCTGCTCCGGTGGGTTGGCGGTGGCCGCCGCCGTGGACTCCGTGAGGCCGTACCCCTCGTAGATCGTGACGCCCGCGCCCTGGAAGAACAGGCCGAGCCGCCGCCCCATCGCCGAGCCGCCCGACATGGCGTGCCGGAGGCGGCCGCCCATCGCCTCGCGAATCTTGCTGTAGACGAGCTTCTCGTACAGCTGATGCTGCATGCGCAGTGAGGCGCCGGGGCCGCCACCGGTGCCGAACGCCTTGTGCTCGCTGGCCTCCGCGTGCCGCACGGCGACCTCGACGGCCTTGTCGAAGGGGCCCGCCTTGCCGTCCGCCTCGGCCTTGCGCCGGGCCGAGGCGAAGACCTTCTCGAAGACGTACGGCACGGCCAGGATGAACGTGGGCCGGAACGAGCGCAGGTCGGGCAGGAGCGCGGCGGCGGACAGCTCCGGCTGGTGCCCCAGCTTCACCCGGGCGCGGACGGCGGCGACCTGCACCATGCGGCCGAAGACGTGGGCCAGCGGGAGGAAGAGCAGCGTGCTCGGCTCGTCGCCCGGCCGGGTGTGGAACACCGACTCGTAGCGCGCGACGATGTTGTCGGTCTCCGCCATGAAGTTGGCGTGGGTGATGACGCAGCCCTTGGGACGGCCCGTGGTGCCGGAGGTGTAGATGATCGTGGCGGGGGAGTCCGGCGTCAGGGCGAGCCGGTGCCGGTGCACCACCTCGTCGTCGATGCCCTCCCCGGCCGCCAGCAGCTCGTCCAGGGCTCCCGCGTCAAGCTGCCACAGCCGCGCCAGCCGGGGCAGCCGGTCGATCACCGAGCCGACCGTCATGGCGTGGTCCTCGTGCTCGACCACGCACGCGGAGACCCCCGCGTCGTGCAGCATCCAGAACACCTGGTCGGCGGAGGACGTCGGGTAGAACGGCACCGACTGGGCGCCGATCGACCACAGCGCGAAGTCGATCAGGGTCCACTCGTAGCGCGTACGGCACATGATCGCGACCCGGTCGCCGAACCGCACGCCCTGCGCGAGAAACCCCTTGGCCAGTGCGAGCACCTCGTCCCGGAACTCCGCAGAGGTCACATCCCGCCATCGGCCGTCCAGCTTGCGGGCGAAGGCCACGCGCCCCGGATCGTCGGCGGCATTGTCGAACACGGCGTCCGCCAGTCCTCCGACCTGGGGCGCCGTCGCCAAGGCAGGGACGGTGAACTCGCGCAACGATTGCCTCCTCGGGCTCCACGCAGCGCCGCGACCGTACCCGATCGCAAGCCCGGCCGGGAGGGGGGTTCACCAACCGGAATACTCGGCATCGGCGCTGGTCAATGGGGAAAGACTGGTCCGTTCGCAGAGCCCCGGCCGCCCGATGGGCGCATGGCGCGATCTTTGCGGCCGAATTCTGCACCGAATCTTCCCAGGCGAGGCACCGTGGCTCTACAGTCGCGCGCCGTCGACCGGGCCCGCGTGCCACGCCCGCGCGGCACGCGGCACAAACCCTCCCAACCGTGATGCCGTCCTCGTCGCCCCGGCTCGCGTGATCCGCGCCACGCCCTGGCTTCAGGGGCGGTTATCGGCCGTCCCACGCCCCGTCCCACGCCGTCCCGCCCACCGACCGCGGCCGGTCCGCCGGCGAGCCGTACGGGCGGCCGCCACGGGCGCCGCAGAGAGGCGCGGCCCCGCCTGCCGATACGTCGATACAGGGAGCGGTCGCAGAGTCCGGTTGCGGAGACCGGTTGCCGGGACAGGTTGCAGAGTCCGGTCAGGGACCGGTTACAGGGACCGGTGCAGTCGGTCGCCGCCCGCCAGGATGGCCGCAGCCAACTCCGTCGCGGCCGCATGCGCGGCGTCCTCCGCGGGCACGCCCGCACCCGTCCCCGCGCGCCGCTCACCGCGCAGCAGCGCGAACTCCACCGGGCCCAGGTCCGGCAGGCCCACGCGGTCAGGGACCCGGGCCAGGCCGGGCGGGATCATGCCCTGGGTGTGCGCCATCACGCCGAGCCCCGCCCGTGCCGCCGCCACCAGGCCGTTCAGGCTGCCACTGGTGCAGGCGATCCGCCACGGGCGGCCGTGCTGCTCCAGAACGTCCAGGGCGCGGGCCCTGGTGAGGCCGGGGGGCGGGAAGAGGATCAGCGGCAGCGGCCGGTCCGGGTCCACGCGCAGCCGGTCGCCGCCGATCCACACCAGCTTGTCCCGCCACACCAGCTGACCCCCCGGCCGGTCGGCGGAGCGCTTGGCGAGCGCGAGGTCGAGCCGCCCCGCGTCCAGCAGCTCGTGCAGCGTCCCCGACAGCTCGACGGTCAGCTCCAGGTCCACCTCGGGGTGGTCGCGGCGGAAACCTTCCAGGATCTCCGGGAGCCGGGAGAGGACGAAGTCCTCGGAGGCGCCGAAGCGCAACCGGCCGCGCAGCCTGGTGCCGGCGAACCAGTTCGCCGCCCGCTCGTTCGCCGCGAGGATCGTCCTGGCGAAGCCGAGCATGGCCTCCCCGTCCTCGGTCAGCTCCACGCTGTGCGTATCGCGGGTGAACAGCTGCCGCCCCGCCGCCGCCTCCAGCTTCCGCACCTGCTGGCTGACGGTGGACTGGCGCAGGCCGAGCCGCTGGGCGGCCTGCGTGAAGCTCAGGGTCTGCGCGACCGTACGGAAGGTACGCAACTGCGCCGGATCGAACACACCACGAGCCTACTCCGCTATCGCATCCCGTGATGGCAGTGAGAGCGGTGAACGCCTTTCCCGATGGGCTGGGCGCGCGGCAGGGTGGAAGGCATGCGCAGGGTGGAGTGAGAGCGTCCGTCCGCGCCCCGTCGCGCGCGGCCGAGGAGAGGCACAGGTAAGAGAGATCATGCGTCGGCCCAAGCTCGCGTTCCCGTCCTGGCTGCCCCTGGACGGATACCTCCTGGCGCTCCTCGGGACCGTCCTGCTCGCCGCCCTCCTGCCCGCCACCGGACAGGCGGCGGCCGTCGCCGACGACTCCACGACCGTCGCCGTCGCCGGTCTCTTCTTCCTCTACGGGGCACGGCTGTCCACGCAGGAGGCCCTGCGCGGGCTGCGCCACTGGCGGCTGCATCTCACCGTGCTGGCCTGCACGTTCGTGCTCTTCCCCGCCCTGGGCCTGGCCGCGCGGGGCCTCGTGCCCTACGTGCTGACCCAGCCGCTCTACACCGGCCTGCTCTTCCTGTGCCTGGTGCCCTCGACCATCCAGTCGTCGATCGCCTTCACCTCGATCGCGCGCGGCAACGTCGCCGCCGCCATCTGCGCGGGCTCGTTCTCCAGCCTGATCGGCGTCCTGGTGACGCCCGTACTGGCCGGGCTGCTGCTGGGCGGGAGCGCCGGGTTCTCGGCCGGTTCCCTCCTGTCGATCGTGCTGCACCTGCTCGTACCGTTCCTCGCCGGACAGGTGCTGCGGCGCTGGATCGGCGCCTTCATCACCCGTCACAAGCGGACGCTCGGCTTCGCCGACCGGGGCTCGATCCTCCTCGTCGTGTACACCGCGTTCAGCCAGGGCATGGCGGAAGGCGTCTGGCACCAGGTCACCCCGCTGCGGCTGCTGGCGCTGCTCGGTGTGGAGGCCGTCCTGCTCGCGACCATGCTCAGCGTCACCTCGTACGGCTCACGCAAGCTCGGCTTCCCGCGCGCCGACCGCATCACGATCGTCTTCGCCGGATCGAAGAAGAGCCTGGCGGCCGGGCTGCCCATGGCGAGCGTGCTGTTCGGCGCCGAGGCGAGTCTGGCGGTACTGCCGCTGATGCTCTTCCACCAGATGCAGCTGATGGTCTGCGCGGTACTCGCCAAGCGGTACGCGGCACAGGCGCCACCACAGGAACAGGAACAGCCACCGGAAAAGCGACAGGGAAAGCCACCGGAAGAGCCACAGGAACAGGAACAGGCCGCAGGACGGGCTTCCCGCTAGCCGCACCCCCGGCCCGTGCGGCCAAGAGCTGAGCCCCGGGCCGCACGGAGGCGCGCCCTACTTCGGCGGGCGCACCCGGTCGAGCGGCAGCCACAGCACCGCGCCCTCACGGGCGACGGACCGCGCCGACGACGTGCCCAGCCGCCGCACCTCGGCGTCCGGCAGCGCGCGGCCGACGACAAGCACCTCATCCAGCGCGCCCGCCAGATGCGACCTGCTGTCCACCTTCTGGCCGACATGCACACCGAACACGGAGCCGCGGCTGACCGCGCCGGGCTGAGCCTTCGCGCTGACCGGGGTGCCGTCCACGAAGAGGGTGAGCTCGCCGCCGCCACGCCGCAGCGCCAGATGGTGCCAGTGCCCGTCGTTGTACGCCTGCGTGGTGCGCACCGTCGTGGTGACGGGCGGGGCGGCACCGGCGACCGTGAGGGTCGATGCCGTGATCCGGTTGCTTCCCGGCTCTCCCCGCACCGCCACCTGCGGGGACTTGTTGCCCACCCCGCCCATCCAGAGGAAGGGCTGTTCGCCGGAGGTGGCGGCGTACCGGAACCACAGGCTCACGGTGAAGTCCCTGTCGCCCAGCGGCAGCGACTCGCGGAACGGCAGCCGCACCGCGTCGTCCGCACCGTCGAACTCCACCGCCCCGCCGAACCGCCCCTTGCCCGTACGGGCCCCGCCGAGCACCGCCGCGGGGCGGGCGTGCCGTGCCCCGTCCGCCGTCGTCGGGTCGGGGCCCCGGCGAGAGCCGAGCCAGGACTCGGTGAACCGGGCGAAGCGGATCTCATCGCGGGCGTCGGCCGCCCCGCCCTCGTAGAGCAGGCCGACCGTGCCGTCGGAGACGCGGACCATGTCCGAGTAGCCGGACCAGTCGGTCGTGACGACCTTCCCCCGGTCGACGCTCTCCCAGCTGCGCCCCTCGTCGTAGGAGGAGCGGATCATCATCGTCCGCCGCCGGTCCGGGTCGGCGGGCGCGGACATGAGCATCCGCCCCGGGTGGTGCCCCTGGCGGCCGCGCAGCTTCACGATGGCGCCCTGCACCATGGGGGTGTAGAGGCTGGGCAGTGCCCGGAAGGGCCTGCTGAAGCTGTCGCCGCCATCCTCGCTGACCGTGTGGTCGCGGTGCCCGAGGTCTGTGCCGTCCTGTTCGCGGCCGTTGACGTAGATGGTGCCGTCGTCGTGTTCCACCAGGGTCATCTCGGACGGTTTCTGACGGAACGTTCCGTTCGCCGCGAGTGGCCAGCTGTCCACCGCGCCGACTTTCCAGCTGTCGCCGCCGTCGTCGCTGTGGACCAGGGCCGCGTGGTTCTCGGTGATCCGGCCGCCCTTGTAGCTCTCCGCGTTGACGCCGAAGACCAGCTGCCCGGCATCCTTGCCATGGCGGAGCTGAACGCCGTGCACGGGTCCCGTGGCATACCAGGCGTTCCACTCGGGGTCGCGGATGTCACCGGTCAGATCGCGGGGAGTGGACCAGGTCGCGCCGTCGTCGTCGCTGTGTTGCAGATGCGGCCTGCGGTCACAGGGGACCTCGCAGTTCCCGGCGTCGTCCCGGCCCTTGTTGTACGTGGTGGCCAGCACGATCCGGCCCGTGTTCCGGTCGACGATCGGCGCCGGGTTGCCGTGGGTGTCACCGTTGCCCTCGTCGATCACCTGGAGCGGGCTCCAGGTGCGCCCGCCGTCGAAGGAGCGCTTGAGGACGAGGTCTATGTCCCCGGCGTCCCCGCAGGTGTCCACCCGGCCCTCAGCGAAGGCCAGCAGCGTCTTGTCCTTCGTCTCGACGATCGCCGGAATGCGGAAGCAGGCGTACCCACCGTCCTGGGAAGCCTTGAAGAGCACCTGCTGTTCGAAGTCCGCGCGGGCCGCGGCCCCGGACGCTGAGTCATCCGGGGCCGCGGCCCACACGGGGGCCGGAAGGAGGCTGAGCGCCACGGCGGCCACCAACGCCGGAAGGCGGAGCCGCCCGAAGGCCCGCGAGCCCCGCCGGCCCCACGCGTCACGCGAGCCGGGTGCCGCGGGTGTGCCGGGTGGTGTACGTAAGGAGTAGGGGTGAGGTCTGCCGCGTCTTGCGGGATCTGACTGAAGCTCTGACGCCATATTCGGACCTGCCCTTCGAAGGCATCTGGACATCAAGACATCCCACGTCCCATGTGCGCTGCGCAGAAGTTACTTGCCTCGTGCCCGTCCCCACAAGAACCGCGCGTGCCTGCGCTTCACCCGCTCAGTGACCCGTGCTTCACCCGCTCAGGGGACCAGGACGACCTTTCCGAGACCCGTGCGGGATTCGACGATCCGGTGGGCCTGCGCTGCCTGGGCCAACGGGAGTTCGGCATGCACGGGGACGCGCAGCCGACCGGCGTCGAGCAGGGCCCACAGCGAGCGGTGGCGCTCGGCCAGCAGCGCGGGCCGGGTGGTGGCGAGCCGGGCCATCGACATCCCGGTCACCGTCTTCGAACCGGCCAGCAGGTCGAAGGCCGGGACAGTGCCACCGCCTGAGCTGAAGGCGACCAGCCTGCCGAAGGGCGCGAGCGCCGCCACAGCGCGCGGCAGCAGGTCGCCGCCGACACCGTCCAGCACGAAGTCCACGGGCTCGCCCCAGCTCTCACGGTCGTACGTCACCACCTCGTCGACACCGAGACCGAGCAGGAATTCCGCCTTGCTCGGTGAGCTGGCGGCGGCGACGACCCGGGAGGCCCCGCGCAGCCTGGCCAGCTGGACGGCGAGCTGCCCGACTCCGCTGGCGGCGGCCGTGACCAGCGCCGACTCTCCCTCGGTGGGGCGCGCGGCGTGCAGTGCGGCGAGCGCGACCTGGCCGCTACGGGCCAGGGCGACGGCGGTGGCGGCGTCGGCTCCCGGCGGTATCGGCGCGGCCGTGAAGGCGGGGGCGGTGACCAGTTCGGCGTACGAGCCGGTGAACGAGATGGCGGTGACGCGCTCGCCCACCGCGACGCCGGTGACGTCCGGCCCGGTCGCCACGACCTCCCCGGCGACCTCGCCGCCGACCGTGGCGGGCAGCGGGACCCCGCCTCCGCCGGGCTCGCCACGTGTCTTCCGTACCGCGGGAAGGCTGACACCGATCGCCTGCGTACGGATGAGAAGTTCGCAGGGGCCGGGCACGGGCGGCTCCGCTTCCTCCACGCGCAGAACCTCGGGGCCGCCGTACTCATGAAACCGGACTCTGCGCATGGGGCCTCCCGTAGGCGATATTCATTGGGGGGTCCAACGGTACACGCCTTTCGTTGGTCGCCCCAATGGATATCGGGATAGCATCGGGGCATGGCCGACACCCCCTTCGCCCCCTCCCGTATCCGTGCCCTCCCCAGCTGGCTGCTCGGCCGCGCCGCCGCCCGCGGGCACCGGCTCGTCGGCGAGGCACTGGCCCGCGAGGGGATGCGGATGATGCACCACGCCGTGCTCTCCGCCGTCGCCGAACTCGGCCCGGTCTCGCAGGCGGAGCTGGGCCGCTGTGTCCGTATCGACCCCAAGGACATGGTCGCCGTCCTCAACGACCTGCAAGGCGACGGACTTGTCACGCGCAGCCCCGATCCAGCCGACCGCAGGAAGAACGCCATCACCGTCTCCGCGGAGGGTGAGCGACGCCTGCGGCGTACGGAGAAGCTGGGCGACGAGGCGAACGACGAACTGACCGCCCCACTGACCGATGCCGAACGCCGACAGCTCGTCGCCCTGCTCACCCGCCTGGTCGAGGCGGGAGAACAGGGCGAGCGAGGCGAGCGGGGGTAGCGCGGCCTGGTCAGGCGGCGAGCCGATCAGATGGTGGGTCGTACGGGGCGGGCGACGGCAGTGACGGTGGCGTGGCTGGTGCCGGTGCTGGTGCTGGTGGCGCCGCTGCCGGTACTGCTGGTGCTCTCAGCGCTGCCGGTGCGGTGGGCGCTGTCGCTGTCGTTGCTGCTGTCGCTGTCGCTGTCGCCGCCGGTGTCGCACAGCGCGCGGTCGATGAGCGCCTTGACCGCGGCGTCGGTGCGATCCTGCTTCTCGCCGTCGACGGTGTCGAAGCTGTTCACCGAGACGGTCACGGCGCGCCGCCCGTCAGTGGTGATGCCGTTCTCGCTGGCGTAGCCGAGGGCATTGCCACCGTGATGCCAGTAGGAGCCACCGCAGCTGAGCGGGGTGGTCTCCAGCCCCAGGCCGTAGCCGCGCCCCGGCTCGTCCGGTATCGGATGTGTCTTCTGCATCTCGGTCAGTTGGGCCGGGCGGAGCAGACGGCCGTTGATCAGTGCGGTGAAGAACGTGTTGATGTCGCGGGGCGTACTGACCACCGCGCCCGACGCGTCCGCGACGGTGGCGTTCATCAGGGTGGTGTCGAGCTGACGGCCGGGTCCCTGCCCGTCCTCGGCGGGGTAGGTGTGATAGCCGTGTGCGTACGGCCCCCGCAGACGGGGGTCGTCGCCGGGCAACCAGGTGCCCTTCAGCCGCAGCGGGCGGATGACCCGCTCGCGCACCTCGCCCTCCCAGGAGTTCCCCGTGACCTTGTCGATGATCATCCCGAGGAGTACGTAATTGGTGTTGGAGTAACGCCAGTTGGTGCCGGGCTCGAAGTTCGGCGGATGCCGCAGCGCCCCACTGACCAGCTCGCCCGAGGTCACATGCCGGTACCGGTTCTCGTAGTAGCCGCGCGCGGAGTGCCCGGCGGGGAAGCTTTCCGGATAGCTCGTGTAGTTGGCGAGACCGCTGGTGTGCCGCATCAGCTGCCGGACCGTGACGCGGCGGCCGTCGTTCCCGTCGCCGCGGACGACACCGGGCAGCCACTTCTCGACACTGTCCGACAAGGACAGCTCGCCCTCGCCCACGAGCTGCAACGCGACGGCGGCGACGAAGGTCTTCGTCGTGCTGCCCGCCCGGTAGCGGGCGTCGGTGGGTACGGGTCCGCCGGTGCCGAGTCGGGCCTCACCGCTACTGGCGGCCGTGATCCCCACCGGGGTGGAGAGCGTCGCGGTGACACCGACCGCCCCCGTGCGGTGGACGGCGGCGACGTCGCGCTCCAGTGCCGAGCGCCGACGGTCAGGGCCCGGGTCGGTGTGCGCGGCCGAGGCGGGAGCCGCGGCGGCCAGCGCGGCGACGGCGGCACCGCACACGAGGGCGGCGACACCGGCCCGCGCGGCACGCCTCGTACGGCGCTGCGCCGGGGAGACGGATGGCGCTGAGGGCATGACAGGGACCTCCTGGGCGTGGGATCTCCTGGAGCGGGGCGAGGACGAGGGCCAGGGTGGCGATCGGTGCATGACCGCCACTGTGCGGGCCGGACCGGCCGCGAAGCGATCGGGCAGGCACCCCGTTCGCGCGTAGGGCTGGCCCGTACAGGACTGCTGGGGCCTGCCCACCCCTAGAGATGAGGGCAACCCGAACAGCGCGCACCCGCACCCGCCGACGGCAATGCGTTGACGTGCCGAGTGCACCTGCCCCTGCTCAGAGGTCGAGGACGATCCTGTGCTCTCCCGCGTACACGTTCATGTCCTGCCCCCGCAGGAAGCCCACGAGCGTCAGCCCTGTCTCGGCGGCCAGGTCCACGGCGAGGGAGGACGGCGCGGAGACGGCGGCGAGCACCGGGATGCCCGCCATCACGGCCTTCTGCGCCAACTCGAACGAGGCACGCCCGGAGACGAGCAGCACGCTCGTCGTCAGGGGCAGCCGCCCCTGTTGCAGCGCCCGGCCGACGAGCTTGTCCACGGCGTTGTGACGGCCCACGTCCTCCCGTACGTCCAGGAGTTCGCCGTCCGCCGTGAAGAGCGCCGCCGCGTGCAGGCCCCCCGTACGGTCGAACACACGCTGCGCCGCACGCAACCGGTCGGGCAGTGCGGAGAGCGTGGCGGGGGAGACCATGACCGGGGAAGCGGGATCACCGACCGGCCACCGGGCGATCGTCCGTACGGCGTCCAGACTGGCCTTGCCGCACAACCCGCAGGAGGACGTGGTGTAGACGTTGCGTTCCAGCGTGATGTCGGGGATGGGGACGCCTGCCGCGAGCCGCACATCGACCACGTTGTACGTGTTGTACACGGTGGACGTGTTGGACGTGGTGGATGCCAGGGCACCCACGGCCAGGTGCGCGGCGCCGTCGCCACCCCATGAGGTGGGGGCAGGACCACCCGCGCTCCTTCCGGCGGCCGCCGTGGCATCGTCGTCGACGGGTTCGGTGGTCGCGCCCGCGCAGTAGACAATGTTGGCCAGCTCGTCCGCGCGCCCCAGCACGCCCTCGCTCACCAGGAAACCGGCGGCCAGCGCGAAGTCGTCGCCGGGCGTGCGCATGGTGATCGCCAGCGGCGTGCCGTTCAGCCTGATCTCCAGCGGCTCCTCGGCGACGAGCGTGTCAGGTCGGGCGGTGACCGCGCCGCCCCTGATCCGCAGAGTCCGTCGCCGCTCGGTGACCCGTCCCATGTCGTCGCGATCCGTCCCCGGCCGTCTCGAAGTGGCTGGCCAGCCCCTGACCACCGCATTGTCCCGCACCGTGGCGCGGGGCCCGCACACCGTCGGCCGCACCACCGTTCACTCGTCCCCTCTTTCCGGGTTTCCCGGTTTCCGGCCGCGGGTGTCCGTTCACAGTGCGCCAGTGCGTGATGTGAGCCATAACGCGGGCGATCTCATACCACCGTCCACGCCTTGGGCACTACCGTCCAGCACAGCGCCACCTCCCGCCCGCAGTGCACACGAGAGCGGATAACTTTGATGGCAGCACCCACCCTCATCCTCAAACCGCGAACGGCCTGGACCGACGCCTGGCAGCGCTGTCTGACCGTGGCTCCCGAGGCGTTCCTCGACGACCGTGTCCGCAACCTCTGGGGCGGCGCATGGCAGGCCGACGGCCGTGTCCTCGCCGCGACCACCCCCGTGGACGGGACCCCCATAGCGGGCCCGCCGCGACTCGACGCCCCCACCGCGGCCAACGCGGTCCGGGCCTCCCTCGACCAGCATCGCGAGTGGCGGCACACACCGCTGCCCGAGCGCCGGGCGCGCGTCACCGCCGCCCTGGACTCCCTCACCGAACACCGCGAACTCCTCGCCCTCCTCCTCGTCTGGGAGATCGGCAAGCCCTGGCGGCTCGCCCAGGCCGACGTGGACCGGGCGATCGACGGCGTGCGCTGGTACGTCGAGGAGATCGACCGCATGCTCCAGTGCCGGACACCCCTCCCGGGGCCGGTCAGCAACATCGCCAGCTGGAACTACCCGATGAGCGTGCTCGTCCACGCCATGCTCGTCCAGGCCCTCGCCGGAAACGCCGTCATCGCCAAGACCCCGACCGACGGTGGCGTCGCCTGCCTCACCCTCGCCACGGCGCTCGCCACCCGCGCGGGGCTGCCCATCACCCTCGTCAGCGGCAGCGGCGGGGAACTCTCCGGGGCACTGGTCCGCGCGCCCGAGATCGGCTGTGTGTCCTTCGTCGGTGGCCGCGACACCGGCGCGCGCGTGGCGACGGCCGTCGCCGACCTCGGCAAACGGCACATCCTCGAACAGGAGGGCCTCAACACCTGGGGCGTCTGGAACTACACCGACTGGCCCGCGCTGGCCACCCAGATCCGTAAGACCTTCGACTACGGGAAGCAGCGCTGCACGGCCTACCCGAGGTTCGTCGTCCAGCGCTCGTCCTTCGACGCCTTCCTCGCGGCCTACCTTCCCGCCGTACGGTCGCTGCGCCTGGGCCACCCGCTGGCCGTGGCCGCCCCCGACGACGACCTGCCCGAGCTGGACTTCGGCCCGCTGATCAACGCGGCCAAGGCCAAGGAACTCGGCGACCAGGTCACCGAGGCCGTCGAACGCGGTGCCGTCCCGCTGCACCGGGGCAACATCGCCGACGGGCACTTCCTCCCAGGCCAGGACACCTCGGCCTACCTGCCACCGGTCACCCTCCTGAACCCGCCGCCGTCCTCACCACTGCACCACGCCGAACCGTTCGGGCCGGTCGACACCATCGTCCTGGTGGACACCGAGGCGGAACTGCTCGCGGCCATGAACGCCAGCAACGGCGCGCTGGTCGCCACGCTGTCCTGCGACGACGAGCAGACCTTCGAACGGCTCGCCCCGCAGGTCAGGGCCTTCAAGGTGGGCCAGGGCAAGCCACGTTCGCGCGGCGACAGGGACGAGCTGTTCGGCGGCTTCGGCGCCTCCTGGCGAGGCGCCTTCGTCGGCGGCGAGCTGCTGGTACGCGCCGTCACCGAGGGCCCCGCCGACGAGCGCCTCCCGGGCAACTTCCCCGACTACCACCTGATGCCCGACTGACCCACCCGCCCCGACGGCGATCACCCCCCACGGGCCGCACACACGCCACACGCCACGCCGCCCACCGTCCCCGCCCGCCCCGAACCGCAGTGACTACTCACTGCCAGGAACTGACTACGTACCGACTAGGACTACGTACCGACTAGGACTACGTACTGACTACGTACTGACTACGTACTGATCGTCCGGAGACCGCACGCGTCCCCGGCCGGCTGGGGCCCGACCCCGACCGGCCGGGGAAGCGGCGCTCGCTGGGCGGTCACGGGTACGGGGGAGGGGTGTGCGGTCCCGTATGGGCGGCGATCGCGCGTTCACCGGTTCGGCCCATCCGACGGCTCCCGCCCCAGCCCCGGGACGGCAGCCTCGCAGTGGTGGATACGCAGGTGAAACGCACTGCGAAACCTTGGTATCGTTATCCATGTCGCCGCGGGAAGCCGCGGAGCACACCTTGTCCGGGTGGCGGAATGGCAGACGCGCTAGCTTGAGGTGCTAGTGCCCTTTATCGGGCGTGGGGGTTCAAGTCCCCCCTCGGACACCAGCTCATTACCTTTCTGACCTGCACTGATGTGCCTACAGGGCCGCGCTGCGGGTTCGCAGTGTTGATCTCAGTCACCTGCTGTTTTTGCCCGCTCTCGGGCGCTGCTGGTCACGCGGCCAACGAGCCTCGGGGCAGATTCGCGGGTGCTCCGCGGCCCCTCCGGAGGATCGTGCAGCCGCAGAGCGGGAGCGAGCGCCCCGGCGCTTTCGCAAGAGCGGCGGAACGTGCTGCGGTCTGCTGTTCAATGGCGCGCCGCAAGAGCACTGACGCGGTAGCCGCCGCACATCGGCCCGCCCCCGCCAGGTACGGGAGCGGGCCATTGGCGTCTCGTGTGCTGCTGCGAGCCTGTCGGAGCGTACCGTTGGCACGAGGCGTCTCAACTCTCCTGATGGGCAGGGCCATGGCGGCATCACTTGGGGATCGACTCGTTGAACTGCGTCTGCGTAGCGGCCTGACACAAGAACAACTCGCTGAGAGGGCGGACCTCAGCGTTGACACGGTCCGGAAGCTAGAGCAGAACCAGCGAATGACGGCTCGGATGAGCACACTTGGCAAGCTCGCGCGGACGCTAGACGTGGAGACTTCCGTACTCTTAGGAGCGCCCAGGGTGTTGGAGCCTAGCAACGGGGAAGAGTCGCCGAGCCTCCTTGCCTTGCGCCAGGCGGTGACCCCTCTCTCGGACTTTCCCGGAGTCGGCGAACCTGAAGACCTTCCTGTCCCCATAATCGCCCAGCTACGTGACAGCATCCGAAGCACCGAGCGCATCCGCCGCCAGGGCGAGTTGACGAAGATCACCGCCCTTCTACCGACTCTCCTGGCCGATGCCCGCGCTGCCGTACGTGAGTACACCGGCGATGACCGAGCGGCGGCCTACGCCGTGCTGGCTGAGGCGTACCAGGTAGCGGCCACCACACTCACCGCATTCGGCAAGGAAGATGCCGCTTACACGGCTATAGAACGCTCCATGGCTGCGGCTCAAAAGTCCGATGATCCTCGCTTGGAGATCGTCGGGGTTTCCTCACTCTCGTGGATCTTCTCTAAGCAGGGTCGCGTATCGGACGCTGAAACCGTCGCAGTACGCATGGCCGAACGCATCGAGCCTGGTTTCCGTTCAGCACCTATCGACTTGTCGCTGTGGGGCATTCTTCTACTCCGCGGCGCCAGTGCCGCGGTTCGAGCCGAACGAATCGACACAGCGGAAGATCTTCTCTCTCTAGCCACTGCGGCAGCCTCGCGCATTGGCGTAGATCGGCTTGACTATGCAACACCTTTCGGACCTACGAACGCCGGGGTAGCGGCTGTAAACGCCTATCTGGACATGGGCAAGCCAGACAAAGCGCTGAAGCATGCTGAGAGGATCACCAATGTGAGGAGCCTCCCCCCCACGTGGCTCGCTCGGCACTACCTTGACCGCGCTCTTGCCAATGCGGAGATGAACCGCGACGCCGAAGCGACATTGGCCTTGCTGACGGCGGAGCGCACGGCACCAGAGTGGATGCGATACCACTCGGCATCCCGTCACCTGGTGGCAGAGCTTCGGGAGCGCCAACGGCGGCGCAGTTCTGCTATCGCGCAGTTGGCTGCTCGCTTGGAGATCGATGCTTGAGTAGGACGCCATGTCCTACCTGACTTGCGTACTCGCACGTCCTGTCCCTGGGTGAAGGCCGTCTACGGCCGCACGCTAGTCACCAGATCGCCAAAGATCTGGAGGCACTGGGTATGGCGAACGCAGGAGACTGCTCCGATGCTGGGCACGTCTTGGCTGGCTTGGGACGCATCACGAGAATGTTCAGCCAGTCCATCCATCACAGGCCCCCGCCCTTGCCCGGGGACGCGTTGAAGTGGCCCCCGTGCGCGTGCGGCAACCCGGACCTGTGCCGGGAGGCTCACGGTAAGCCCCCGCAGCCGCTCACCCCGCATGGCATTCGCGGGGGCACATTGTGAGTGTCCTCGCGGGCCTCGCACTCCGCCAAGGCCGGCCGATGGCCCAGCAGTTTGAAGCCACGTGTACGGCCTGCCGTGCCTCGTTCGGCATCCGTGATGACGAGGAAGCCGTACAGGACTGGTGCCAGGGGCACGCGAACCGCAACCCGGGCCACGGCCAGTTCAGAGTCACGGTCACCGGTTACACGTCCGTCCCATTTGGCCGGACGGGCGCCTGACAGAGGGCGAGCTGCGGCAGCTCCCCAGATGAAAAAGCGAGTAATGAAACCCCACGAACCGCACCGGAAGCCTGACACGTACTGCGGGCTCTGCGTGGGCCACAAAGCGATCTGGTGTCCCTCCTGCGGCGGTCTCTCAGGCTGCTCGGTCTGTGAGCAAAAAAGGAGAGTCCCCTGCCCTGAGTGCTCGGGCGGGAACGTCGAACCCCTTCAATGGTGAAAGGGCAAGAAGTGATCATACTCAAGATGGTATTCGGAGTTGGCGTGCTGCTCGGGTGCATTTTGATTCCCTAGGCCGGAGCCACTGGTCGAATCTAAACCTCGCCCCAACGACCTTGCATAAAAAGAGAGTTGTGTTTCTCAAGGTTCTGGCGTCGTCGGACTGGCCTGGAATTGGGCAGCAGTTTTCCACACTCATGCTGGCCTGCCGCAGGCTGATGCGGCGAAAGCCGACATGTTTGTGTGTGACGGTGAAGACTACGGGATACCGGCACACCTGCGTCAACTGCAAAACATCCTGGATCGGGTAGCGGTATACACCCTGATGGGAAAGTCGCAGTCCTGTGGGCCGCTGTAGCGGTACTCGCCTTCGCGGTCGCTATCTGGCTGACATCATGAGGATTCCGCTAGGAGTGCGCTACGTGCCGGCCTTTGATGGTCCAGGCGGCGGGCTAGAGCCCCGCCCTGGCTCTCAAGCACAGGAGAGTAGACGTCAGGAGTCTCAAAACAACGTGAGGAAAGCATGGGAAAGAAGAAGGACACCGTAAGCGCAGCCAAAGCGGAGATAAAGCGTGAGACCGGGAAGCGGGAGTCCGGCCCGAAGGACACGCAACAAGCCCTGGCAGACAGGCATGTTCGGCACAACACCCCGGAACGGCTGTACGACAACAAGTAATCCGTGTCTCGGCGAGAAGCCCGAGAACCTAGCAGGAGGTAAACGAATGGCTCACGAAGACATCGATCCACTCAACCCGCCCGCGCGGCGGCTCGGTGCCATGGTGCTGCTCCTGGACGAGGACGGCCGCGTACTACTGGTCCATCCGACTTACCGCGACCACTGGCAACTTCCGGGCGGCGGTGTCCATGAGGGCGAAAGCATCGCGGATGCCGCAACGCGGGAGCTGAAGGAGGAGACGGGGCTCATCCGCGAGTTCACATCGTTCGTGGCTGTGGACCAGATGCGGGCGCGGCCGGACGCGGCGGAGGGTCTGACGTTCATCTGTTCGAGTGACCGCGTAAGCGGCGACGAAGCCCCGTCCGTAGCTGTGCCACCTGAGGCCGCCGGGGAACTGTCTGAGTGCCGATGGGTTCCCCTCAACGAGTTGGACGTGTACACGGTGCCGTACTGGGAGCGGCGCATCCGCGAAGCACATGACGCCATCACTCAGGGCCAGTACCTGCCTCTCCTCAGCGATGGCGAACGCGTCGGCGCTTAGCGCCTCATACTCCGCCCCTCGCTCTGATCGAACAACCCCTACGCCACGTCCGGGGCGAGGGGCGGGCCTCCTGTCAGTTCGGCTCATCTCACCTCACTGGTACTGAAAGGCGGCTTGGCTGTGCTCGGCTTATCTGATCCCCGTGTACTTCCCTCCTGTGTCCTGGGCTATTACCAGGCGAATAGCTGCCAGTTGATCACTAATGGGCACGGATCAACTGTTTGGAAGATAGCCACCCCAACGGGGCAGCTAATGGGAAAAGTTGGCTACCCTGCCGAACGCAAATACTCAGCGTTAGCCCCAGGACGTGACGGGGCTGTCGCGGTGCAGGCCGACGACGGCAGCGCAGTCCGGCACGGATACGGGCTTGAAGGCACCTGGTTCGTCAGGCCATGGCACGAGGGCTTGGGCCTGTGGGATATGTGGGAGCCCTGCCGTCAGCAGTGCCAGGCCCCCGACCTGGCCGAGGCGGCTGCCTGCGCTCAAGCGCTGGCCCACCTTCACACCCGAGGATGGGTCCACGGGAATGTGGCGCCCTCGCACCTCGTCATCGGCCCCGCGGGAGCCCACCTGATTGACCTTTCCCTTGCGCAAGGCCGCCCCGTCCCCTCACATGCGGACTTCCCCTACCCTGGGGCCAGCACGCCCTTTTATGAGGCCCCCGAGATTTCCCTCAGTGTGCTCAGCCGACAGATCCCCGTACCCACGCCTGAGAGCGATGTGTATGCCCTTGGCGCCTCTCTCCTCATGGCGGCTACCGGGCAGCGGGCCGTGGCGTATGAGGAGGGGGCTGAAGAGGTCTCGCAGCGTGAGGCGAACGTCTACGGCGATTTCCAAGGCGTGTACGTACAGGGGGCTTTAGGGGGCCTCTTGGTACGCATGTTGAGCTTCACGCCTGACGACCGGCCGAGCGCACCGGAGGTCTTCCGCACCTTGGCCCGCATGCGGGGGTGAGCGACGACTGACGGCCGCGGCCTTACCGCTCGGGCATGGGGCTGCATACCGCGATCAGATCTCACTTCGGATCTACGGCGAGATTAGTACTACCCATGGCGACCGAATCGGGTCAGGGTCGCAATGCAACTCCCAGACTCCCGCCCCAGCGAGGCGGGCCACCAGATCGCTGGCAAACAACAGAGGAGAGGCCATGACAGCAACCGACGAACGCCTGGTCAGGCTGGCTACAAAAAAATCGGAATTCCTCTGGATCGACCTGACACGGCGGTGTCAACTCCAGTGCACCCACTGCTATAACGCCTCGGGCCCGGACGGCACACACGGCACCATGACCCGCGAGGACTGGGTCAGTGTCTTAGACCAGTCCGCCGCCTGTGGTGTGCGCCGCGTCCAGATCATCGGCGGTGAGCCGACCCTTCATCCGGATTTCCTGGGCCTGACGGACCACGCGCTGAACCTCGGTCTTCAGACCGAGGTCTACAGCAACCTGGTACACGTATCGGACGCATGTTGGACGGTCTTCCAACGTCCCGGATTCACGCTCGCCACGTCCTACTATTCGGACACCGCCGCCGAGCACAACACTGTCACTGGGCGCCCCAGCCACGCCCGCACCCTGGCAAACATCAAGACGGCTGTACGGCTGGGTGTTCCGCTGCGCGCGGGAATCATCGGGATCACCGAGACGCAGCGTGTAGAAGAGGCCCAGCGCGAGCTGGAGGCTCTTGGGGTCAGGCACATCGGCATCGACCATGCTCGTCCCTTCGGGCGAGCCGCGCAGGGCCAGGCGCCCAACCCGGCTAACCTCTGTGGCTGGTGCGGTGTTGGTACCGCCGCCATCAGCCCGACCGGCGATGTCTCGCCGTGTGTTTTCTCCGACTGGATGAGCGTCGGGAACGTCCATGACACCGCCTTGGGTGAAATTCTCGCGGGTTCTGCTATGTCTGAAGTCACTGCGACTATTCGCGGCGCGCGCGGGGCCATGACATGCTCTCCCGATTGTGTTCCCAATAATCCGTGTGACCCGAGGTGCGAACCAAACTCCGCTTGTCGGCCAGGTACACCGCCCAGTGAGTGCCGGCCGAAGAACTGAAACGACTGAGAGGGCCTGGCGTGGCCGATTTGCCCGACTCCCACTTTCGGGAACTGATCTACCCGCACACTGGTGACGTGACTGAAGTTCGGGTCCCGAGTCGTGGGTTCAGCTCTGATTTCGCCGCGATCATCACATGCGAGAAGGGGTCGTTCTTCACCAAGGCCATGTTCAATCATCCGGGAGGCCGACGAGACTCCATCGTCCGGGAACGGCTGATCAACCCGTACGTGCAGCCCCTCTCACCTCCCCTGCTCTGGAGCGTCGAGGGGGAGGGGTGGATCATCCTCGGGTTCGAAGCTGTCACAGGGCGGTCATCTCGCTTCGAACCCGGTTCGCCAGACCTCCCCGCGATTGTCGGTGCCGTTGACCGCATCGGAGACATCCATCCTCCTGGGCTCGCGCAGGACTGGCGGGAGGACCGATGGGACGAATTCACGTCGGGCGAGTCGGAAGCAGGACTGTTCCGGGGGGACGCGCTGCTTCACACCGACATCAACCCGAGCAACATCATGCTCGGCGACAACGCTGCATGGGTGGTGGACTGGTCTTGGCCTACTCACGGTGCGAGGTTCATCGACCCGGCGTGCCTCGTCGTGCAACTCATCGCCGCCGGGCACAGTGCCGAGTCCGCCGAATCCTGGGCGGCTGGCTGCGCAGCGTGGGGGGGCGCAGATCCGAGGGCAGTCGATGCCTTCGCCAAGGCCACCTTGCGCATGCATCGCGCGTTCGCTGAGCGGAAACCCGATGCGGCATGGCTCAGGGAGATGGCGACAGCCGCACAAGCGTGGGCCGCTCACCGAGGTGTCGGTGTCGCAGGGGTCTGACGGGCAGGACCGAGAGCGCACCGCGGGCGGTGTCCGCCGGGGGCGCGACATAGTCAGGGCCTGACAGGCACACGATGATGCTAAGAACTGGCTCCCCAGCCCTGGAGGCTGGGGAGCCAGTGCGTTGGCGCAGCTCAACGAGTCGGTCTCCAAGTGATGCCGTCATGGCCCTACCTATCAGGAGAGTGAGAGGTCTCGCACCAACGGTACGCCGCTGTCCACCGGCGACGAGCCCTGAGCAGACCAGCGCGCCCAGGCGTGCGGCGCTCGTCGCGGCCTCCTCATTGCTACGGGCCGCTTGGCTGCTGACCACCAGGACAACGAGGACCTGAGAGCGGCACATCGCAAGGCGGGCGCGGGTTCGTGGCCAAGGGGCCTGTATTTTTCGTGGGTTGGGCTATGGCCACCCGTCGCTGGGTAGGCCGCAGTCCCTGGCCCCAGGCGTCGGCGTCATGCACTCCCCTGTGGCGACCGGAACAGGGCAGGGTCGCATCCATATCACCGCACACTTGGGGAGGCACGCCAGAGCGACAGCGAACCACACGAGGATCACCGACTGATGGGCACACGAATGACCGTGACGTCGATCAAGACAGCGTTGCTGGCAGAGACCACCACGACACAATTTCTGTGGCTGGACCCCTCAGCGCGGCGCCTGCCGTACCGCGCCATGGTGTAGCCCGGCGAGTGGTGCCGGGCGTTGGCCGAGACCTCTACAGGTTCTCGTGGTTGTTGCGTACACGGGCGGGCAGTCGCCGTTGGTCGTGCGCCATATGCCGGTCGGCGGGACAGTGTGGGCGGACCGCGGCGAGTGCGCAGGCGCGTCGCGCGGGGCTGCCGGGCCGCCGGGCCGCCGGGCCGCCGGGCCAAGTATGGCGTCACGTCCCCTCGTTGGGCCGTCCTGTCATCCCCGTCCCGAGCGCGAGGGCGGCCGCGGTCAGGGAGAGGGCGGCCAGGAGCGTGAAGAGGTTGGTGTAGCCGCCGAGCGGTCCGGAGAGTGCTGCCCCGGCGAAGGGAGCGAGGGCGGTGGCGGTGGTGACCGGTGCGGCGAGCAAAGAGCTGAGGCGGCCGTAGTGCGCGGTGCCCCAGCGGTCGCTGACAGCGGTGGCGCGGAGGAGGGTGAGGTTGCCGCGGACCATGCCGGCGATGACCGCGATGAGGGTCAGCAGCGCGATCGGGCCGGGCGTCACGGCCAGGGCCGCGGTGGTGGCGGCTCCGGCCGCGATGAGGGCAGCGGTACGGGTGGTGGTCGGGGTGCGGCGGGCGAGGGTGGCGTAGAGGGTGCGTCCGAGGGCCTGGCCCGCTCCTCCCAGGCCCAAGGCCCACGCGGCGGCGGTGGTGGACGCGCCGCGTTCGGTGAGCAGCGGGACAAGCGCGATGACGACGGCGGACATCGCGAATCCGGAGAGGGTGAGGGCGGCGGCGAGCAGGATGAAGGGGCGGCCGCGCGTCACCGGCGGGGAGCCGCGTGTCTGGTGGTGGCCGGACGCCGACGGCGGGGCGGCCGGCCAGGGGGCGCGTAGCGCGAGGGCGTGGACAGGGATGGTGACGACGGCCAGGATCGCGGCGAGCACGCCGTAGGTCGCACGCCAGGACAGGTGCTCGGCGAGCGCCGCGGTCAGGGGGGCGAAGACGGTAGAGGCCAACCCGCCGGAGAGGGTGACGATCGTCAGTGCCCGGACGCGGTCTTGTGCCCACCACCGGGTGAGAGCGGCGAACGCGGGCTGGTAGAAGGTGGCTGCCATCGCCACCCCGGCGAGCAGCCACGCGGTGGTGAAGACGGTGAGGTTGGGCGCGTACGCCACGGCCAGCACGCTGGCGGCGGCGAGGACGGAGCCGCCGGTCATCACCGCGCGTGGTCCGCGGGTGTCCAGGACGCGGCCGATGGGGATGCCGACCAGTGCGGAGACGAGCAGGGCCGCCGAGAAGGCCGCGGTGGTGGCGGTCGGGGACCAGCCGGTGCTGGAGGTGATGGCCGGATTCAGGACGGGGAAGGCGTAGTAGACGACGCCCCAACTGATGATCTGCGTCAGGCACAGAGCGGGCAGTACGGCGCGCGGCCGCGACCGGCCCCCTCCGCCGGTCGCGGCCGCGCGGGCGTCCAGGCTGGCCACTTCGGTCAGCAACCCCCCGGCATGGCGACCGGTGTGCCGACGCCGGTCTGCGCGGTGGCCGGGGCCGCGCAGCAGCCACCCCCGCCGGCCTGGTCGGCTTCGGGCTCGTCGAAGAGGCCGGCGCCGCCGCACACCCCGGTCTCGGGCAGGGTCAGCTCCACGCGTTCCGCCGCCTCCCGGTCGCCGGCCAGCGCGGCGGCGATGGAACGGACCTGCTCGTAGCCGGTCATCGCCAGGAACGTCGGGGCGCGGCCGTAGGACTTCATGCCGACGAGGTAGACGTCCGGCTCAGGGTGGGACAGTTCGCCCGCTCCGTGGGGGTAGACGGTGCCGCAGGAGTGCTGGTTGGGGTCGATGAGCGGGGCGAGTGCGACCGGCGCCTGGAGGCGCTCGTCCAGACCGAGGCGGATTTCGGAGAGGAAGGACAGGTCGGGGCGGAAGCCGGTGAGGGCGATGACCTCGTCGACCGGCTCGGCGCGGCGGCCGTCGTCATCGACCAGGATGAGCCGCCCCTGGCCGTCACGCTCGATTTCGGCGGTGCGAAAGCCCGTGACCGCCGAGGCGTAGCCGTCGTCGACCGCGGCCTTCGCGGCGAGGCCCAGCGCACCGCGGGCGGGAAGCTGGTCGGCTTCACCACCGCCGTAGGTGCTGCCGCTGATGCCGCGCCGCAGAACCCACACCGCGTGCGTTCCTGCTTCGTTCTTGGCCAGGTCCGCCAGCATGGCCAGCGCGGTGAACGCGGAGGCGCCGGAGCCGATGACGGCGGTGCGCCGACCGGCGTAGCGGGCGCGGACAGCCGGGTCCTTCAGGTCAGGCACCTGGTAGGAGACGCGGTCGGCGGCGGCCTTCTCCCCGAGTGCGGGCAGACCGCTGCCGCCGACGGGGCTCGGGGTGGACCAGGTGCCGGAGGCGTCGATCACCGCGCGGGCAAAAACGCGCCTCTCGCGGCCGTCGGCCGAGGTGACATGCAGGAGGAAGGGCTGTCGCTCGCGGTCGGCGTCCACGATCCGGTCCCGCCCGGCGCGTGAGACACCGGTGACGGTGGCGTTGTAGTGGACCGCGTCTCCCAGGGCGTCGGCCAGCGGCTGGAGGTAGAGCGCTGCCCAGTCGCCACCGCTGGGGTAGGCGGCGCCGTCCGGGCGGACCCAGCCGGTGGGGGCCAGGAGCTTCTCGGCGGCGGGATCGGTGACCTCGGCCCAGGGGGAGAACAGCCGCACATGCGCCCATTCCCGGACTGCGGACGCGGCGGACGGGCCCGCCTCCAGGATCAGGGGCTGAAGGCCGCGCTCGGTCAGATGGGCGGCGGCGGCCAGGCCGACGGGGCCTGCCCCGATGACGACGACGGGCAGCTCGGTGATGGGCGCGTTCACGACGACTCCTTCTGCTTCGACACGCATCGATGGATTGCGCGGTCAGCATGACATCTGATTCGATAGGCGTCAACATAGACGTACGTCGAATCAAGGGGGCTGGAACGTGGAGCACATAGACGTCGCGGTGATCGGGGGCGGACAGTCAGGGCTGGCCGCCGCGCACGCCATACGGGAGACGGGGCTTACCCCGGTGGTACTGGAGGCATCCGGGCGGGCGGCCGGTTCGTGGCCGCAGTACTACGACAGCCTCACCCTGTTCTCTCCCGCCCGCTACAGCGCCCTGCCCGGCCTGCCCTTCGGCGGCGACGGAGACCGCTACCCGCACCGCGATGAAGTCGTCGACTACCTCACCCGCTACGCGGACCGGCTGGATGCCGAGATCCGCACCCGCACCCGTATCGAGGCTGTGGAGGCCGACGATGCCGGATTCCTCCTGCGCACCGCCGAGGGGCGCGGCATCGTGGCGTCCGGGATCGTCGCGGCCACCGGCGCCTTCGCCAATCCGCTGCTGCCCGCCCTGCCCGGCCAGGAGACCTTCACCGGCGAATTGCTGCACGCCGCCGGCTACCGCGGCCCCGAGCCGTACGCGGGCAAGCGTGTGGTCGTCGTGGGCAGCGGCAACACGGCCGTCCAGATCGGCCACGAGCTCGCGGAGGTGGCTCCGGTGACGCTCGCCAGCCGCAACCCCGTGCGGTTCCTGGCCCAGCGACGCGGGGGCCGGGACATCCACCACTGGCTGACGGCCACCGGCTTCGACCAGCTGCCGCCCGCCTGGCTCACCCACTACGTCGGCGGCACCCTCGTTCTGGACAGCGGCCGCTATCGAAAGGCCCTGGAAACCGGGCCCCTTGACAGGCGGCCGATGTTCACCGCGCTCGAAGGTGACGCGGTGCTCTGGGCGGACGGCGCCCACGAGAGGGTCGACACGGTCTTGTTGGCCACCGGATACCGGCCCAGCCTGGGCTACCTGAGGCCGCTCGGCGCGCTGGACGCCGACGGCATGCCGCTGCACAGCGGCGGCCTTTCCGCGACCCACCCCGGCCTGGTCTACCTGGGTCTGGAGTTCCAGCGCTCCTTTGCCTCCAACACCCTGCGCGGTGTCGGACGCGACGCCGATTACGTCATCCCGCCGCTGGCCGCCCATGTGCGCGGGGCGCCGGCTGCCACCGGGCTCTGACGCGCTGTCAGCGCAGCAGCCCGGCGATCTGACGCGCCGCGTCGCGGGCGGGTCGGCCGACACCGATGAGGGTCGCGGACGCGGGTCCGGTCCAGTCGCCGTAGCCCAGCAGGTGCAGACGCGGCTCGTTGACGGCTCGTGTGCCGTCGGTGGGAATGTGCCCGCGCGGGCCGCGCAGTCCCAGGGGCGCGAGGTGGGAGAGGGCGGGGCGGAATCCGGTGCACCAGATCACCGCGTCCGCCCGCTCCCGGGTCCCGTCGGCCCACTCGACGCCGCTTCGGGTGAGGCGCGCGAACATCGGCTGGGCTTTGAGCAGCCCCGCGTCGCGGGCCGCCCGAACCGGGGGGACGGCGACGATGTCACCCAGCGAGGCGACCCCGCCGGTATCCGCCACCCCGGTGTCCAGAGCGCGTCGGCGGGCGGTGGCCGCGTCGAACAGGGCTCGTCCGTCGATGTCGTCGGCCAGAAACCGCGGCGGGCGCTGGGTGACCCACGCCAGGTCGGCGCCAGGGGCAAGGTCGGCGGCGATCTGGGCCCCGGAGTTGCCACCGCCGACGACGATGACCCGCTGCCCGGCGAACTCGGCCGGGGAGCGGTATTCCACGGTGTGCAGCTGGCGCCCGCTGTACAGGCCGCGTCCGGGGACGGCCGGCAGGAAGGGCCGCCACCACGTACCGGTCGCTGAGACGACCGCGCGGGCGGACCAGTCCCCGGTGCCGGTTTCCACGCGCAGCCGCTCGCCGTCGCGGTGGACGGCTTCCACGTGTACGGGGCGCTGGACGGGCAGGTCGTAGCGCTGTTCGTACGCGGCCAGATACTCCACGACGTGTCCGGCGCCGGGGTACTCCACTCCCGCCTCGGCGGGCATCAGCCAGCCGGGAAGGGAGGAGTACGCCGCGGGCGAGAACAGGTGCAGGGAGTCCCAGGTGCGCTGCCACGCGCCGCCCGGCGTCCGCCGGGCGTCGAGAATGACGAAGGCCAGGCCCTGGCGGCGCAGGTGGTAGCCGGCGGCGAGCCCCGCCTGTCCGCCTCCGACCACCACCACATCGGTCGCCGTGGTCACGAGACCGCGGCCACGGTGAGGGCCTCGTCGTACGTACGCACCCCACACACAGCCACGCGGGCCGCCTGCGAGTGCCCGGGCACGGGCAGGGTGGCCAGGCGTACCTGCCGGGTGGTCAACCAGGCACGGCCCGGGCGGGCAGCGGCGCCGCGGGCGCGGCACACGCCGACCGCGCTGGTCGCGGGGTGGGGGTGGTGGTTGAGGCGGCTCATCAGCGCGCCGAGCCGCTCGTGGTGACTGCTGTGGGGGCGAACTTCCTGCGCCACGCGAGAGAGACGTAGACCAGACCGATCAGGACGGGGACCTCGATCAGCGGGCCGACGACGCCGGACAGGGCCTGGCCGGAGGTGACGCCGAACGTCGCGATGGCGACCGCGATGGCGAGTTCGAAGTTGTTGCCGGCCGCGGTGAAGGCGAGCGTCGTGGTGCGGTCGTAGGCCAGGCCGATGCCCTTGCCCAGCAGGAAGCTGCCCGCCCACATGAGCGCGAAATAGACCAGCAGCGGCAGCGCGATCCGGGCGACGTCCAGCGGCTGCGAGGTGATCGTCTTCCCTTGCAGGGCGAAGAGGATGACGATCGTGAACAGCAGCCCGTACAGCGCGAAGGGGCCGATCTTCGGGAGGAACGCCGCCTCGTAGTGCTCAAGGCCCATCTTCTTCTCGCCCAGGCGGCGGGTGAGGAAACCGGCGAGCAGGGGGATGCCGAGGAAGACGACGACGTTCAGTGCGATCTTCCACATCGAGATGTCGAGCTGTTCACCGTCGCCGAGGCCGAGCCAACCGGGCAGCAGGTCGAGGTAGAGCCAACCGAGCAGACCGAAGGCGATGACCTGGAAGACGGAGTTGAGCGCGACCAGAACGGCGGCGGCCTCCCGGTCGCCGCAGGCCAGGTCGTTCCAGATGATGACCATGGCGATGCAGCGGGCGAGCCCGACGATGATCAGGCCGGTGCGGTACTCCGGCAGGTCGGGCAGGAAGATCCAAGCCAGCGCGAACATCACCGCCGGTCCGACGATCCAGTTGATGACCAGCGAGGAGACCATCAGCTTCTTGTCGCCGGTGACCGCGTCGAGCTTGTCGTAGCGGACCTTGGCCAGGACCGGATACATCATGATCAGCAGGCCGGCGGCGATGGGCAGCGAGATACCGCCTATCTCGACCTTGGCGAGCGCGTCGTCCAGCCCGGGGATCAGGCGGCCGAGCCCCAGACCGAGAGCCATGGCGAGCAGAATCCACACGGCCAGGAAACGGTCGAGGGTGGACAGCTTGGCGACGACCGACGCCTCCTCACCGCTCTGCGGGGGTGCGATGGTGGTCGGTTCTGTGGGGGTCACGGACAGGCCCTCTTGTTCTCGGCAGCGGTACGAGCGGACTCGGCCAGGTCGGCGAACTGACCCGCGAGCTGGGCGATGACCTCTGGCCGCAGCTTGTAGTAGGTGAACCGGCCACACGGCTCGGTCTCCACCACTCCGGCCTCCCGTAGCACCCGCAGGTGGTTGGACAGGTTCGTCTGCCGGGCGCCGGTCTCCTCCACCAGGTGCGTCGTGCACAGGGTCTCGCGGGCCAGCAGAGTCACGATCTTCAGCCTGAGCGGGTCACCCAGTACCCGGATCAGTTCAGTGTCGACTGACGTCATCATGGGCTGATACTGTCACATCAGTGGCAGCTGACGCCACCGGGCGCTGACGTCAAGGGTGCCTGATCCCGACGCGAGACAAGAGAGACCCGGATGTCCGACAAGCCCTCCGTGCTGTTCGTCTGTGTCCACAACGCGGGCCGGTCCCAGATGGCGGCCGCCTGGCTGACCCATCTGGCCGGAGACCGCGTCGAGGTCCGCTCCGCCGGTTCCAGCCCCGGCCCGGCCGTCAACCCGGCCGCCGTCGAGGCGATGCGCGAGGTCGGCATCGACATCTCCGCCCAGACCCCGAAGATCCTCACCACCGACGCGGTCAGGGAATCCGATGTGTGCGTCACCATGGGCTGCGGTGACACCTGCCCGGTCTTCCCGGGCAAGCGCTACCTGGACTGGCAGCTGGAGGACCCGGCAGGACAGAGCGTCGAAGCCGTCCGCCCGATCCGTGACGAGATCAAGACCCTGGTCGAAGACCTGATCGCCGAGATCGCCCCGACGCCGCGGGCCACCGCGTGAGCGGTGTGCGCGAGGCCGTCATCATCGCCTCCGGCCCCGTCGGACACGCCGCCGCTGTGTGGCTGCCCGCGCGCGCCGGACGGGCGTCAGTGCCCGGGCCGGGTGGGCGTCGCGCGAAAGCGGCGAACTCGCGCCAGGTTCTCTGAAGGTCGCGCGCGTCGTGCCGCTCGGCGCCCTTGGAGCCGTCCCGCAGCAGTGTCCTGAGCTGGGGCCGTAGGAACATCTTCGCCTCCTTGGCGGGGGTCAGGTCCGCGGGGCGCCGGGTTCGGGCTCGCGCCGGGTGATCTGGAGACCGTGCACCTCATAGTCTCGGCGGTGGCAAGGCGGAAAGGACTTTCGATGAAGGTCGGGCGTACCGCGATACTCACCCTCACCGTGATCACCTTCGTCGGCGTCACCGCCGGGACGGCAGCAACGTGAGCGCCCGCTGGCGGATCATCGCCGTCTGGGTGGGGCTGTGCCTGGCCGGCATCGCCGCCACCTCCGCCCTCAACGGCGAGCCCTCCACGCGCACCTCGGATTCCCCCGCCGGGGAGCCCACGTCGGCGACGGGCACGTACGCGGTCGTCTGCCAGGAGATCGCCGACGATCTCGAACGAGCCCGCGCCGAGGCCAAGCGCGAGCAGCAGGAAGCGCTCAACCCGTCCGCGACACCTGGGCACCAGGCCACACTCACCGCCAAGGACGTAGCGGTGCCAGAGGAGTGCGCGGACGAACTCCAAGACCGCGGCCTGACGACACGCTGAGGGCGGTGCTTCCCGCGACTTTCATGTGCGGTGCGGGTCTCACCCGCGTGCTCGTACCCACGTGCCGCGCGGAGACCGGTAGGCGCGTCTGCCGACCGCACCTCCCGGAGGCGGGCGCGTGGGAGAGTTCATCCGCGATCTCGACGCCGCTCCCCGGGCCTGAGTGCGGATCAGGTACCGGAGTCCCCCGAAGGCATCCAGAGGACACCGCCAGTGGGACTCGTTGATGGCGCCTCCGCGCGGGCACCAATGGCCGCCCAGGGCTGAGGCACCCACGCGGCGTAGAAGTCGATGACGCGCCGCACAACCGCACGTAGCCGTTTGTGATCCTCGCTGTCCCGTGCCACTGCGAGCCAGGAGGGCCGCGCGTAGTGCGGACCGGGCGCGAGATCAAACCAGTGGTGCTCGGGGTTCCAGGACTCCGGTGGTGAAGGCCCGCAGGTGATCCCGCATCTGCTGGCGTGTCATCCGCTGTTGGCCGACGAGGTGTTCGACGAGGTCGGCACGGGTGGCGGCAAGCAGAGCGTGCGCGGTGAAATCGCTGTTGGCGAGTCCCGGAACCTGCTCCAGCGCGGTCTGGAGTGTGCTGTGCCACCGCTCGTAGTGTTCTGCCGCATAAGGGCTGTCGCCGCCGGTTCCCTCCAGTGCCAGGGCAAGGTGGCGGTTGTCGAGCTTGAAGCACAGGACGGCGTCGAGGAGTGCGGGTACACGCTGGAGTGGTGGGGTGGCGGGCCCCAGGGGTGGTGCGCCTTCTTCGACGGCCAGCCTGATCGGTGCGAGCCGCATCTCGTACAGCGCGTGGATCAGACCGGTGCGGTCGCCGAAGCCACGGAAGAGCGTTGCCTTACCGACGCCGGCTGCCGCCGCGATGTCGGCCATGGTGACCGCCTCAGGGCTTCCGCAACGGGCGAAGAGTGTGTCGGCAGCCGCAAGGACGGCCTCGCGGTTGCGAGTGGCGTCCGCGCGTGGCTTGCGCTCGGGCATGCGGTTCCTCCGGTTGCAAAGCGGACCCTGGGTCCGTATCGTCGGGCACATGAAACGGACCCAGGGTCCGTATCGTACGGGATGGAGTAACCCATGACCGCGAACACCGCACCGGCGGACCTTTATCGGCACGGCTTGCAGCTGCTACTGGACAAGGACATCCCCGCCTGGGTCGACCTGTGGGACGAGAACGGGATTTTCGAGTTCCCCTTCGCTCCGGAAGGCTGGCCGAAGCGGCTGGAGGGCAAGGCGGCCGTCGCCGAGTACATGCGTGACTACCCCGACCGCATAGACCTTCATGACTTCCCCGAGGTCGAGATTCACCAGACCATCGCCCCGGAGACCATCGTGGTCGAGATGCGCGGTGTGGGCCGCCTGGTGCAGACGGAAAGCCCCTTCGACATGTCCTACATCGCCGTTGTCACCATCGAGAACGGCCTCATCACCCGCTACCGCGACTACTGGAACCCGCTCGTCGTCCAGGACCCCGCCACCAACTTCGCCGGGAGTAACTCATGAATGTGTCCCAGGAGTTCGCGCTGGTCATCGGGGCCACCGGCACCACTGGTGGCCGCGTCGCCGCCCGACTGGCCGCCGGAGGCCGGCGTGTCAAGGCCGCCAGCCGACGCGCCACCCCGGTGGGCGGCTGCTGTCCCGTGCGGTTCGACTGGGACGACCCCGCGTCCTTCGAAGGCGCCCTCGACGGCGCGGACCGGGTCTATCTCATCCCGCCGCTCGGCGTGCCGGACCCGGCAGCCGTCATGCTGCCCTTCCTCCGGCAGGCCCGCACCGGGGGAGTCCGCCGCGCGGTCCTGCTCAGCTCGTCGGCGATCCCCGCCGGTGGCCCTGCCGTGGGTCAGGTCCACCAGGCCCTGCCCGGCCTGTTCTCGCAATGGGCGGTCCTGCGGCCCTCGTGGTTCATGCAGAACTTCACCGGCGACCACGCGCACGCCCGAACCATCCGAGCGGACGGGACCATCCGAACGGCAGCCGGCGAGGGCCGTGTCGGGTTCGTCGACGCCGACGACATCGCCGCCGTCGCCGTGCGCGCACTGACCGAGGCGCGGTCGCCGAACACCGACCTGGTCATCACCGGGCCGCAAGCGCTGAGCTACGGAGACATCGCCGCCATCCTCACCCAGGTCACCGGCAGGACCATCACCCACTGTCAGCTGACCTACGAGCAGATGCGCCACCGCCTGGCCGCCGACATGCCCGCCGAGTTCGCCGCGATGCTCGCAGGCATGGACCACGCCATCGCCGAAGGCGCCGAGGACCGCACCACCGACACCGTTCAGCGCCTCACTGGCCACCCGCCGCGCGGCTTTCGCGCTTTCGCGGAACGGGAGATGGGCCGACTCCGGAGCTGACATCCCCGGTCCCGCCATGCGTGACCACGTGTCCGGGACGGACAACTCCCTCACCACTACGGCCGATAGCGTCAAGGCGGCCACGGCACTAGCCGGGTTTGACAGCGGCGAGCTGCACGAGCAGCAGGACCAGCCGATAGGCGTCGGCGAAGTCGGCGGCGGTGAAGGCGATCGTACGGCCGCCCTCCGCACGTGAGACACCCGGCACGAGTGTCGCCAGATCGACCATGTACGGGCCGGAAAGGTCCACCTCGACATCAAGCGGTCCGGCCATGGCCAGCGGCGCGACCGACGCACGCCGCGTGATGGCCTCGGCAGCCGCCCGGCGCAACCGCTCCCGGGATTCTTCGGGATGCAGGGCGACAGCGGCGGCCTGGCCGAGGGCTTGTTTGACCTCAACGGTCACCGCGGAGGGGACCAGATCACCCAGTTCGGCGCAGGCGATGTCGTCACCGCTGAGCAGCACGACCGGCACGCCCAAATGCCCGGCCATGGCGGCGTTAAGACCGATCTCGCCCAGGGAGCGTCCGGCCACCCGCACGTCGAGGATGGCGTCGCTCATGGTGTGCGCCAGCACGGCCGGCCCGCCACCGGCTCGGGCGTGATAGCCGACGAACAAAGCAGCGTCGGTGTGCTCGTCGAGCCCGCCGAGCATGCCCAGCGGGCGGGGCTTGCCACGAACCAGACGCGCCCGGCGGTCAAGTTCCTCTGGCAGCAGGTTCCGGAAAGGCCCGTACGCGTCGGCGACCCACACCACGGCAGTGGGTTCGGCATCCAGAACACCAGCGATCACGGCGTTCGCCTCGGCCGTCATCAACGCCCGGCCCCGCTCATAGTCGTAGCGATCCGGATTCGTCTCGGTGGGATGCACGATTCCCGAGATGCCCTCCATATCAACAGAGATCAGCACCTTCATGACTCGGGAGTGTACGTACCACCGGCACAGCGCAAGATACTTTTGGCGGCGCGACGGGCAGACACCGCACGCGGGTTGGTGCTCGTCGCCAACGGCGAAAGCCTCCGCCATGGGTCGAGCCCAGCCGTCTGGGCACGCCCCTCCCTCCGCCGCGCCGGAGAGCGGGACATGCCGGGCGGCTAGCGCGGTGCGGTGTCGTCGGCCGGGAAGGGGGCGCCGTGACCGGGCACGATCACGTCGGCGGCGGCCAGCACCCGCAGCCGGGAGGCGCGCAGGAGCTCGCGGTCCGGGGCCACCGGGTCCTCCGCCGGGCCGGTCTGGCGCCACCACAGGTCGCCCACGAATGCCACGACACCGGCGTCCGTGCCCACCAGCAGCGTGATGTCCTCGGGGCTGTGTCCAGGGGTGCGGATGAGTCGCACTGACGCGGTGAGTTCATGGCCCTCGGCGTCCCGGTCGGTCCACTGGTCCCTTTCGTAGATCGCCTTGTGGTCATGGACCCGGGCCTGCCCGAAGAGGCCCACGTTCATGGTGTTGTCCGGGTGGTGGTGACTGAGGATCACGTCGGTGATGTCGTCGGGGCCGAGCCCCGACTCCGCCAGCGGGCCGAGGATGCGGTCGCGGTGCGCCACCATGCCCGGGTCCACGATCACATGGCGGCCCGCGTCGGAGATGTAGGAGACGGTCGCGGCGACTCCGGGGCCGGTCGAGAGGGTGTAGCCGGTGGTCAGGATCTTGTAGCTGGCGCTGCGGCCGAGCGGTGCGTCTGTCATGGCCTCAAGCTTTCCGGGCCGGAAGACCGCGCACGAGTGGCCCTGTTGCCACTGATCGCAGGAAACGTGCCACACTGCCCGCGTGCCTCCTTTCATGACGGTCTCCGCCTACGCGCCGCCCGGTGTCGGCATGCTCGCGGTCGGCATCGTGGCCGAGGTGTTCGGCCCACGCGGGGAGGGGCTGCCCGGTTTCGACTTCGCGCTGTGCGCCGACCGGCCCGGGCAGGTCCGTACCGACCTCGGCGTGCCGCTCGCGATCGGGCACGGCCTGGACCGGCTGGCCGCCGCCGATCTGGTGATCGCCCTGCCCTGGGCCGACTTCCGCACGCCGCCTCCTCCCGCCGCGCTTGACGCGCTGGCGGCCGCCGAGGAGCGCGGCTCGCTGGTCGCGGCCCACTGCGTCGGGGCGTTCGCGCTCGCTGCCGCCGGGCTGCTCGACGGCCGACGGGCCACCACCCACTGGCGGTTCGCTGACCTGCTGGCCCGCCGCCACCCGGACGTCACCGTCGAACCCGCGTCCTTGTACGTCGACGAAGGGCGGATCATCACGGGGGCGGGAGCAGCGGCGGGCTTCGACCTCTGCCTGCACCTGCTGCGGCGGGAGTACGGCGCGGCGACAGCCAACGCCATCGCCCGGGACCTGGTGCTGCCCTCGCACCGCGACGGCGGACAGGCCCAGTACCTGGCCGCACCCGTGCCCGAGGACTGCCAGGACGAGCGTCTCGCCGAGGTGCTGGGCTGGGCGCGCGAACATCTCCACGAGCCGCTTCCTGTCGCTGAGCTGGCCCGGCGCGCGCTGATGAGCAAGCGTTCCTTCGCCCGCCGCTTCGTTGCCGCGACCGGCACCACACCGCACGCCTGGCTGCTCAACCTGCGGTTGAGCAGTGCGGAGGAGCTGCTGGAGACCACGGACCTGCCGGTCGAGGAGATCGCCCGCAGGGTCGGATACGGAAGCGCGGCCGTACTGCGCGAACAGTTCGTACGCCGCCGGGGAGTGCCGCCCCGCGCCTACCGCCGCTCCTTCTCCCGCACCCCGTAGCGAACAGCGCGAGCCGCACGGGCGGCGGCGCCGTTCGCGTACGCCGCCGCCGTCACATGCGGCTGCCGCCCTACCTGATCGGTGATCGGTCCCTGGCCCCATGGGCCTTCTACCGTGGACAGCCGACAGCCGACAGCCGACAGCCGACAGCCGACAGCACGCCGTCCCGCCGGATGGCCGGCGGGACGACGTGCGAGACCCCTATGGCTGCGTCGGGTCTCTCCCCCGTGCGCAGGAGGCTGCCGCTTGTGGGCGCCGATCAGATGGATCAGTACTTCGAGGAGGCCCACACGTATGCGCCCTGGGGCCCCACAGGCGGTGCCACTTGGCGGCTGCTTCGACCCCGTCCCCTGCCGGGAGCTGGGCCTGGGCCGCGGTGGTTGTCCGAGGCTGGGTCGTAGATTCCGCGGCGATCGCGCCGGAGAGCGGGGTCAGGGCGAGTCCTCCGCCGAGCACGGTGTCGCCGCCGACAGAGCGAGGCTCTTACGTACGTTCATGATGTGCGTTTTCCTCCCCGTCCGGTGTGCACCACAGATGATGCCGTGGCGTGGCGGCCAACGACGAGAGCCGCAGGCCCAGTTGGTCGCCGCTGAGTCGTCCCACGCGCTGACCTGCTGGGACGCTGCCCGGGGAGACGCCGCGATGGGACGACGCTGGGACATCGGCGGTGTTCGCATCCCAGAATGGCCGCTTCTCGGTGGGAACCGGAGGCGGGAATGTGATGTCGTCCTCGGCATAGGGGCACGGCGCCTCAAGGAATGTCGACGCGTGTGGAGTGGAACATGCCGCGTTGGAAAGAACTGCCTGCTTCTCTGGATCACCGGGTGGCGCAACTCATCATTCAGTTGCGCAAGTTAAAAGATCGCAGCGGACTCAGCCTCGCCTCCCTGGCGACCAGGACCCCGTACAGCAAGTCGTCATGGGCGTGATACCTCAGCGGGGAGAAGCCGCCGCCGCGGGAGGCCGTGGTCGCGCTGTGCCGACTGGCGGGTGAGCCCACCGGGCGGCTGGTGGCGCTGTGGGAACTGGCGGACGCGGCCTGGAGCGGCCGGGCCCGGTTGACGGCCGAGGGCGAGAGGCGCCGTACCGAACGGGAGCGGTACGGCGTGCACGGCGAGTGCCGCGCGGCCGCCCCGCCCGGGAGCGCCGCAGGGCAGTCACGGGGGGAGCGAACGGGCCCCAGGCTGGCGGTGCTGGTGGCGGGGGGCTGCGCCGGGGTGGCTGCCGTCGCGGCTGGAGTGATCAGCGTGACGGCGGTCGGCGCGGACGGCGACCGTCCGCCGGACGGTCGCGGTCGCCGACGGCGGCCGCGCCGCCCGGCTGCCACGGAGAGTCCTGCCACGGAGAGTCCTGCCACGGAGAGTCCTGCGACGGTGGGGACCCGCTGGCGCTGGGGTGCGTGGATGGGGGCGGGCGGTGACGGTGCTGGACAAGGCGGCCGCCGGGGGGCGGCGGGTGCAGATCCGGTACAGCGAGGCATGCGCGGCGGCGTGGGGGCGGCTGGTGCAGGGAGAGCAGGGGGACCGGATAGCGATGTCGGTGGCGGGAACCGCCCTGAAGCGGGTGGAGACCAATGACGCGTACGCGGATCGCGGCTACCGCTTCACGCCGATGGCGCCGGCCGCCGGGCCGGGGGACATGAGGCTGTGCCTCGACCCGGCGGGCAAAGCGCCGCGCCAGTGCTTCCAGGCGCCTGGAGCGCGCTAGCGGACCTGACGCGAAACCGGACCATTGGGGCATCTCGGGCGCCAGTGACGCAGCTCACTGAATTGCGAGGCAACCTGTTACTCGGTGCGTCCGTCTGAATTCGGCAATCGTCAATCGTGCCCGTACGCAGGAAACTTATCGATGATCGCTGCGGTCGCTTATTGCTGTGAGAAATGGATCTCATGCACAGCGTGATGTCGGGCCGCCCGAATGTGCCGTAGTGGATCTCCAGTTGCTTGATCAAGCTTGTCGCGGAGAAATTCATGTGTTTACTTTGGCGCCCCGCTGAAACGCAGGCGGGAATCCGCAGCCGGAATGCCGAATCTTGCCGCCGGCCGCGGAGAAACCTCGACTGATCACGGCAAGAGCGGGGGAACCAGGTAAGCGCCGGACCGTGCTTTTCGCGGTACGGCTAGGGGTGAAGACGCGAGGCGGCGTAAGCCGCGGCAATGTGCGTCCGGGCAACTCCAGCCCGAATCCGACAGCTCACCTCGTAGGCATAGGAGAGGAAACACCCCTATGTCTAGTCGTGGACGCCACCGCCGTATCACCACCGGCCGCCTCGCGCGGATCTCGCTCGCCCTGACCGCGGGCGGCGCCGGTCTGGCCATCCCGTTCCTGGGCGCGACCCAGGCGAACGCCGCTTCGGTCGATACCTGGGACAAGGTCGCCGAGTGCGAGAGCACTGGCAACTGGAGCATCAACACGGGTAACGGCTTCTACGGTGGCCTGCAGTTCACCGAGAGCACCTGGCGGGAGTTCGGCGGCACCGCTTACGCCCCGCGCGCCGACCTGGCCACCAAGGACCAGCAGATCGCCATCGCCGAGAAGGTCCTGGCCAGCCAGGGCCCGGGCGCCTGGCCGGTGTGCTCGGGCAAGGCCGGTCTCACCGCTGGTGGCGAGGCTCCCCAGATCGCGCCGAACGGCACCAAGGAGAAGGCCCCGACGACCCGCGACGCGCGTCCCGCGCCCGCGCCGAAGGCCGACAGCAAGCCCGCCGCCCGCGCCGAGAGGGCGAAGCCCGTACACGGCGACTCGTACACCGTGCGGACCCACGACACCCTCTTCAAGATCGCCAACGCTGAGGGCATCGAGGGCGGCTGGCGCGCCGTCTACAACGCCAACGAGGACGTCGTCGGGTCCGACCCGGACCTGATCTACCCCGGTCAGAAGCTGAGCCTGCCGGGCGAGGGCAAGGCCCCGGCCACCCCGAAGCCGCAGGCGGCGAAGCCCAAGGCGGCGGCGCCGAAGGCCGAGTCGAAGCCCGCACCGGCCAAGGCCGAGCAGCCCTCGTCGTCCGGGTTCACCGCGCCGGTGGCCAACACCACCCTGGGGACCCCGTACCACCAGTCGGGCGGCAGCTGGTCCAGCGGCTACCACACCGGCGTTGACTTCCCGGTGTCGACCGGCACCCAGGTCAAGGCCATCGGTGCTGGTGAGGTCGTCTCCGCCGCTTCCGGCGGCGCGTACGGCAACGAGGTCGTGATCCGTCACGCCGACGGCAGGTACAGCCAGTACGCGCACCTGTCGCAGCTGTCCGTGTCCGCCGGGCAGTCGGTCACCTCCGGCCAGCAGATCGGCCTGTCGGGCAGCACCGGCAACAGCAGCGGCCCGCACCTGCACTTCGAGGTCCGCAGCGGTGCCGGCTACGGGTCGGACATCGACCCCATCGCCTACCTCCGTGCCAAGGGCGTCAACCTCTGAGCCCACTATGGCTCACGCGTCACTCCTGACGTCCCAGTGCCCCTCCTCGCCGCATGTGGCGAGGAGGGGCACTCTCGTTGGCCGAGACCGGGGCCGGGGCCGCACTCGCCGATCGTCAGCGGTCGGCGCCGACCAGGGTCAGCACCTCGTCGGCCAGCTCGTGCGCGGGCCGTTCGCCGTCCAGGAGAACGGTGTCGGCGGGCAAGGTGTCGACGGCGGCCGCGCACCGCGCGATCTGCGCCTTCCCCCACTGACGCGCCGCCTCATCGCGCTCCGGGTCCCCCGGCGCGACCACGCGCGCGTCGATCCGTGCGGCAAGCACCTCCGGCGGGACCTTGAGGAAGAAGTGGTGCAGAGCCACTCCCGCCTCCCGGAACGCGCCGAAGATCTCGTCCATGTACCCCGGGTCGACCAGCGTCATGGGGGCGAGGACCGGCCGCTCGTACTCCTCGACCAGTCCGAGGGCGACGGACGCCACCTGCCGCCGCCACAGCCTGAGATCCTGGAAGTCACCGGTCGGCACGTCCACGATCTCCCGCAGCAGATAACCGACGTGCTCGGGGTCGTACACCAACGGCGCGGGCCAGCGCCGGTGCAATTCGCCGACCAGGGTGGTCTTCCCGCTGCCGAAAGCCCCGTTCACCCAGACGATCACGCATGTCTCCCCTCCGCCGCCGCTGTCAGCAGGCACGCTAACCCGCGACATCCCGGCTGCCCACGCTGGGCCGGTGGTGCGGGGGCGCAGCCCATGGCCAGGCAGTTGGCAAGGCGAATGGGCAATCCCGACAAGGATTGGTCAGCGAGGCGGAGGCCGGGGCGGCGGCTGGCACCATGCCGACGTGGACACCGCAGACGTACCGCGACCCGTGCGGCGCCTCCGGGAGCGGGGCGCTGGGGAGAGCGACGAGCAGGTGACCCGCTGGGCGCTGGAGGCGCGCGGCGGTGACGCGGAGGCGGCGGAACGGTTCGTACGCGCCACTCATCGCGACACCTGGCGGTTCGTCGCCTGGCTGAGCGGCGACGTCCCGGGCGCTGACGACCTCACCCAGGAGACGTACCTACGGGCTCTGAGCAGTCTTCCCGGGTTCGCCGGGCGCTCAAGTGCCCGCACCTGGCTGCGGGTCATCGCCCGCCGGGTGCTCGTCGACCGCTACCGCTCCGCCTCCGTACGGCCCTCGGTCGCCGACACCGCCGACTGGGTGCCGGTCGCCGAGCACGCCCAGCCGACTGGACTGCCGGGGTTCGAGGAGGGCGTGGCGCTGCTCGACCTCCTGGACACCCTGGACGCCTCCCGGCGGGAGGCGTTCATCCTCACGCAGCTGCTGGGGCTGCCCTACGGGCGGGTGGCGGCGGCGGTCGGCTGCCCGATAGGCACCGTACGGTCCCGGGTGGCCCGCGCCCGCGCGGAGCTCGCCCGCCTGATCCGCTCGGCCGAGGCCGGGGCGCTGCCCGCGTAGGCCGTGTCCGGCGGATCGTGCTGGGGGCGCCGGGGGGCTCCTGTCGGTGTGTCGTGCGGGTGCGGGTGCGGGTTGCGTTGTGGTTGGTCGCGCGGTTCCCCGCGCCCCTGGTGGGGCGCATCCCTGTGCTGGGCTGGGCCCCTTCGGCGGAGTGTGCTGGGGGAGACCCTGTCCGTGCGTTGTGGTGTGCCGGTGCGTTGTGGATGGTCGCGCGGTTCCTCGCGCCCCTGACGGGGCACATCTCTGTGCTGGGCCTGGGGCCCCAGCCTCGCCTGGCCGCTGTCGCGGCGCGTGTTCGTATCAGCGGGCCTACGCGGGGTGCGTCGCCCATGGGCCGGGGAATCCTACGTGCCCCGCGCGGCGCTCAGGGGAATTTCATCGCACCTTGAGTAGCCACGAAACGAGGACCCGCGTGCTCCGTACCGTCTGGCGAGCAGCGCATCTGGTCGCTGCGGACGCGGCACACGTTCCCGTATGTGCCGTACGTACTCCCGACAGGAGGCCGGAGTTGAGTCACCGACATGTGAACAAGCGAAGCGGAGCCATAGCCGGGACGGCGGCTGGCGCGCTCGTGGCAGCGGTTGTCCTGCTTCCGCGCGCCGACGCCACCCCGGACCAGGCGGCCCCCACGCCCAGGACGCTGACCTATCCGTCCGCTGTGCGGCTCGCGTCAGGGCTCGCCTCGGACATGGGGAAGGAAGTGGCGGGTTGGTACTACGACGTCAGCACGCGCCGGGTGGTCGTCAACGTGCTCGACGAGGACGCCGCCCGCCAAGTGCGCGCCAAGGGCGGGGTGCCGAAGACCGTGGAGCACAGCATGGGCACACTGCGGTCGGCCACGCGGACCCTGCGCCACTCGGCCGCCATGCCGGGCACGGCCTGGTCGATCGACCCGAAGGCGAACAAGGTCGTGGTCACAGCCGACAGAACAGTGGACTCCGCCGAGCTGTCGACACTGATCAGGACAACGGAACGCATGGGCTCAGCGGTGACGGTCAAGCGGTCGGCGGGGGAGTTCAAACAGTTCGACGACGGTCACGGGGCCACGAGCGGCACGAGCGGCCCGCGCGGTGGCGCCGGGTCAGGCGCGGGGACGGACGCCGGGCAGGACGCCGGGCAGGACGCCGGGCGGGACACCGGGGGCGAGGAGGCGGGCAGCGGCACCGCTGCGGCCGGGGGCGATGCCATCTTCGGGGGCGGCGCTCGCTGCTCCCTCGGTTTCAACGTCACACTGGACGGAGCGCCGGCCTTCCTCACCGCGGGCCACTGCGGCAACGCCTCGCCGACCTGGTCATCCGACCAGGCGGGGAACGAGCAGCTGGGCACGGTGGTGGAATCGCAGTTCCCCGGCAACGACTTCGCCGTGGTGGCCTACGACGACCCGGCCACCGAGGCGCCGAGCACGGTCAGCCTTGAGGACGGCACCTCGCAGGAGATCACCGGTGTCGTCGAGGCAAGTGTGGGCCTGGTCGTACAGCGAGCGGGCAGCACGACAGGGCTCAGGGACGGCACGGTCACCGGCCTGGACGCCACGGTCAACTACGGCAACGGTGACATCGTCAACGGCCTCATCCAGACCGATGTGTGCGCGGAGCCCGGTGACAGCGGCGGCTCCCTGTTCTCCGGGGAGTCGGCGGTCGGACTCACGTCCGGCGGCAGCGGCGACTGCACACAGGGTGGCGAGACCTTCTTCCAGCCGGTGTCCACGGTCCTCCAAGCCACCGGCGCCGTGCTCGGTGACGACGGCGCGGGCAGCGGTGACGCCTCGGCACCGGAGTAGGCCACCCGCACGGGGACATCGCACGGGGACATGAATCCGGTGACGCGGGGTATGCGGCGGTCGTCCATGAAGGGTGTCGGTCGACGCCACGATTCCCGGGAGGTCTCATGACGACGCCGGTGAGGTCCGCAGCGGCGGCTGGTACGACGGTGGCCAGGGACGGGTGCCTGCCGGAGGTGGCGGAGCCGCACAAGCTCGCGCCGAAGGACGCCCGTTCGATCTCCAAGCTCTTCTTCGAGCGGCTGGCCGTGCTGGAAGAGGGCACACAGGCATACCAGGACGCGCGCAACACCCTCATCGAGATGAACATGTCGCTGGTGCGCTACGCCGCCGGGCGGTTCCGCGGCCGGGCCGATGAGAGGGAGGACATCGTCCAGGTCGGAATGATCGGCCTCATCAAGGCCATCGACCGGTTCGAGCTGTCCCGTGAGGTGGAGTTCCCCACCTTCGCCGTGCCGTACATCGTCGGCGAGATCAAGCGGTTCTTCCGCGACACGAGCTGGGCCGTGCACGTCCCCCGCCGGCTCCAGGAGGCCCGCGTCGAACTGGCCAAGGCCACCGACGAGCTGAGCACCCGGCTGGGGCGCTCGCCCACCGTCGGCGAGCTGGCGGCGCTGACGGACCTCACCGAGGAAGAGATCATCGAGGCCCGGCTGGCGTCCAACGGCTACAACTCCTCGTCGCTGGACGCGGCCGTCAGTGGTGAGGGCCCGGACAGCGCCACGTCCCTGGCGGACTTCCTCGGTGCCGAGGACCCGGCCCTGGAACTGGTCGAGGACCTCCACTCGCTCGCCCCGCTGCTCGCCGGGCTCGACGAGCGGGAACGCGGCATCCTGCGTCTGCGGTACGTCGAAGAGCTGACCCAGACCCAGATCGGCAAGGAGCTCGGCATCTCGCAGATGCACGTCTCCCGGCTGCTCTCCCGCGTCCTCGCCCGCCTGCACCACGGCCTTCTCACCTCCAGGTGAGCCAGCCGCCCGCACGAGCCGGGCGGCTGTACGGCCGGCCCGGGTAACCGCGCCGGCCGTACGTGGTGCCGCCCGCTGCAATTGACCGGCACCGCGCCGCGCCGATCCCGGACGACACCGCGCAGCGCGGCAGACATGGCAGTCCCGCATGTCAGTCCTGGGTACAGCGTGCGGCACCACTCGGTGCCTGCGGCACGGGCGGCACGTGGGGTGGCACGCCACCAGCGGTGCCGGTCCTGTGGGCCTTTCCGCACCGGGTCCCGATACCGGGTCCCATTCTTAGCGGGAGGTTAGATCTTCTTCTTGAGCCTTGTTCGCCCATGGCGGCCGAACGCAAGCTCTGGACACTTCGCACCGCACCCACCAGGACCTTTCTGGAGCCGCCATGCCATCGCCCGCCGTGCCGACCCCGCCTCCGGAAGACGTCCGGCTGTCCGCCGAAGACGCCCGGCCGTCCGCCGAAGACGTCCGTAAGAAGCGCCGTCTCGCCCTGATCGGCGGGTCACTGGGCAACCTTGTCGAGTGGTACGACTGGTTCATCTACGCCAGCTTCGCGATCTACTTCGCCGATTCCTTCTTCCCTGGCGACAACCCGACCACGAAGCTGATGAACACGGCGGGCATCTTCGCGGTGGGCTTCCTGATGCGTCCCGTCGGCGGCTGGGTGCTCGGCCGGGCGGCGGACCGGCACGGACGCAAGAGCGCGCTCACGCTCACCGTCACCATGATGTCGGTGGCCGCCCTGCTGATCGCGATCGCGCCCACGTACGACCAGTCCGGTTACTTCGGCGCGCTCGTGCTGCTGCTCGCCCGGCTGCTCCAGGGCATGAGCATCGGCGGCGAGTACGCGGCGAGCGCCACCTATCTGACCGAGGTGTCGGCGCGGAATCACCGCGGTCTGGGGTCGTCGTTCCAGTACGTCTCCATGACCTGCGGCCAGCTGCTCGGCCTCTGCATGCTGATCATCATGCAGCACACCCTCACCACGTCCCAACTGGAGAGCTGGGGCTGGCGGGTGCCGTTCCTGCTGGGCGCTGTCTTCGCGCTGGTGGTGTTCTGGCTGCGGCGGCGCCTGGCGGAGACCGACGCGTTCAAGGAGAAGTCGGACGACGGCCCCGACGACGGGGCGGGCACGCTCAAGATCCTGTGGCAGCACCGTCGACAGGCCGGGCTGGTCATGGCGCTGACCCTTGGCGGGACGGTGTCCTACTACACGTACACGACGTATCTGACCAAGTACCTGATCGGCAGCGCCGGCATGGAGAAGTCCACCGCCTCGCTGGTGAGTTTCACCGCGCTGGCCGTCTTCGCCGTGCTGCAGCCCTTCGCCGGGGCGCTGTCCGACCGGATCGGCCGCCGCCCGCTGCTGATCACCTTCGCGGTCGGCTGTACCTTCGGCACCTATCCGATCATGACCGCCCTCGGGTCGGTGTCGTCGTACTGGTCCGCGCTCGCGCTGTCACTGCTGGCCCTGGTCATCGTCACCGGGTACACCTCGATCAACGCCGCCGTGAAGGCGGAACTGTTCCCCACCCGCGTGCGCGCCCTCGGCGTGGCCTTGCCGTACGCGATCGCCAACGCGCTCTTCGGCGGGACGGCCGAATATGTGGCGCTGTGGTTCAAGAAGAGCGGCCACGAGAATCTGTTCTTCTGGTACGTGTCCGCCTGCGCGCTCGTTTCTCTGGTCACCTACGTCCTGATGCCGGACACCAGGAACGCCGCGATGAGCCGCGCCGAAGAGGAAGCCGACGAGCAGAGCGGGCAGGACTGCCAGCACGGGCAGGACGGCGAGGAGGGAAAGAACGGAAAGGCGGGGTGCGACGGGAACATTGCGCCTGGTCGTGATGATGGGACCGCCGCGTCGCCGACGCCCGTCTCCGCGGGCGCCGACCGCTGAGCTTCAGCGGAATGCGGGGAATACGGGGCATGACGGGAATGCGGGAGGGCTGGGAAGCGGGAGCGCACGAGCACGCGGGAACGCACAGGCACAGGACCAGGCCCCGTCCAGGCGCGCGCACGGGCCGGGTTCTGTGCCCGTGCGGGACACGTGATATCCCGGTAGCCGCTGCCGCAGGTCACCAGGAGAGTTCCCATGCACACGCTTCTCGTCGAAGACGACGACCGCATGGCGCACGCCCTCGGTACAGCCCTCGCCCTGCGGGGGCACACCGTACGCCGGGTCGGCCGTGCCCTCGACGCGCTACGGGTCGCACGGGAGGCCGAGTTCGTCCTGCTCGACCTTGGCCTTCCCGACCTGGACGGGCTTGAGCTGCTGCGGCGACTGCGGACCGTCCGCGCCGCGCCGCTCATCGTGGTCACCGCCCGCTGCGAGGAACGCGACATCGTGCAGGGACTGCGGGCGGGCGCCGACGACTATGTGGTCAAGCCCTTCCGGATGGCCGAGCTGATGGCCCGTATCGACTCCGTACGCCGCCGCACCGCCCTGCCGACGAGCGCGGCGGCAGCGGCTTACGACGGTACGGGCCCGGGCGCACCGGCTCCGGGGCCGGTGCGTACCGGAGACGTCGCCATCGACCTGGCGGGCCGTACCGTCACCGTGGCCGGAGCGGAGGTGCGGCTGACCCGGCGCGAGTTCGATGTGCTCGCCTTCCTCGCCGCCCGCCCGCGTGAGGCGCACTCCCGGGAGGAGATCCTCGACCGCGTCTGGGGCGACGCCTTCCTCGCCGCCTCCCGCTCGCTCGATGTGCACGTGGCGGGCATCCGCTCCAAGACCGGCAGGCCCGAGCTGGTCCGCACCGTCCGGAAGTTCGGGTACCAGCTCGGTGCCTGGCTCGCGGAACCGGGCGTGCGGTGAGGCGCAGACTGCTGGCCGTTCTGATGGCGCTCATCGGGGCGGCGACCCTGCTGCTCTCCGTCCCGCTGGCCGACGCCTACGCGCGCGGGCGCACGGAGCACCTGCTGCTGCAACGGCGGGCCGACGCCGCGCGGTTCGCCGATCTCGCCGACCGGGCCCTGACCGCAGCCGACCGGGCCGAGCTGTCCTCGGAGATCCACCGGTACGCGCAGTTGTACGGGGCCGGAGTGCTCATCACCGACACCACTGGGCACACCGTTGTGCGGGCCGGGCCGAGTGCGTCATGGCGGAGCGAGACGGACGCCAGGAACCAGGCGCTGGCCGGACGTTCCTCGGACTGGTTGCCGACCATCAGGCCGTGGGGCCCGGACACCGTGGTCCTGGCCGAGCCGGTCGGAAGGGACGAGCGCGTCAGCGGAGCGGCCTTGCTGACCGTCCCCACCGATGCCGCCCGCCGGGATGTGGCGGTGCGCTGGTCGCTCATCGCGGCAGGCGCGGTCGTCGCCTTCGCCGCCGCGGCCCTGGCGGCGGCCGTGATCACCCGCTGGCTGATGCGCCCCGTCCGGGACCTCGACCAGGCCGTCGGGGGCCTGACCGCCGGGAGTCTCCAGACGCGCGTGGTCTCCGCCTCGGGGCCGCCGGAGCTGCGCCGTCTCCGGCGGCATTTCAACACGATGGCGGAGGGCATGGCCGACTCCATCCGCCGCCAACGCGACTTCGTCGCCGACGCCTCCCATCAGCTGCGGAACCCGCTGGCCACTCTGGTCCTGCAACTGGAGAACGTCGAGCCCTACTTGGCCGAAGCGGGCCGGGCCGAACACACTCGCGCGATGGACGAGGCGGAACGCCTCGAAGACCTGCTGGACGGTCTCCTCGCACTGGCCCGGGTGGAGTCGGCCACGGTGGAACCGGCCGACCAGGACGCGTCGTCGGCCGTACGGGAGCGGACCGTGGCCTGGGAGCCCGTCTTCCGTGACGCCGGGCTTCAGCTCGCCACCGAGGTCCCGGACGGGCTGCGGGTGCGGGCGCTGCCCGACGCGGTGGGCCGGATTCTTGACGCACTGCTCGACAACGCGACCAAGTTCGTACCGCCTGGCGGCCGGGTGGAGGTCCGCGCCGCCCCGCACGACGGGGAGGTTCTGGTACGTGTCGCGGACGACGGGCCCGGCATGGCGGAGGCGGAACTGCCCACGCTGCTCCGGCGCTTCACGCGCGGCCTTGAGCACCAGAACGTGCCCGGCAGCGGCCTCGGCCTCGCGATCGCCGACGACATCGCACGGGCCAGCGGCGGCCGGCTGACACCGCTGGCGGGCACCCCGCACGGGCTGGTCGTGGAGCTCCTGCTGCCGGCAGCGGAGGGCCCGGGCGCGACCACCGACGGGACCAGCGGCATGACCACCGACGCGACCATCGGCATGACCGCTGAAGCGACCGCTGAAGCGACCACCGGCCGGTAGCCCTTCTTCTCAGTCGTACACCGACCGGTAGTACGCCGTCGCGCCCGGGTGGAGGGGGACGCCGCCGGTGGAGATGGCGAACCGGGGCTCAAGCCGGGCCCCCGCCGTCACCTCCCGCAGCAGGTCCCGCCACCGGCCGAACACCACCTGGAGCAGTTCGCGCGTGGCGCGCTCGGGGACGTCGGCGCGCGCTGTCAGATAGTTGCTCACGCCGAGGGTGCGGACCGGCTCGCGGAGCCCGTACACCCCGGACGGCAGTGTCACCGCCGTGTAGACGGGGCCGTAGGTGCCGCGCAGCGCTCGTACGTGACCGTCCAGGGCGATCAGGCGCAGCGGCATCTTCCGGGCGAGGGCCGAAAGGGTCGGCGTGGGCACGCCTCCGGACCAGATCAAGGCGTCGACCGTCCCGTCGCGCAGGGCGTGCGCGGATTCCGTCAGGCCGAGGGGGGATTCCCGTACCGCTCGGTCCCCGGTCAGGCCCGCAGTACGCAGCAACCGGCGGGCCACGCCCTGCACCCCGGACCCGGCCGCGCCGACGGCCACCGGCCGTCCCGCGAGATCGCGGACCGACAGGACCGGCCCGTTGGCCGGGACCACCAGGTGGGTGTAGTTGACGTAGACGCGGGCCAAGGCCGTCACCGGTACCGGCGTGGCGAACACCGCCCGCCCGCGCACCGCGTCCTCAGCGGTGTCCGCCATGGCCAGGGCCAGCTGTACGTCGCCATCGGCCAGCCGCCGCAGGTTGTCCACACTCGCCGAGGTGGCCACCGGCACCACCTCAAGGCGGCGGCCGCTGCCGGTGACCGCCTGTGCCAGCGCCCTGCCGAAGGCGTTGTACGGGCCGCCTTCGGGACCGGTGGCCAGGCGGAGCCGGTGCACGGGGCCGGAGTCGGAGGAGCAGGCCGCCGCTGTGGCGGCGGCCCCGGCCACAGCGGCTCGCAGCAGCCACCGGCGGCTCGCGAGGTCCCGGGGGCTTGTGGCCGGCCGGCTCGGCGGCGCCGCCGGACAGCGCTCCGTGCGGCGGGGCGGCCACGACCGCCCCGCCGCACGGTTGTCTGGGGCGGGCACCTCCGCACTGGTCACCACGGAAGGCTAAACGAACGCGCACGGGAGCCGCCGTGCCCCTCCTCGGCCGGTGGACCGGGGCTGTCGGCCACGGCCAAGTGCCCTGGTCGGTCAACCGCCAGTCCACTGCCGCTCTGCTCCGCCCCGTGCGCCTACAGGCGCAGGAGGTGTTCGGTGACCTCTCGGTACCGCTGGAGCGCGAGGCGCAGTTCCTCCGTCTCAGCGGCGGTGTCCTGGCCCTGCCAGCTCGCCCGGAGGGTGTGCTGCCGCTTCGCCAGGGCCTCCGAGATATGGGCGGTGGCCTCGTCGAAGGCGGTGTCGGCTTCCTCCACCGCACGGCGCGGGCTGTCCACGAAGCGCTTGACCGCTTGCTGGAGACGCAGGGTCAGCCTCTCCCGTTCACTTGCCGGGAGCAGTCGTTCCGACCCTGCGGCGTTGTCCTGGCCGTGCGCGCCGACGCCCGGCTGTTCTTGTTTCCGGGCTGGCCCCGGGTGGGCGGTCGCGGTCGGCGGGACGATCGGTTCGGCGGGCGCCGACGGCTGCGCGGCGGGCCGCTGTGCGGGCTCGGGGCCGTACGTCATCACATGCCACTTCCCTTCGCGTGATGCCGGTGCGGAGCCCATGGCGCGCGCTGCCGGCCACCTGGGGACGCCGAGGACGCGTGGCGCCGGTCCGGTCCGGTCGCTCGCTCCGTGACCAGCGCGTCGAAGAGGCCGCGCGCGTTGATCATGGCTTCGCGCATCTCTTCCGTACCGCTCAGGCCGCGCGCCGCCGTGTGGACCCTGCGGTAACCGTGGACCTGCCCGGGGTGGTGCACCGAGAGTGCGGCGATCTGCTCCTCGAACCGCGTTCCGGTGGGGAAGCCGCGCTCCTCAGCGAGCCGCGCCAGCAACGCGTCGGCCTCGATGACGGCCTGCTCGGGTGACTCGACGAACCGCTCCTGGACATTGGCCCACTGGGCCGTGTACTGCTCGCGGGCCCCGGGCGGCAGCGGCCGCTCGGTGAAGGACCCGTACCGCTTCACGCGCTCGCCGAGCTCCCGCTCGGCTGCCTTGGTGTCTCCCTCGTGGCGGGCGACGGCACGGTCGTACTCAGGGCCGAAGCGCCGCTTCAGTCCGCGTCCGCGTTCGGGCCCGCTGCCGGTCCTGCCGACCGCGAGGAAGACGATGGCGGCCACAGCGACGACGGCCACGGCGATGATCACGATGGTGAGCATGGCTACCTCCGCTGGCGTTGGGTTCGTAGGTCGGTCTGCTTCATTTCCGTCAACCCCTGTGGTTTGCGCCTCCCGGGTGCCTGCCGGGTGATGCCCATGCGACATGGGCACGACCCAGGGTGTGCCTGGTCGGCGCTTGAGGCGTTCTTGTCTTCTTCGCCGGTCTTGTCGCCTGGCGGCGACGTCCGATGACGTCGGGGCCACCGGGAGCCACCAGCGAGCGCGCCCTCAACTCCGCGGTGTCCTCGTCCTTTTCGGCTTGCCGGGCGCTGGTACCGAGTAGCCCCCGCCGCCGATGTCAAACGCTGGCCCGGTGCTTCGCCTGTCATGCCCCCGCCGCCGCACCCCCGCCACCCCGCGCTGCCCGGCGGGCGGCGGCTCTGATCCGCTGGGTGGTGGCGGTTACATCTTGACCACTGGGCAGGGTCCGGTAGTGGTGGATGTGAAGCCGCACTGCCGGCTGTCCACCCCAGTGGTGGCGTTCACGTTCGCGTGGACCCGGCAGGCGGTCGAGTCGCGTGACGGGCGCTCAGCGCCTCGTCTCGTACCTGGTCAGGATCACGCCGCAGGGAAGCGTCCGCGTCTCCACCAGGTTCAGGTTCACCCAGCTGTCCAGCGCGGTGAAGAACGGCGTGCCGCCGCCCACCAGGACCGGCGCGGTGGCCAGCACGTACTCGTCAATCAGCCCGGCCCGCATGGCCGCCCCGGCGAGCGTCGCGCCGCCGATGTCCATCGGGCCGCCGTCCTCGGCCTTGAGCCGGGTGATCTCGGCGACCGCGTCGCCGGTGACCAGGCGGGTGTTCCAGTCGACCTTGTCGATCGTCGAGGAGAACACCACCTTCGACATGTCCCGCCAGCGGCGCGCGAACTCGATCTCCGCCGGGGTGGCGTTGGGCTGCTGGTCGCCGGTCGGCCAGTAGGAGCTCATCGTCTGCCACAGCTTGCGCCCGTACAGTGACAGGTCGGTCGCCTGCAACTGGTCGGACCAAAACTGGAACAGCTCGTCGCTCGGCACGCTCCAGCCGATGTCGTCGCCGGGCGCGGCGATGTAGCCGTCCAGGGTCAGGTTCATGCCGTAGCTCAGTTTCCGCATGGCGCCAGCCTTCCATGAGTCGGTCTCACGCTACAGACCGGCGCGGCGCGGGAAACTCATCGGTGCGCGATCTGAGCTCGCATGTAGTCCTCGTGCTCGGTGGCTCAGCCGCAGACTCATCGTTCCGCCGAGGAAATGGCATCGATCTGAGACTGATCTTGGGTGACATCGCGGTGAGACAACAGAGAACCAGCAGGTCACAGAAGGTCGACATGTCATCGGCGGCGAGACCCTACATCAGTGGCGCGTACTACGTTGATCACATCAGCCGAAGGGGGGTTCACGCAGCTCAGGTATGCGTTCCGGCTCTCTCCGAACAATGCTCAGCGCCCGGCGCTGGCCTGGTCGTTCGGGTGCGCACGTGTCGTGTTCAACGACGCTTCGCGTACGCGTGAGGCTGCCCGAGCTGCCGCCCGGCGAGGAGCGCTACGTGGGCAGGGACGAGTGGCACCGCCGCATCCTGGACTCCACCGAGGTGTTCGGCCCCCGCGACGTCATCCCCACCTTCGTCGCGGGCGTGGAGATGGCCGAGCCCTTCGGGTTCACGACGGTGAACGAGGCGATCGACTCGACCACCGAGGGCCCGCGGTTGTTCATGTCGCGCGGCGTCGTGCCCCGCCACCGTGGGGGGGCAGGCGGGCTGACCACACCGGGGCCGGTCGCGGGACGGGCCATGAGGTCACGGCCCGGCTCGCGACCGGCCCCGCCGCTGATGTCCGTGCTGCCGGTCGGTCAACCCGTGGCCCGCCGCTGGTCCGTGAGGAAATCCAGGACGAGAGGGCTCGCGAGGTCGCGGAACTCCTCGAAATAGGCGTGCCGCGCCCCGGGGATCAACCGGAGCCGGGCGCCGGGAACGCGGCCGGCGAGCAGCGCCGCGTTCGCCGTGGGGTTGAGCAGGTCGTCCGTGCCGTGCACCACCAGCGTGGGCGCCTGGATGCCGGGCAGCGCCTCCCACGCGTCGTGCCCGCGGCTGGCGGCCAGGTGCCCGCGGCGGGCGTGGGCGGGCATGGTGGGGTCGCCGAGCGTGTGGTGCTCCGTGGCGTCGTCACCGCTGTGGGCCGCCAGCCAGGCAGGGGTGTACATCAGCTCAAGCAGGGCCTGCCTGGCCGCCGGTCCGGTCCCGGCCAGCGCCGCGCGTACGTCATGGCCGCGTTCGACGCCGTGCCGCCCGCCGGGTGACGTGCAGCCGAGCACCAGGGCGCGGACCCGGTCCGGGTACCGGGCGGCGACCCACTGGGCGACGCGTCCGCCCATGGAGGTGCCGTAGACGTGGGCCTGGTCGACGCCGAGGTCGTCGAGCACCGCGATGACGTCCCGCGCGAACCCCTCGGTGCTGTATGGCCTGTCGGGTTTGTCGCTCTGCCCTGTGCCCCGGTAGTCGAGCGTGATCGTGCGGTGGGCGGCGTCGAAGTCCTCGCGTACGCGATCCCACCAGCGGTGCGTGTTCGCCTGTCCGGCCAGCAGGACGAGCGGGACACCGTCACCCGTGGACTGGTAGGCGATGCGGACCCCGTCCGCGCTCTTGGCGTGCGGCACGGTGTGTCTCCTTTCGGGTGGAACACGGCACCTGGCCGCACGATCGGTCGTTTGCCCCTCCGCAGCGCCCACCGCTGTCGCTCTGTTCCCTGCGGGCGGCCACCACCACGCGGTGTGACGCCGGTAGGGCGCAGGCGAGTTCCTGTGCGTACGCCGACGCCCGCCGCATGATCCGGGACCCGGCCACCGGCCTGACCGCACAGCGGCCGGGCGTCAACCCCGACGTTCGTCCAGGGACGGGCCCGCCGTTCGGCTCGGGTTCTTCGTGACCGCCGCTTCTACGTTCGGTGACCATGGAAAGGAACTCTCAAGAAGTCTTTCGCGTCGGCCCACCACTGTTCGCGCTCGGGTTGCTGGGCGTGGCCGGTGGGGTGGTCGGCTGGCTCTCGCCAGGCGGCCTGGGGGAGGCCGATGCCGTCGAGGTGACGGATGGCGCCTCGGCCTCCGCGTACCGCCGGGTGACCGAGACGATGGCGGACGTCCCGTCGTGGCTGGCCTCGCTCCTTGAACTGGCCAGTGACGGCACGCTGGTGGTCCTCGGCGCGCTGCTCGTGTGGATGTGGTGGACGGGTGTCCGCCGTGCGGAGCCGCGCAGGGCGGCTGGGGCCGTGCTGACCGGCGTCGGCACCGCCGCTGCCTACGCGGTCAGCGAGGCGGTGAAGCTGGCGGTGGACCAGGAGCGGCCGTGCCGCGCGCTGCGCGGCGCCGAGGCGCTGGCGGAGTGCCCGGCGGCGGGGGACTGGTCGTTCCCGAGCAACCACGCCACGCTGGCCGCCGGGCTCGCGGTGGGACTGGCCATCCTGTGGCCGCGCCTGGCCGCCGTGACGCTGCCGCTGGCCGGGGCCGCCGCGCTGCTGCGCCTGCTGGTCGGCGTGCACTATCCGCATGACGTGCTCGCCGGTGCGGTGCTCGGCGGCGCGAGCGTCGCGGCCCTGCTGATCGCCTTCATGCCGCTCGCGCTCCGCGTGACGCTGTCGCTGGGCAAGCGGCGGTCACGGCTGCGGGGGCCCGGCGGCGGGGACGATCCCGGCCTCGTGGGCGACCACAGCGGCGGCGGCCCGGTTGTCGACACCCAAACCCGCGAGGATGGCGCTGACATGGGCCTTGACCGTGCCCTCCACCACATGGAGCCGGCGGGCGATCTGGCCGTTGGACAGCCCGCCGCCGAGGAAGGACAGGACCTCGCGTTCTCGGGCGGTGAGCGCGTGGACACGGGCCTCGGCGGAGGTACGCCGACCGGCCGCGGCGCCCGCACCGCTCGCCGCGAGATGGGCGACCACCCTGGCAGCGACCTTCGGTGACAGACAGGCGGCGCCGTCGGCCACCGCGCGTACCCCGGCGATCAGTTCCTCGGGCTCGCCGGACTTGATCAGGAAGCCGACGGCGCCGCCGCTCAGCGCCCGCAGGATGTAGTCGTCCTCGCCGAACGTCGTCAGCATGATGACGCGCGTCGCCGGTGCCGTCCTGCGGATCTCCGCCGCCGCCTCGATGCCGCCCGCACCCGGCATCCGGATGTCGAGCACGGCCACCTCGGGCCGGTGACGCAGCACCAGGTCGACCGCCTCGCGCCCGTCACCGGCCTCGGCGACGACCTCGATGCCCGGATCGGTGGACAGCACGGCCCGTACGCCCGCGCGGATCATCGCCTCGTCGTCGGCGATCAGCACCCGGATCACCGGACGCTCACGGCCTCAGGGCGGCCAGCGAGACCAGGGTGTCCCGCTGGAAGCACAGCCGGTACGCGTCGCCGGACCGGTCGTCGAACGGGTTGGCCGTCATCGCGTAGTACTCGCACGTAATGCCGTGTCCCTTCGGTTCCGGAGCGGGTGGCCTCTTGGTCGTCTGGTGGCCGGGCAGGAGCCGCTCCACCTCGGAACGATGTTGCCCCACCCGAAGTCCCGCGTAGTCACCCGGGTCCAGGACCGCCCGCGACGCCATCAGCGCACTCCACCCCATCAGTACGGCGCTCAGCACCGCACCCGTCACCAGCGGCAGCATGACCGCGGCCACCAGCGTGCGCGCCAGGCGGCGGCGGCCACGCCGGTGCTCCTGCGGCAGCCCGCCACCGGACAGGCCCGGCGGCGGAGCGGCGGCGGGCGGCGGCTGCGCCGGGGGCGTGTGCGGCATCCGGGCGACGACCGCGAACCCGTCCTGGCGCGCCCCGTAGGTGAACGAGCCGCCCGCCAGCCGTACGCGCTCATCGAGACCGATCAGGCCACGCCCGCCTCCCTTGCCGCGCGCGGCACCGGCCGCGGGACGGGTGATGCCTGCCCTCTCCGCTCCGCGTTCCCCGGTCAGGGTGCGGAGGCGGATACCGGCGAACCCGCGCCGGGACTCCGGGCGGTGGGCCGGCGACCGTGGGTCCGGATCAGCCCGGGCCCAGACACCGGCCTCCTTACTGTCGCGCTTGTCGCGGCTGTCGCGGGTCCGGGTGCCGACGGGACCGTCATGGGCCCCGGTGGCGGGCCGTGGTGGGCCGTTTTCCACCACCACCTCCGTCGCCGTGGCCGCATGCGCCACCCGGACGGCCACCGGCGCACCGGGGGCGTGCTTGGCGGCATTGGTCAGCGCCTCCTGTACGACGCGGTACGCGGCCCTCTCCACCACCGGCGGCACCTTCCCGGTCGCGTCCTCGACCTGCGCGTCGATCACGAGACCGGCCGCCGACGCCGCACCGATCAGGTGCGCGACGCTGGCGTCGGCGGGCCGGGCCGCCGCCTCGTCCGTCTCCTCGCGCAGCACGCCGATCACCTGCCCCAGGCGCTCCACCGCGCCCGCCGCCCTGGCCCTGATGTCACGGGCGGCCTCCCGGTGCTGCCCTTCGAGCCCCGGCGCGAGTTGCAGCGCGCCCGCCGACAGCGCGATCAGGCTGAGGTCATGGCCGATGACGTCGTGCATGTCCTGGGCGATACGGGCCCGTTCCCGCGACCGGGCCTGGTCCGCGATCAGCCGCTGCTCCCGTTCAAGCTGCTCGGCCCGCTCCCAGCCGGCCCGGACGAGGTCCTGGTACTGCCGCAGGAACCGACCCGCGAACCAGGGCGGCATCACCGCCACGACCACGACCGCCACGAACCGCTCTGCCAGCACGAGCCAGCCCGGAACCACGGTCACCGCCACCACACCGGCCGCGGTCACCGCCACCAGCGCGAGCGCTGTCGGCCGCGTGGGTCCGGGCCGCCGCCCGGCGAGAAAGGCGCAGGCCGCGGTCGGCAGGGCCCACCACACACTGGTCACGCTGAGGCCGAGCGCGGCCGCGGCGGCGGCCGTCGGCAGACTCCCCGCATGAGCGGCGACGAACTGGCGGACACGGCTATGCCCGGCCGCGGAACGGGGCGGAGCACCGATGCCGGTATGAGGCGCCGCCTCGCCGCCCGTACGGGGCATCGTTCCCGTACCCGCTCCGGGCTCCGTCGCTGTCCCCGAGTCCGCCCCGATCGCGCCACCGGTCGTTGTCTCGTTCACGTGCGCGACAGTACGGAACCGGCTGACCGTACGGCACTGCCGAAAGTCACGTTTCCCGAGCGCCGCCGAGGAGCACGACGGCGCGCACGCGCGGCCGCACCGCCTGTGGCCGCGCCGTGGTCAGCCGGGCGGGAGCTGGAAGGGCAGAGTCCGCCACGGGCTGGCGGCATGCTCGACGAGCACGCGGTGCGGGGCCAGTGCCGAGGCGTACATCGGGCCGAACGCCTCCTCGTCGAAGCGCAGCACCCGTCCCAGGATGTAACCGGCGGAGAACTCCTCCCACGAGTCATAACGCTCCCGGCACAGCTCCCCGGCGCGGATCACCGCCTGCTCGGCCTCCGGCCGCGTCGCGTAGCGGGCGCCCAGGCCCCAGCGGGCGACGCTCACCGCCCGCCCGTAGTCGTATCCGGCGGCTGACCGCACATAGCCGTCGGGTGGCAGCAGGCCGTCAGCCCGGAACCGCGCCTCGTAGCGGACGATGCGCCGTATCAGGGCGCACACCTCGGCCACCTCGTCCTCGCTGGTCCCGCGCTCCGTCAGGGTCCTGGCCGCCAGCCGCTGCCAGAGCTGCGCGTCGGTGTGCGCACCCGGGTCGCGGCGCGCGATCAGACCGCGCAGCCGCAGCACGAACTCCGGCTGCGGCGGGCTGTTCATGGCCTGGAGGAGCAGGTCCAACTGGCGCTTCCAGTGCGTACGGTGCGTGACGCCCCAGGCGCTGCGCAGGATGTCGGCGTCGCCTCGGTAGTCCGCGTAGACGTCGGTGAGGTCGTTCCACAGCGCGCGGCGGTGCACCGACAGGTGGGCGCCGCAGGCGAGCCCGGTCGCCAGCGGACCGCGCAGCGGACCGGTGTACTTGGTGAGCAACGTGGCGCCGCTCGTATCGCTGTCCTCCGCGAGCGGTGTCTCCTCCTTGAGGGCCAGCCAGCGGCGGCGCTTGCGCCTGGCATCCGGGAAGTACGCCTCGGTGGGCGTCCCCGGGTTGACCACGAGCCCCCGCAGCTTCCCGCCCCACCAGACGTAGGGCGCCATCGGCAGTGAGACGTCGCAGGCGACGACGTCGTCGCGGGGCGCCGTCAGTTCGCCGCGGGTGTAGACCGCGAGGTATCTGGGGCCGCGCGGGGCGCCGTAGGGGAGCCACGAGATGAGCTTGTCGTCGTCAACCATGTCCCTGGGCGCGTACGCGAACGTGGCGACGCCGAACAGGACACGTAGATAACCGTCCCAGTCCTCCCGTGACTTGGCCTCGAACAGCGCCTTTTCCACCTCGGTCGGCGGCACCCACGCGGGCATCCGCGCCGCCGCCCCCACGAACGAAGTCCCCATGGGCACCAGTATTCCCTCGTCGCCGCCCGGCGTGTGGCCGGACCGGCCCACATCGCGGCCCAGTCGGCACACGCAGCCGAATTCGAGCCAATCCGGTCAGCCCCTCGGCGGAGGCTGGAAGCGACCGATGCAACGGCTGGATATCGATTCTGTCCCTGTGTTTCGACGAACCCGCCCAGGGCCCGGACGGGCAGTTCTGACCTGCTAGGTTGCGCTGGCAATTGAACTGGTCATGACGGGGGATTCTCGTGCGGAACAAGACATGGATGGTCGCCGCCACCGCGGTGCTGGCGCTGACGCTGACCGGCTGCGGCGATGACGGCGACGACGAGGGCGGGAGCCCGTTCGGCAAGCCGCCGGGCAAGGGCGGCAGCCAGGCGATCGGCGGCGCGGACTCCGGTGGCGCGGGCGACATCAAGGTCCCCACGCCCAGTGGCATCAGCGGCGGGACGTCGGGCGGTTCGACCACCGGAGGCGGCACGGGCGGCGACAGCGCGCAGGGCGTCTGGTACCACGAGGACAAGGGCCCCAACGGTGAGGTCGGCATCCTGACCGTCACAGGAACCACGTTCTTCATGTCGCTCGGCAGCGTCGCCTGTAGCGGTACCGCCAACGAGAGCATGGACGTCACCGCGACCTGCGCGGGCGACACCATGACCGGCAAGGCCGCGATCAGTGAAGGCGGCCAGAAGATGGTCATCACCTGGAACGACGGCACCGACGACACGTTCACGCGCACCAGGCCGACGGGATGACGGCGTAGCCGGACCCTCGCCAGGGGCGCACGGGCCGGGCCGACGCGGGTGGCGACCCGGCGTGCGAGGAGCGCCCCGGCGACACCGCCCATGCTGGTCACCGCGATGAGACCGCCCACCACGCCGGGTGCCGGACCCGCCTCCCGGGTCAGAAAAACGACCTGAAGCGACTGGTAGCCCCATCAGGGCCCCCGCATCACAGCGGCCGGACATCGCGGTGCCGACGCACGAGGCAGCCGCTGGCGGCCATGGTCACCTGCCGCTCCGGTCCGTGCGGCCCAGGTCGGCGCCGCACGGGTCGGCGTGCTCCCGGTGCGCGGGCGCCCGGGCCGTGCGCTCCTCGCCCGCGCGACCGTCGTCATCGCTGGGGCCCTGAACGCCACGGTTCTGGACGCTGGGGCCCTGAACGTCGCGGTCCTGGCGGGGGAAGGACCGGAGCTGGACGATCACGGGCCGCGCGTCGGCGTCGGAGGCGGCGTCATCGGCGGGCGTGTGGCGGTCGATGACGGCCACCAGGTCGGCGCTGAGAGCGGCGAGTCGGCCGGCCGTGAGCCGCAGGTGGTGCCAGCCCGGACACGGTCGGGCGTGGTGCGCCGCGCGCCGCCCTCAGCGGCGGCCTCAGCAGTGGCCGCGCTGCCGGGATCGGCGCCGGGAGCCCTGTCGGTCATGCGGGCATCGTGCATCGGGCATCGCGGAGACTCCTCTGCACAGAGTTCTCTGTACGTCGCCCGTCTCCCTCATATGGCTGTCCCGGTGTACAACCAGCGACTTATTCCGGGTGTCCACCGCTGAGTTGATGACGAACGGCGGAACCGGGCCTACGCTGCGGTGATGTCCATCAGGCGAGCGCTGTCGGGACGTCCCCGAAGGGTGCGACCATGGGTCGTGGACGCGCTGCTCGCGCTGTCATTCACCGTCGTCAGTCTGCTGCTCGGCCATGAAGACCCGCCCGGCGCGCAGTGGGAACGCCTGGACGCGTCCGGCTCGCTGCTGACCTGTGTCGTCAACCTGCCGCTCGTGGCGCGGCGCCGGGCGCCCGTCCTGGTCTGTCTCGGCGTCTGCGCCGCGTGGGCCGTGTACGTCGGGTTCGGCTACTGGCCCGTGGTGAACTCCCTCGGGCCGCTCCTCGCCCTCTACACGGTCGCCGCCGCTCGTCGGCCCGCCGTCGCCCTCGGCTGCTCCGCCGCGCTGGCCGCCGTATGGAACTTCGCGGGCTTCATGGCCGAGGAGAGTTCCTGGGCGACGATCCTCGGCCAGAGCGTCGTCTACCCCATCGTGCTGTGCTGGTTCGGGCATATCGCCCGTACCTCGGTGCGGCGCAATGTGGAACTCGCGCGTCTCACGGCCGAGCTGGAGCTGGCCCAGGAGGAACGCGAGCGCCGCGCGGTGACGGACGAACGGGTGCGTATCGCCCGTGAACTGCACGATGTGGTCGCACACCACATCACGGTCATCTCCGTCCAGGCCGGTCTCGCCGAGTACGTCTTCTCCTCCGACCCCGACACCTCACGCGCCGCGCTGGCGACCGTCTCCCACACCAGCGGCGAGGCGCTGGAGGAGCTGCGGCGGCTGCTGGCCGTGCTCCGGGTGGAATGGGAGGAGAGCGACGCCGATGCCGAACGCGCCGCGGGGGACGGAGCGGACACGGACCCGCGGTGGCAAGGGGAGCGAGGAGGGGAACTGGCGCCGGCTCCCGGCATCGACCAGCTGCCCGCGCTCGTGGAGCGGATCAGAGGCGCCGGCGTACCGGTCGAACTGAAGGTCAGCGGCAAGCGGCCGTCGCTGGCTCCCGGCGCCGAGCTGTGTGTCTACCGCATCGTTCAGGAGGCCCTGACCAACGTCCTGAAGCACGCCGGTTCGGCCCGGACCACGGTGCGCGTGGAGTACAGCGCGCAGCGGGCGACGGTCATCGTGTCCGACGACGGGCAGCAGAGGGTTTCGGCCATACCCCGCTCAGGCTCCGGACACGGCTTGATTGGCATGCGTGAGCGGGCCAAGCTCTACGGCGGCACACTGACGGCCGGTGCGCAGCCGACGGGAGGCTTCCAGGTCCGGCTGGTGCTTCCGGCCACACTCGCCCCTCCGGTCGTGGAACGTCCTTGACCGTCGCTGGCGTCTACCGGTTCGGCAGCGTCATGAGGGCGGGGGAGCGGGGGCACATGACCAGCGTTCTAGTTGTGGACGATCAGGAACTGATCCGGGCGGGGGTCGCGGCACTGCTGCGCGCCGCCCCGGATATCGACCAGGTCGCGGAGGCCGCTGACGGTGAGGAGGCCATCGCCATGGCGGCGGCCACCCGCCCGGACGTCATCCTCATGGATATCCGGATGCCCGGCATCGACGGCATCACCGCCTCGGAACGCATTCTGGCGGCGGCGGGTGAACCGCCGCCCCGCATCCTGGTGCTGACCACCTTCGACCTCGATGAGTACGTGTACGCCGCGCTCCGGGTCGGCACCTGCGGCTTCCTGCTCAAGGACGCGGGCACGGCCCGCCTCCTGGCCGCCGTCAACTCGGTCGCCGCCGGGGACATGCTCTTCGCGCCGAGCGTCACCCGGCGGCTCATCGAGGCGTACGTGCCGTGGCGGGAGAGCTCTTCGGGGTGCCCGTCGGCGGAACTCGACCCGCTCACGGCCCGCGAGGTGGAGGTGCTGCGGCTGGTCGCGCGCGGCATGAGCAACGCGGAGATCGCGGACCAGCTCGTCGTCAGTGAGGCCACCGTCAAGACCCATCTGAACCGCGTGATGACCAAGCTCAACCTGCACAGCAGAGCGCAGGCCGTGGTCGTCGCCTACGAGACGGGGCTGGTCACCCCGCGGCCGCGGGGTGACCAGCCCGCTCCGGGGAAGCAGCGCGACGGCTGACCGCGCGGGCAGGGCCGGATGGTGTCCGCACGTCCGCACGTTCGTGCCCCATGCCCACCAGCGCCGATTCCCCGGTGCCGGGACACCAGGATTCTCCGGGCCCGGACACCAAACCGTGGGCCGCGGAACGTACTCCGCGGCCCACGGCCATGGCTGGGTGGGGGCCGGCCATTATTCGGCGACGTATGTGCAGCCCGTCCATCGGAATACCTGGAGATCGCGTTCGTCGTGGGTAACGCTCTCGGTGGTCGGGGCGAAATGCTCGTAATGATCGCCGCGGGGGATTTTGAGCGTCGTCTCCCTGTCCGGCACGTATCGAATTCGCTCGTGTTCGGGGAAGTCCGCCGCGGGACCACCACGAAGAATCACGTTCGCTTCTTCGGCAACGACTTCATCTGTCAGAACGTCTTGAGCCACGGCTTTCTCGGGCACGATGAGAAGCTCCTCTCGTGATGGAGCGAGACGGAGATGATGAATCTCGGCCAGTGATCCGGCGGGTGTTCTTGTCCACCATTAGTTCACCAGCAGCCACTCGTCCCGAGTAACCCCTAATCTCCCCCTCAAGGGGGTTCCCATACTGGGGGCGTTAGGGGCTTGGCAGGCCGCTGCGCTACGGGACAGGTGGGCACGGCGACCGGCGCGCGCACCGGGCTATGCCACGGACACCGTGCCCGTGGCCGGGAGATGACCGGCGAGCAGGGCCTCGGTCACCGGGTGCGCCGGTGCCTCGAAGACGCGGGCGGTCGGGCCGGACTCGACGATGCGCCCCGCGTCGAGGACCAGCACGGTGTCGGTACGGTCAGCGATCAGCCGTAGGTCATGGCTGATCAGCACCAGCGCGAGCCGGTGCTCGTCCCGCAGGCCCACCAGCAGACGCATGAGGGAGTCGGCGGTCTCCTCATCGAGCGCCGAGGTCACCTCGTCGCATACCAGCACCTCAGGACCGGCCGCCAGCGCGCGGGCGATCGAGACGCGTTGCCGCTGCCCGCCGGAGAGCTCGTGCGGGTACCGTCCGGCGAAGTCGGCGGGCAGCGCCACCTGTTCGAGGAGTTCGGCGACCCGCTCGCGCGCCACCGCGCCGCTCGCCCCGTGGTGGAGCCGCAGCGGACGGCCGATGGCCGCGCCGGCCGTGATGCTCGGGTTGAGCGCGCCCAGCGGGTCCTGCGGCACGAGTTGCAGCCTGCGGCGCTGATCGCGGGAGCGGCCGTGGACGGAGGCGGCGAGCGTGGCGCCACTGAGGGTGACCGTCCCCGTGGACGGCTTGTGCAGCCCCACCAGCGCCCGGGCCAGGGTGGTCTTGCCGGAGCCCGAAGCGCCGACGACGCCGATGGAGCCGCCGGGTGGCAGTCCGAGGCGTACGTCGTGCAGCACCGCCCGCCGGGAGCGCCTGGCGCCGGAGCCGACCGTGGCCGAAAGGTCCTGGACCGCGAGTACTTCGGCACAGGGTCCGACGGCGGCGGAGGCGTCGGTGCCTGTGCCAGTACCTGTGCCAGTGCTGGTGTCAATGCCGGTGCTGGGGTCCGCAGCGGTGTCAGCGCTCCTGTCCGGACTCGGCAGCGCCTTCGGGGCGGAGGCGGCCTTCCGTAGCGCGGTGGCGGCGGTGGGGCGGTGGACCGCGGTCGCTGACGCCTGGCCGGTACGGCCCGCCGGGCGCAGCTCGACGACCTCGTCGGCGAGCCGTGCCACCAGGTTGGCGTCGTGGCAGGAGAGCGCGATGGCGAGCTGGTGCTCGGCCGCCAGGTGCCGCAGCAGATCGGCGACCTCGTCGCGCAGAGCGGGGTGCAGCCCGGCCGTCGGCTCGTCGAGCAGCAGGACGGCGGGCCGCCGGGCCAGCGCCCTGGCCAGCGCGACGCGGCGCTGCTGGCCGCCGGAGAGGGCGCCGGGGCGGCGGTCGGCCAGCCCCTCGTCCACCGGCAGCCGCACCTCGGTCAGGAGCTGGCGAACGGCTTCCGGGCCACGTTCCACGGCCGTCTCCAGCAGCAACGACCGCACCCGCATCCGGGGGTTGAGGCCGGAGCCGGGGTCCTGGCCCACATACGCGAGCCGGTGCCGCCGCAGGGCGCGCAGCTCCCGGTCGGTGAGCCGCAGCACTTCCGTGCCCAGCACCTCGACCGTGCCGCCGTCGCGCCGTGTGCCGGGCGGCAGGATGCCGGTGACGGCCCGTAGCAGCGTGGTCTTGCCGGAGCCGGAGGGGCCGGTCAATGCGACGACCTGGCCGGGGCACACGGTCATCGAACCGCCGTCGAGCAGCGGGCGGCCGTCGGCCGCGCTGACGACCGACAGGTCGCTGACCCGCACGGCCGGGACACCGGCCTCGTCCGTGGCCGCCAGGCGGGCCGCTGACGCCGCGTGCACGAGGGACTCCGGAGACGCCGCAGAGTCCGGCGACGGGGCAGGCTCAGGAGACGGCGCAGTGGGCCGGGGCGCGCCGGAGGGGGGCGCTGTCTCGGACTGCCAGCGCGGGTTGTGGGTCATAGCGCGGTCACCGCCTTCCGGCCGGTCTGCGGGGCGAGGGCGGCGGCGGCCAGGTTGACGCTCATGGCGAGCAGCCCGATGGCGATGCTGGGGGCGACGACCGACCAGGGGTTGAGCACGATGCCCGCCGAGTTCTCGCGGATCATCAGGGCCCAGTCGGCCGTTGGTGGTTGCGGGCCCACCTGGAGGAAGCCCGCGGTGGCCACGATGTACACGGCGGCGACGAACCGCAGCCCGAACAGGGCCAGCAAGGTGGCGCGCAAGTTCGGCAGCACCTCGCGGACGACCAGATGCCACAGGCTTTCGCCGCCCGCCGTCGCGGCCTCGATATAGCCCGAGGACGCGATGGGGGCGGCCGCGCCCGCCGTCAGCCGCACCGCGTACGGCACGCCCATCACGACGGCGGCGGTGATCACAGCGAGCCGGTCGCCGTCCGGCCAGGAGAGCGAGATCAGCAGGATGCCGAGCACGGCGGGCAGCAGCATCAGGACGTCGGCGGCCCGTTCCACGAACCGGCCGACGCTCGGCCGCAGGGCGCTGACCGCGCCCAGCACGGCGGCCAGGCCGGTGACGAGCACGGCCACCACCAGGGAGGTGCCGATCAGTTGCCGCCCCCCGGCGAGCAGCCGGGTCAGCACGTCGCGGCCGAGCTGGTCGCCGCCCAGTGGGGCGTCGGCGCTCGGCTCGGCGTACGGGGCGGTGAGGGGCGCGTCCACGGCGTGCGGCGCCAGCCACGGCCCGGCCACCGCGAGGGTGACCAGCAGCAGCGCGGGCAGCGTACGCAGCGCGATACCGGCGCGGCCGGGACGCCTGACGCGGCCGGGGTGTTCGGGCTGTTCGGGGCGGTCCGTGGAAGCCCGTACTGGGGATGTCATACGCGCCCTCCGGACGCCTTGGCCCGTACCAGGTCGGCCAGCAGGAGCACACCGCTGATGACCGCGCCGGTCAGTGTCACGACACCGGCGATGACGGGGCTGTCCCGGTCGGTGACGGCGCCGGAGAGCACCGTGCCGACCCCCGGGTAATTGAAGATCGTCTCGACCACGACGGCGCCACCGAGCAGCATTCCGGTCGAGGTCGCCGCGCCCGCGGCGATGGCGGGCAGCGCTCCCGGCAGCAGATGGTGGGTCAGCACCCGGTGTCTGGGCAGCCCGTCGATGATCGCGGCTTCCACATGCGGGGCCTTGGCCTCGTCGGCGAGGGTGGCGCGGACGATGCGCGTGTTCCAGCCGATCTGGGGGATGGCCAGGGCCAGGACCGGCAGGATCAGCATGTCCCAGGAGGCGGGGGAGCCGGAGGCGTCGGTGAGGGTGACGGCGGGCAGCCAGCCCGTCCACTGCGAGAACACGAGCACGAGCGCGACGGCCACGACGAACTCGGGCAGCGCCAGCACCGCCGTCGCCGTCCCGGAGACGGCCCGGTCCACGAGGCCGCCGGGCCGCAGCGCCGCCCAGCACCCCAGCGCCAGCGACACCGCGACCGTCAGCAGCAGTGCGAGGCCGCCGAGCAGCAGCGTGTTGGGGAACGGGCCGCTCAGCAGCGAGCTGACCGGCTCACCGCGCGCCGAGGTGCCCAGATCGCCGGTGGGCAGCGCGGCCATCCAGTCGGCGAAGCGTTCGAGGACGGGCCGGTCCAGGCCGAGGAGCGCGCGCCGCGCGTCGATGTCAGCGGCGCTCTCGCCGCGTTCGGACGTGGCGGTCGCCGCGTCGCCCGGCAGGAGTTCGACGGCGGCGAAGACGAGGGCGAGAAGCACGGCGAGCAGCAGCGCGCGCCGGGCCAGGAGCCCGGCCAGGCGCAGCAGCGCGGCGGCGGCCCGTGCGCCGGGCCGCCGCTCCGCGGTCGCGGGATCGGCTGCGGGACCGCTCGCGGGCGAGCGGTCCCCGCCTGCTGCGGACCGCTTCGCCGTGTCCCTCAGCGCGCCAGCCACGTGTGCTCAAGCTGGACGCGACCGTAACCGGGCATCTTGGGAAGGCCGCGCACGGCCGCGGCGGCGAGGTCGATACCGTCTGCCACGCCCCACAGCAGGTAACCGGACTTCTCGTGCTGGATCTTCTGGAGCTCACGCAGCAGGGACTTGCGTTCGCTCGCGTCGGCGGTACGCATCGCCTTGCGGTACGCGGCGTCGAACGTGGAGTCCTTCCAGCCCGCCTCGTTCTGCGCGGAGTCGGAGGACAGCGTCTTGCTGGCGAAGAACACCACGGAGTCGTTGGTGCCCCAGTACGTGGTGTAGAGGTCGCCCTTGAGCCAGGTCTTGTCGTAGAAGACGGCGGATTCCCGCTTGACCACCTTCACCTTGACCCCGGCCTCGCGGACCTGGGTGGCGAAGAGGGTGGCGGCCTCGGCGAGTGCGGGGACGTCCTCGGTGGTGACGAGTTCGTACGTCTTGGAGAGGTCGAAACCGGCCTCCCGCAGGAGCTTCTTGGCCTTGTCGAGGTCGCGTACGCGCTGGGGTATGGACCGGTCGTAGGCGGGGTCGCCGGTGCCCATGACGTCGTTGCCGACCTTGCCGTACCCGGACAGCGCCTGCTTGACCATGGCGTCACGGTCGACGGCGAGCCGCATCGCCTCACGCACCCGGGCGTCGGCGAACGGGCCGTCGGCCGCGCGCATCACGATGGGCATCGCCATGTCGTCGGGGCGCCGGATGACCTGGATGTCCTGGCGCTTCTCAGCGGTGCGGGCGGAGACGGCGCCGACATTGGAAGCGAGGTCGATCTGGCCCGACAGCAGCGCGTTGGACATCGCCTGCGGGCTCTCGAAGAGCCGTACCTCGACGGCGTCGAGCATCACCTCGCCGCCGTGCCACTTGTCGTTGCGCACCAGGCGGGCGTTGCCGCCGCGGAACCACGCGAGCTTGAACGGGCCGGTGCCCGGGCTCTTGTGGATCTCCTTCTCCGGGGTGCCCTTCTTCAGGATGAACGTGGACAGCCGCAGGAGCTGGGGAAGCTCGGCGTTGGGATAGTCGGAGACGAGGATGACGCCGTTGTCGTCCAGCGGTTTGATGTTCTCGGGCTTGATGCCAGGGAGACGGGAGGCGCCCGACGGGGTGCCGCGCAGCCGCCGCAGCGACCAGACCAGATCCTCGGCGGTGACCGGGGACCCGTCGTGGAACGTGGCGTCCTTGGCGACCGTCAGGCGCCAGGTCTTGAGGTCCTTCGACGCCTTCCAGTCCGCGGCGAGGCGCGGCGCGGTGTTGGTCTTCTCGCCGGGCGCGGTGAGAGTGTCGTAGAGCAGGCTGATGATGAGGTAGTCGCTCTCATTGGCCTGTACGCCGTGCGGGTCGCGTGTGATGGCCGAGGAGCGGCCGAGCGCACCGACCTTCAAGGTGCCGCCCTTGCGGGGTTTTTCGGATGAATTGGACTGGGCACCGGATTTCTTGTCGTTGCCTCCGCACGCGCCGAGCAGGGTGGTCGCCCCCAATGCGCCTGTGGCCCAGAGGAGTTGCCTTCTCGTCGCGTTCACGCTGACCCCGATCCGCTGTGTGTTCCGACTGTCCAGATGCGCGACGAACATTAAGTAAGGCTTGCCTAATAACGCAAGCCGCGCCCCGCTCAGGAGCTTGTGATCGTGGTCGCAGTCGACGTCGCGGTGGAATGCGCGTACCCCGGGAAGGTGTAATGCGCGCCGCGTGCGCGCGATGAGGGTGGGCGATATGCGTACGACCGCTCGAATGTCCGCCGCGCGCATTGCCGTACATGGCTAAACGTGGCCGCGAATGGCTGCTCATGGCTGGAGGTGGCTGTAGATGAGCGAGCGGAGTGCCTCCCGCTCAGGAGTCGCCGGTCACCCAGCCCCCGTCGGCCGCCCAGTAGCCGTAGTCCGGCCGTCCCTTGACCCCACTCGTACGGAACGGCTTGCCGCCGTCGTCGATCCGCACCGTGCCCTTACGGCCGCCGCTGGCCCAGTCGAGCTCCAGATACCAGCTGCAATCGCATTTCACCGTACGGGCGTTGACGCGCAGCACCTCGGGATCGGTGGCGGAGACCCGGTACGGGAAGCGCACGGCGGGCAGAGGCTTCTCGCCGTCGTGGCCGTCGGTGGGCTGGGCCAGCGGGCGGGCGGCGTCGAGGTTGACGGAGAAGGCGCGCGGGGTGAGCGAACCGCCGCACCCGTTGTCCATGGCGAAGGACGACCAGGCCAGCGGGGCCCCGCGCCCCACGACCCGTACGTGCAGCGCGCGCAGCACCACCGCACGCGATGACCGGCCCTCCACCGTCACCTCGACGTTCGTCGTACCGCCGTGCACCGCGCGATGCGCTCCGGCCCAGCCGGGCGCGTCCTGTTCGACGGGCGGCGGGGCGACATCGGAGGGCGGCCGGTTGATGAGGTACCGGTGGTCGCAGCCGTTCTCCCAGACATGCGAACGGGTGCTGACGGAGACGGGGACAGCGCTGTCGCCACCCGTGTCCTTGGGCGGCCCGTCGCCATCAGGCCCGGCCGACGCGCCAGGGCCGCGCGCCCCACCGGACGGTGCCCCGTTCTCCCGCTTCTCGCCCGGCCTCGGCTCCTTTTTGCCTTCCTTGTCTTCCTTCTCTTCCCCGTTCTTCTCCCTGGCCTTCTCCTCGCCCTTCTCTCCCAGCGGGTCCTTGTGGTGCGGGCCCGCTGTCGCCGACGTACCGGGCGAGGGGTCCGTCCCGGGGCGCGCGGCCGCGCGCTTGTCGCTGCCGTCGCCGGACGACGAGGACTGCGCGGCCGCCACACCTATGGCGGTCGCGGCAAGCACCGAGGCGACGGCCGCCCACACCGCTACGCGACGCTCGCGCCCCTGCCACGGGGCGCGCCCCTGGCTCCACGCGCCCCACCGGAGGCGCGGCTGCGACGGCGGCCATCCGGCCTGGCGGTGGTGCTGGTCCCGGCTGGTGCTGGTGCTGGTGCTGGTGTTGGTGCTGGTGCTGGTGGTTGTGCCCGTGCGGACGCGGTCGCCGTTGCTGTCGCTGTCGCTTTCGGCTTCGGTGCCGGTGCCAGTTTCCGTTTCCGTGTCCGTGTCCGCGTCGGTGGCTTGGGCCGGGCTCGGGCGTGTGGTCGCGCCGCGGGCCGAACCAGAGCGGCGGGCCGCGTCCGCGAGAATCCAGCGGCGGTGCAGCTCGACCAGTTCCTCGGAGTTCGCCGCGCAGAGCCGGGCCAGTCGTTCCACTGGTGCGTAGTCCGCGGGTACGGCGTCGCCGTTGCAGTAGCGGTGCAGTGTCGACGTGCTGACATGCAATCGCCCGGCCAGTACTCCGTAGCTCCGTCCTGACCGTTCCTTCAGCATCCGCAGAAACTCCGCGAACTTCTCGATCTCGGTCGCGCTCCCCACCCCGCGCCCCCCTGTTCCCGTGCTCTGATCGGCCCGGTCGTCCCGCGCCCCGTAGCGGGCGCGTGCGGTCCCGGGGCCTGCCCTCTCCCAAGTCGGCGTACGGACGGGCCCTTGACGGTCCTCGCTTCGTACGCCGCCGACATGGGAGCGGCGGCTGATACTCATGCTGACACCCAAGGTGACCGACATAGCGCCGCGACGGTTGCGGTGAGAACACGGCGAATCAGCCGCGGAGCACTGGCAAGACTCTGCCCCACCACTGTGATGTCGGAAAACCGCCAGCCCCTGTCGTGGCGGGCTGATGGAATCGGCCCATGAGCGACAACCGTGAGACGACAGCGCTGGCCGAGCGGGCCAGGATCTTCCGTGACCTGCACACGGGCGGCCGGGTGCTGACCCTGCCCAACGCGTGGGACACCGCCAGCGCGCGGATCATCGAGAGCGCCGGGGCCAGTGCCGTGGCCACCACCAGTGCGGGCGTCGGCTGGGGACTGGGGTCGGCCGACGGCGAAGGGCTGGCCAGGAGCGAGGCGCTGGACCTCGTCGCCCGGGTCGTCGCCTCGGTCGACGTGCCGGTGACGGCCGATATCGAGTGCGGTTACGCGGACGACCCCGAGGGTGTCGCCGAGACGATCCGTGGCGTACTCGCCGCCGGGGCGGTCGGGGTGAACCTGGAGGACGCGTACTACGGCGGCGCCTCCCCGGTGCGTACGGCGAAGGAACACGCGGAGCGGATCGCGGCCGCCAGGAGCGCCGCCGACAGCGCGGGGGTGCCGCTGTTCATCAACGCCCGCACCGATCTGTATCTGAAGTCCGTCGGGGACCCCACGGCCCGGCTGGCAGAGACCCTGGACCGGGCGGCGGCCTATGTCGCCGCCGGTGCGGACGGGATCTTCGTGCCGGGCGTCGTCGAACCGGAGACCGTCGCCGCGCTCGTCCAGGGCATCGCCGCCCCGCTCAACGTGATGGCGGGGCCCGGGGCGCCCCCGGTGGAGGAACTGGCCGCACTCGGTGTCGCACGGGTCAGCGTCGGCGCGGGCATAGCCCAGGCTGTCCACGCGCTCACGCGGCGGGCGGCGCACGAACTGCTCACCCACGGCACGTACGACGCGTTCGCCGAAGGACTCGGCTACCCGGAGCTGAACACCCTCTTCGGGCGCCGCCGGTAGCGCGGGCCGGGGCAGCCGGACATCCGGGCGGCGCGCCGGACCGCGACCACGGCCATGTCGTCGGTGAGCGGCGCGCCCGTGTGCCGCAGGACGTCGCGGTGCAGTACGTCGATCAGGTCCGTGGGGGCCGCGCTGCCGAACCTGGCCAGCCGCGCCACCGGGTCGTAGAAGACGCCTTCCGCGTCCCGCGCCTCGGTGACCCCGTCCGTGAACAGCAGCAGCGAGGCGCCCTCGGGGAACGGCACCGTGTCCGTTCCCGCCGGGGGCTCGCCGGGACCGGCGAAGCGGCTCAGCCCCAGCGGCAGGCTCCGCCGCCGTGGCTCCAGCCTCCGCACCCGGCCGGGGAGCAGCATCAGGGGCGCGGGATGGCCGAGGTTGAGCAGGCGTACCGTCTCGCCGTCCGGGTTGATCTCCGCGATCAGCACGGTCGCGAAGTGTTCGTCCGCGAGGTGTTCGTCCGCTTCGGGGCCGAAGCCGGTCGGCCCGGGATGCCCGGCTTCCATGCCGTTCGCGCTCTCCATGCCGTTCGCGGTGTTCATGGTGAATTGACCGTGGCGTACGGGCTGTTCGGGTGCCCCGGGTGGTGCACCGGACGACCGGGGATGAGGCAGGGACTCCGCCGACGCCGTGGACTGGGCCGACAGCGCGGCCTCCAGAACGCTCGCCAGGGCGGGAAGCCGCGGTGTCCGGTCGGCGGCCTGGACGAAGGCTTCCCGCAGTGCGGCCGCCCCCGCGGCGGCCCTCGGGCCCTTGCCGCGTACGTCACCGATCAGCAACCGCGTGCCGAACGGGGTGTGCTGGACGGCGCACACGTCACCGCTGGCACCGCTGACCGAGTCGGCGGGTACGTTGCGGGCCGCCGTGGTGAGGACGGCGGTGGCCGTGCCACCGGCGTCGCGCGCCGGGGTGGGCGTCAGGGGAGCGGGCTGGGTGGCGGACCGGGTGTGCGAACCGGCCGGGGACGTGGCGAGACCGGCGACGGCAGTGTCGTCGCCTGGCCCGGCGCCGGAGCCGGGCGTCGCGCTGGCGGGGCACCGGAGAGTCATCGGCTCAGGCGTCCCGCAGCAGCGCGGCGAGGTCGGCGTCGACGTCCAGCTGGCCGTCCTCGCTGCCCTCGGGGACGAGAGCGTAGGACCGGCTGAGGAACTCGCGGAGGTCGGCGGTGTTCAGCTGCACCATCGCCATGCCCTCCAGCGCGTGCAGCTCCAGCACGGTCCGCTCCGGACCGCAGGGCCACAGATGGACGTCGCCGCTGCCCGCCGAGCCACGCAAGCCGGCCTCCAGCAGCTCGCGCCCGAACGTCCACTCCACCTCCATCCCGTCGAGGGACGCCATAGGAGGGAACGAGACGTGGATCGCGAACGGGTCCCTCGCCTCGTACCGCAGATGCGCGGCGATCGCGCGGGCCTTCGGCGCGGCCGCGATGAGCCGGGCCTCGACGGCTTGGTCAATGACGGTGGACAACGCCTGCTCCCTTCGTTTGGTGCGGGTCCTTGCCTCTTCGACCCGTTAGACGGCCGGTGCATTACGCCAGTGCACTCAAACCCCGCGTGAGTTGCGTCACGACCCGCGGGTAGTCCCCACATTCGGGTTCTACGCTTACCAACCCCTACGAAGCCCACGAGTCCCCGTCTTATCGCGCGTCACACCCAGAGGTGCCCTCCCACATGTCCGAGACCTCTCCAGTACTGGACACCACCGCCTACACGCGGCTGTACGAACGGGAGCACCCCCGTCTCGTCGCGTACGCGCGCAGCCTGACCAGGAACACCTGGATGGCCGAAGATCTGGTCGCCGAGGCGCACTTCCGCGTCTGGCGCCGACTGCGCGCCGGCCACCGCATCGACAACGTCCCCGCCTACCTGACCACCACCGTCCGCAACCTCTCCACCAGCGGCGGATGGGCCTCCCAGGAGATCCCTCACGACCCCTTGGCGGGCGCTGTCGAGCAGCCGTGGCCCGGCGTGAGCGGCGTGAGCCAGGACCCGTCGCAGCGCGTCGCGTACGTGGATCTGCTCACCCGGGTCATGGGCCGTCTGCCGGAGCGCTGGGTGAAGGCGCTGTGGCTGGCCGAGGCGGAGGACCAGCCGCTGGAGACGGTCGGCCGCCAGCTCGGGACGAACACCGGCGCCACCGCCGTCCTGCTGCACCGGGCCAGGGAAGGCATGCGGCAGGCGTTCCTCAGCGAGCAGCCGGGCAGCCCGGAGAACCCGGCGTGCGCGGCGCACTGGGAGCGGATGCCCGCGCACGTGCGCGGCACCGATTCGCCCCGCCAGGCGGAGACCATCGCGCTGCACGTGGAGGACTGCCCGGACTGCCGGGACCGGCTCGCCGTGCTGGTCCAGGCGAACACCCGGCTGCCCGCGCTCGTCGGGCCCGCGCTGCTGGTGCTGTTCGCGGGTGGCGGCGCGAAGTTCCTGGTGCCGCTGCTCGGCGCCGCCGGGGCGGGTGCCGGCAAGGCGGGGGGTGCCGGTGCCTGGACATCCGTACGGCATCTGCTGCGCGGCCAGGTCAGCCAGGCGGGACCCGTCGGGGCCGCGGTGGCCGGGGCCGGTGTGGTGGCCATCGCCGGAGTGGCGGTCGCCGCGGGGCTGGCGCTCGGCGGTGGTGACGGGGCGGCGTCCCGCCAGCGAGCCGACGCGCCCGCGGCGGCCTCCACCCGCGCACCGGACGCGTCGCGCCCCGCCCCGTCCACCGGCGGCGGGGAGTCCTCACCGGGTGCGACGTCGTCCGCTCCTCCCAGCGCGTCCGCGCCCGCGTCGCCCCGGCCCTCGGCGTCGGCCACCGAGGGCGCTCCGGCGCCGGTGGAGTCGAAGCCCGGCACGGACCCGGAGCCCACGGGGCGGGAGAGCGGGAAGCCGGGCGAGGAGACGCCCCCGGCACCGACGCCCACGCTGCCCCCGACCCCCACCCCCACCGGCATACCGACGCCCACCCAGACGCCCACGCCGACGCCCACCCCCACCGAGACACCCACGCCCACACCTACGCCGACCCCCACCCCCACCCCGACGCCCACGCCCACTCCCACACCGGAGCCGACGGCCTCCTCGCCGACACCGTCGCCGACGGCCGGCACGTCAGGCGGCGGGCGCTGCGAACCGCGGGTCCCGGGCTGGGCTGCCTGCTGGTACCGCTGACGGCCCGGCACCGGCCCGGCACCGGGCCCGGCCGGCCCGCCCGGCTAGTCGCCGGACGCGGTCCCGCAGGCGCCCGCGTGGTCGCAGAACGGCTGGTTGGCGCTCGCGCCGCAGCCGCACAGCACCAGCCGCGTCTCCTGGCGCGGGCCGTCCGGCGTGATGACGCGCACGTCACCGCGCAGCACGAACTGCCCCGTGCGGGTACGGACGACGGAGGTCGGCCGGTCCGGGGCCTCCTCCTGGCCATCGGCCAGGCGGTATTGGAGCGCCCCGGTCGGGCAGCGCCGCACGATCTCGGCGACCAGTTCGGCGGGGGCCCGGTCGGGTTGCGCCCACGGCCGCTTCTCCAGGTCGAAGACCTGCGGCAGACCACGCAGGCATTCCGCGGCGTGCAGGCAGCGCCCCGCCTCGAAGCTCACGGTGGCGACTGCCCCGCGGTACGGCTTTCCGTGTTCGGTGCCCATGGCACTCGGCTCCTCGTCCGCGGTCCTGACGTCAGTCGGAGACCTGGCTGCGGTTCTGGTACGCCATTTCCTGGTACTCCGGATGCCGGGCCATCCAGTTGAGGATGAACGGGCACACCGCCAGCACCCGCAGCTCGTCCGCGCGCGCCGCGTCCAGTGCGGCCCTGGCCAGATCCGCACCGACCCCCTGGCCCTCGTAGGAGGGGTCCACCTCCGTGTGCAGGAAGGCGATCAGGTGCGGGGTGCGGACGTACTGGGCGAATCCGGCGAGTGAGCCGTCCACGTGCGCCTCGTAACGGTGCTCCTCGATCACATCGCGCACCTCGGCGGTCATGACTCGTAGCCCTCCACCTGCGAGGCGGGGCGCACCTGCGCCGCGCCGGGGTCCTCGCCGAACTCGCGCTTCGCGCGGCGCTGGCGCAGCAGATCCCAGCACTGGTCCAGCGCGCGCTCAAGCTCGGCGAGCCGCTCCCGTTCCGTCGGCGCGTCGATCGTTCCGTCGGCGAGCTGGTCCCGGAGGTCCCTCTCGTCGTTCACCATCGCGCTGATGCGTTCCAGAATGCGCCGCTGTCCCGTGGCGTCGTCATGCTCTTCCAAAGGGCACCTCCCAGGTTCCCCCGCACCACTGTAAGAACGGTGCCGCCCGCTCGCTATTCGGTGACAGCTGTTCGGCTGCCGTGCGCCAACCGTGGACGCCGCCCGGCGGATGGGCTAGCTTCCACCGCCATGAGGGGCATGGGGACGACGCGACGGATGATGTCGGCTGGGCTGTGCGGGCTGGTCTTGGCGGCTGTGCTCTCCGCGCCCGCGGGCGCGGAGCCGGGCCACGGCGCGAGGGCCGGGGCGGCGGGGGAGACGGCGGAGGCGCCGCTGGGCTGGCGGCTCACCGAGAGCGGCAGCGACGCCCGCTTCCGGGGGCTGGCCGCCGTCAGTCGCGACACCGCGTGGGTGGCGGGCACCAAGGGCACCGTGCTGCGCACCCGCGACGGGGGACGCGGCTGGCGTGACGTCTCGCCTCCCGGCGCCGGTGGTCTGGAGTTCAGGGACGTCGAGGCGTTCGACGGGCGGCGCGCGGTGGTGTTGGCGATCGGCGAGGGAGAGGCGTCCCGGGTCTTCCGTACGGAGGACGGCGGCGCGAGCTGGACGGAGAGCTTCCGCAACACCGACCCGGCGGCCTTCTACGACTGCATGACGTTCTTCGACGCGCGGCACGGCATCGCGCTGAGCGATCCGGTGGACGGCAAGTACCGCGTCCTCTCCACGGGCGACGGCGGGCGGAGCTGGCGCGTGCTGCCGTCGGCGGGGATGCCCGCCGCGCAGCCGGGGGAGGCCGCGTTCGCCGCCAGTGGCCAGTGCCTGGTCAGCTCGGGCGGCCGGGACGCGTGGATCGCCACCGGCGGCGCCGCCACCGCCCGCGTGCTGCACTCCGCGGACCGTGGCCTGACCTGGTCGGCGACGACCGCTCCCCTCCCGGCCGGTGACCCGGCACGGGGTGTTTTCGCGCTGGCCTTCCGGGACACCCGGCACGGCCTCGCCGTGGGCGGCGACTACCGCTCGGGAGAGACGTCGCCGCTGACGGCGGCGGTCAGCGGCGACGGCGGCGCCTCCTGGGCGCCCGCGCGACGGCAGCCGCCCGCTTACCGCTCGGGTGTGGCATGGCTGCCGCACAGCCGGTCCGCCGCGCTCGCGGTCGGCCCGACAGGCAGCGAGCTGACCACCGACGGCGGCCGCCGCTGGCGGACCTTCGACAAGGGCTCGTACGACACGGTGGCCTGCACCCCCGACCTGAGCTGCTGGGCAGCCGGTGAGAAGGGACGCCTCGCCCGGCTGTCACTGACTCCGACGACGGGCCGGTAGCCGGGCCGTACCGGTCCGCCCGTCCGGGCGGACCGGTACGGCGGCTCGGGGCTGTCCCGCAGCGGCGCAGGGGAGTGCCCCGTGAGGGGCGCGGGGAACTGCGCGACCAGTCAGGACGCACCGGCGGTCCGCGACGCACGGCCAGGGGCTGAGCCTGGGGCTGCCCAGGCCGCCAGCTCCGGGAAAGGCCCCCGCACGCTGCGGCGCAGGGGTGTGCCCCGCTAGGGGCGCGGGGAACTGCGCGATCAGCCACGACGCACCCGCGGCCCGCGACGCACGGACAGGGGCCCCCAGCACGATGCACCGGACACGGCCTACGCGCCCGCTCGCGCGCGGGTCAAGCAGGCAGCGTCTGCTGGTACGCGGCCAGCGCGGGGGCGGTCTTCGTCGCCACGAACTCCGTGACGCGGTACGTGCATACTCCCGCGACCGTGAACGGGTCCGTGGCGACGATCTTCTCGATCTCCGCCCGGTCGTCGCCCACGGCGATGATGACCCCGCCGTCGCGCGGCACCTTCCGCCCGGAGGCGATGAAGACGCCCGCCTCGTAGTGCGTGGTCAGCCAGGCCACATGGTCGGCGAGTACGGCGTCCACACGCTCGATCGGGGCGCTGTAGCTGAGCTCAAGGAGGAACATGGCGCCAGGGTACGCGGGTGATCACCGGGCCCGGCGGGGGGCCGCCTCTCGGGCTCGCTTAGCATGATCAGTGACATGAGCCCCTCCTCCGAACCGCCCGTGGCGCCGCCTGCCGGCTGGCCGACGACCGAAGCCGAAGCGACCGCCGTCCAGGAGGCGTTGCGCGCCCGGGTCGAACGGACCGCCCCGAGCGGCACCGGCCTTCAGCCCGGCGCGCCGGGCGTCGTCGTCGGCGTGGACGTCGCCTACGACGACGGCCGCGACCTCGTCGCTGCCGCCGCCGTGGCGCTCGACGCGCTCACCCTCGCCGTCGTCGAGGAGACCACCGCGGTGGGCAGGGTCTCCTTCCCGTACGTTCCCGGGCTGCTGGCCTTCCGTGAGATCCCCACCGTCCTGGCCGCCCTCGACCGCCTCAGCGAACCCCCGGACCTGGTGGTCTGCGACGGTTACGGACTGGCCCACCCGCGCCGGTTCGGTTTGGCGAGCCACCTCGGGGTGCTCACCGGGCTGCCGACGATCGGTGTTGCGAAGAACCCCTTCACCTTCCGCTACGAGCAGCCGGGCCCGTCCCGGGGTGACGCCGCCCCGCTGTGGGACGGCGACGAGGAAGTGGGCCGGGCGCTGCGGACCCGAAGTGGCGTGAAACCGGTCTTCGTCTCCGTCGGCCACCGGCTGGATCTGGACGCCGCCTGCGCCCACACGCTGCTGCTGACGCCGCGCTACCGGTTGCCGGAGACCACCCGCAGGGCGGACGCGCTGTGCCGCAGGGCGCTGGCCGATACCGGACGGTAATTGCCGGAAGGGAAAAACAAGTTGCCTTTTGTCGATATCTTGAGGGTATGGAAGAGCATGACTACCGGTCGATGAACCGGTCTCGCTGGCAGCGAAGACTGGACCCCGTAGTGGCGACGGTGTTGTTGATCGGCATTGTGTACGGGGCTTTCTGGCTGCTGTGGCAGTTGTGCACGTCCTACGCCGGGGTGGTCAGCAACCTGTGGGACTGATCAGCGGGCCTGCTCAGCCGCCCTGCGCCGCGCGTCGCGTCTCCACGAGGAAGCAGCCGAACTCCACGGCCCGGACATGCACGGCTGCCACGCGGGGGTCGTCGTACAACTGGGCCAGCGCGCCCTCGACGTCGGCGTCCTCGCCTTCGACGAGCCGCCCGCCGAGGATGTCGCCGGACGCCGTGTAGGCGCGCAGCACCCTGCGCTCGCCCCACATCTCGCGCGGAAAGCCTGAGTCGCCGAGTCCGCTCAGCGGCCAGCCACCGCAGTCCTCCCGGTGGATGAAGACCGGGCCCAGCTCCAGATACGGCCCAGGCGTGGCGCCCGTTTCGGCGGCCCAGCGGCGCAGCGGCGCGTACGACACCAGGTATATGGTCTCGCCCGGCTTGCTCCGGCCCATGCAGCAGCGCAGCGGGCTGCCGCCGTCCTCGTCGACCACGGAGCGCGGCGGCTGGCCCGCGTCGTCGAGTTCGCGCAGCGCGGCCACCACCTCCTGCGGGATGGCCCGGATCTCGTACGTCCCGGTGTGCGGCGGGGTCTGTGTGTCGGTGTTCATGCGCACCATGCTGCGCACCGGCCGTCCGGGAAGCTGGCGGGAATCGGACGTCGTTCTCTCCGGGAGAGGCGGGACGCCGATCCGCGCCGACGCCGGGCTCAGCCGGATTCGACCACGCGGAAGACCAGGCCCGCGCGGGTCAGCCGTTCGGTGAGCGCGTCGCCCATCGCTGTGCCGGTCGTCACCTGGCCCGATGTGCGGGGAAGGTCGTCCAGGGCCAGGCACAGGGCCGACTCGGCGAGCATCTTCGCCGTCTCGTCGTAGCCGGGGTCGCCACCGGAGACCTCGGTGACGACCCGGCGTCCGCCGCCCTGGCCGACGAAGCGGACGGTGAACCAGCTCTTCGCGCGCCGCTCCTCGCTCGGGCCTTCGCCGGGCTTGCGGCGGCCCGACAGCCAGGCGCGGGCCGGGGGAATCTGCGCGAGGCCGAGCACGGCGCCGAGGCCGGCGACCCCTGCCACGGCCACCGGCAGATGCCGTACGGCCGCGAAGTGCCGGTAGCGGAAATGCGGCCCGTACCGCTCGGACGCCGCCGCGGAGCGGGCGATGATCCGCGGGTCGATCGTGGGCAGCGGCAGGGCCCAGGCGCGGACGTCCCGGTTGCGGTGCGGCGTGCCGAGCGGGGCGCGCACCGAGCGCCCGGCGGGGCGGCGTTCGACGCGCTGCCTGGCCCTGGCGGCGCGCATCATGCCGCCGGGGCGGGAGGCGGCGGTCAGGGCGGAGGCGAAGGTCCCGCCGGAGAAGGTCGCGTTGCTGCGGACGAAGCCGTCGACGCGCAGCGGCACCCCTTCCGGGAGCAGTCCGACCGTGAAGCGCACCCCGAGGTCGTGCGGGATGGAGTCGAAGCCGCAGGCGTGCACGATGCGGGCGCCGGTGGTGCGGGCGCGCTCGTGGTGGCGCAGGTACATCCGGTCGACGAACTCCGGCTCCCCCGTGAGGTCGGCGTAGTCGGTGCCCGCCTCGGCGCAGGCCGCGACCAGCGGTTCGCCGTAGGTGAGGAACGGGCCGACGGTGGTGGCGACGACGCGCGCGCTGGTGGCGATCTCGCGCAGCGCGGCGGAGTCGGTGATGTCGGCGGTGAGCAGCGGCAGCCCGGCGTGGGACGGGTCGATGGCGGCCAGCCGCGCGCGCAGCTCCCCGAGCCGCCGTTCGCTGCGCCCCGCGAGCGCCCAGCGGAATCCGTCGGGGGCGTGCTCGGCCAGGTAGGCGGCGGTGAGCGCGCCCGCGAAGCCGGTCGCCCCGAACAGCACCAGGTCGTAGGTGCGCTGTGCCCGTTCCGCTGCTCGCGGCATCGCGGTTCCATCCGTGTCGTCGGCCACCCGGTGATCCCGCGCCGCGCGCGGCCGGGGGCCGCCACAGTAGGCAGCTGTTGACGCCGGGTCAATGAGCGACGGGCCGGGCCCGATGGCTTGACAGCCCCCCGACGCTCCGTCACATTCGGGCTCAGATGTAGGACGTCCAACGTCCGGACTGGCCCAATTGTCCCTGATCTGTTCTCTGGCCTCATCCCTCACCCCTCCGCGCCCGTCTCGCAGACCTTCAGCCGGCATCCGCAGAAAGCTGATCCCCGATGCGCCTCCCCGTCCCCCTCAGCGGCGTGATCCCGCCGCTGTGCACCCCCCTCACCCACGCGGGCGACATCGACACCCGCTCCCTGGCCGCACTCACCCACCGGCTGATCGGCGCGGGCGTGCACGGCCTGTTCGCCCTCGGCTCCAGCGGCGAGAGCGTGTACCTCACCGACGCCCAGCGCCGCACCGCCCTGGAAACGGTCGTCGAAGCGGCGGACGGGCGGGTGCCGGTGCTCGCCGGGGTCATCGACATGACGACGGCGCGCGTCCTGGAACAGGCCGCGAGCGCCGCCGCCTGCGGCGCGGACGCACTCGTCGCCACCGCGCCCTTCTACACCCGCACCCACCCCGCCGAGATCTCCGATCACTTCCGCCGGGTGCGCGCGGGCACTGGGCTGCCGCTGTTCGCCTACGACATCCCGGTCGCCGTGCGCACCAAGCTGACCGCGTCCCTTCTGCTGCCGCTCGCCGCCGACGGCACGATCGCCGGGTTCAAGGACAGCAGCGGCGACGACGGCGCCCTGCGCCGCCTGCTGGTCGAGGCCCGCCGCCAGGGGCTGGACACGCGGTTCTCCGTGCTGACCGGCTCCGAACTCTGCGTCGACGGCGCACTGCTGGCCGGAGCGCGGGGCGTCGTGCCCGGCCTGGGCAACGTGGACCCGGACGGCTATGTGCGGCTGTACGCGCACGCCCGCGCGGGCCGCTGGGCCGAGGCCGCCGCCGAGCAGGACCGGCTCGCCGCCTTGTTCGCCATCACCGGCGCCGGTGACCCCGCGGTGATGGGCGCCAGCTCCGCGGGGCTCGGCGGGTTCAAGGCCGCCCTGCGGCTGCTCGGCGTCATCGAGTGCCCGGCCACCGCGGCGCCGCAGGTCCCGCTCGACGACGAGGCGGTCGAACGGGTCCGGCAACTCCTCGAAGACGCCGGGCTGCTGCCGTGAGTGCCCCGGCGAAGGAGCGGACGCGGTGGTACCGCGAGGTGTCGGCGCGGCAGTGGAAGGCGATGTTCGCCGCCTGGGTGGGCTATCTGCTGGACGGGTTCGACTTCGTCCTGATCACCCTTGTCCTGACCGAGATCGCCGACGAGTTCGACCTGAGCACGGTGCAGGCCGCCAGCCTCGTCTCGGGAGCCTTCATCACCCGCTGGCTCGGCGGGGCGCTGCTCGGCGCGTTCGGCGACCGCTACGGCCGCAAGAGCGCGATGATCGCCAGCATTCTGCTGTACTCGCTCGGCACCTTCGCGTGCGGCTTCGCGTGGGGGTACACGAGCCTGTTCGTCGCCCGGCTGCTGATCGGCATGGGGATGGCGGGGGAGTACAGCGCGAGCGCGACGTACGTACTGGAGAGCTGGCCGCCCCGGCTGCGCAACCGCGCCTCGGGGTTCCTGATCTCCGGCTACGCGGGCGGCACGATCATCGCCTCGAAGCTGTACGAATGGGTGGTGCCGAACTGGGGCTGGCGCTGGATGTTCTGGATCGGCGTCCTGCCGGTGCTGGTCGCCCTGTGGGTGCGGCGGTCGCTGCCCGAGGCCGCGGACTGGAGCGCGGAGGTCGGGACCGCGCGGGAGCGGCCGAACCCGTTCGCGCCGCTGTTCGCCGAGCGGGCGCGCGCGTGGCTGAACACCGTGCTCGCGGTCCTCGCCAGTGTCGCGCTGTTCTGTGTGTTCACCCCGGCGGGCGCGGGCCTGGTGTGGCCGCTTTCGGTCCTCGCCGCGGGCTGCCTGATCGCGTTCGCGGTGCAGCTGGGCGGGCGGCGGCGCTGGGTGCTGTACGTGTCGCTGATGGCCACCGTGTTCTGCGCGTTCCTCTACAGCTGGCCGATCCAGGCGCTGCTGCCGACCTACCTCAAGACCGAGATGGGGTACTCGCCGTCGCAGGTCACCGACGTCATGTTCTACGCCGGGTTCGGCACCATGTGCGGCTGCTGGCTGGCGGGGTTCGTCGGCGACTGGCTTGGCACCCGGCGCGCTTACGCGTGGACCTTGACCGCCTCGCTCGGCTTCGTCTTCCCGGTGTTCGCCGTCCAGGAGAGTCTGGTGGGACTCGGAGTGCTGCTGTTCGCCCTGCTCGCGCTCAGCCAGGGCATCTCCGGCATCCTGCCCAAATACATCGCCAGCCACTTCCCGACGGAGAACCGGGCCGCCTCCCTGGGCTTCGTCTACAACGTCGGCGCGCTCGGCGGCGCGGTCGCCCCGGTGCTCGGAGCGCGGCTGGCCGAGGGCATGTCCCTGGGGCGGGCGCTGGCCACGCTGACATCCGGCCTGACGCTGGTGGTGATCGTCCTGGTCGGCTGCAACGTCCCCCAGCGGCTGGCGCGGCTGACCGACCCGGACGCGCCCGACGATCATCTGGTGCCCGCGCCGTTGTCAGTGGCCGGGGCTAGCGTGGAGGCGGCCACGCGGGACGGCGTGCCGGGCGCCGAACCAGGGGCCGGGCCGTGCGACGCGGGCCATGACGCACGGAGCGGCTGCTGACCGGCCGCGTGCCCGTGGCGGTCATCCAGTGCGACGGCGACAGCGATACGGAGGCCCGATGGCAGGTTTGACAGGTTTGACAGGCCCCCTCAAGGTGCGTGAGCGCGTGCGGGCGTTCGCCCTGACCCTGCCGGGCGCGGTGGAGGAGTTCCCCTGGGGCGAGAGCGTCGTGAAGGTCAACAAGAAGATCTTCGTCTTCCTCGGCCTCGACGCGTCCGTGGACGGCGGCGGCGACCGCCCCGCGATCACCGTCAAGCTCAAGGACCCGCAGGCCCATGAGCACGCCATGGCCGCGCCGGGCGCCGAGCCCTGCGGGTACGGGCTGGGCAAGGCGGGATGGGTGATCGTGCCGCTGACCCCGCAGGACGCTCCCGCCGCCGAGCTCCTGTGCGACTGGGTGGAGGAGAGCTACCGCGTCGTGGCGCCGAAGCGGCTGGTCGCGGAGCTGGACGCGAGCTGACCTCCGCCCGGCCCGCCGCCCTCGCCGGTCGCCCCCGAGCCCTCGGCGGGGGCCCCGGCGCGCGTCGTACGGGTGGGGCGCCGCCGCGTGGACCAGGTGCGGGACCCTCCCGGTGAGCCCCCGAACGGAAGAGCCAAGTGGCCGTCCGGTCGGGGGTTTTCGTGCGCTCCCGGCCAGCCGTGGCGGCCGCGGATCTGGGGGTTGTGGAAACTGGAACGTGTTCTTAGCATCAGTGGTGTTACAGCAGTGGTGTCACAACGACGTGGGGGCCGCATGACGGCAGCACAGCAAGGGCCGCTGACCGGGGTGCGCGTCGTCGAGCTCGCGGGCATCGGCCCCGGCCCCTACGCGGCGATGCTCCTCGCCGACCTCGGCGCCGACGTCGTACGCGTCGACCGGCCCGGTGGGCCGAGCATGGCCATCGACCCGGCGCACGACATCACCAACCGGAACAAGCGCTCGGTGACCGTCGACCTGAAATCCACCGGCGGGCCGGGCACCGTGCTCGACCTGGCGGAGCGCGCCGACGTGCTCATCGAGGGCTACCGCCCCGGCGTCGCCGAACGCCTCGGCGTCGGCCCGCAGGAGTGCCTGGCCCGCAACCCGCGGCTGGTCTACGGGCGGATGACCGGCTGGGGCCAGGACGGCCCGCTCGCCCACCGGGCGGGACACGACATCGGCTATATCGCCATCACCGGCGTCCTCGGCATGATCGGTCCTCCCGACGGGCCGCCCGCCATCCCGGCCAACCTCATCGGTGACTACGCGGGCGGCTCGCTCTATCTCGTCATCGGCGTCCTCGCCGCCCTCCAGCACGCCCGCACCCCCGGCGGCGCCGGGCAGGTCGTCGACGCGGCGATCGTGGACGGCACGGCCCATCTGTCCTCCATGATCCACGGCATGATGGCGGCCGGGAGCTGGCAGGACCGCAGGGGCGCCAACCTCCTCGACGGCGGCTGCCCGTTCTACGGCGTGTACGAGACCGCCGACGGCGGCCATATGGCGGTCGGCGCGCTGGAGCCGCAGTTCTACGCCGAGTTCGTCCGGCTCCTCGGCATCGCGGACCAGGCACCCGAGCAGGGGGACCTCGCACGGTGGGCGGAGCTGCGGGCCGCCGTCGCCGCCCGCTTCAAGACCCGTACCCGCGAGGAGTGGACGGCCGTCTTCGCCCCCTCCGACGCCTGCGCCGCGCCCGTGCTGTCGCTGCGCGAGGCACCCTCGCACCCGCACCTCGCGGCCCGCGGCACCTTCACCGAGCACGCGGGGATCGTCCAGCCCGCCCCCGCCCCGCGCTTCTCGGCCACCCAGGGCGACGTACGGCGGCCCCCGGCGCTGCCGGGCGCGCACACCGCCGAGGTGGCCGGGGACTGGGACGTCCCCGCGCTCACCGAGACGGCCGGCTGACCGGCACCACCGCGCACCCGAGACACCCGCCAGGCAGCGAACGGGCATCCGCCCCCAGGAGGAGACACAGACGTGAAGCGCGAGATCTTCACCGCCGACCACGAGGCGTTCCGCGAGACCGTGCGGACGTTCCTGGCCAAGGAGGTGCTGCCGCACTACGAGCGGTGGGAGCGGAACGGCATCGTGGACCGGGAGGCGTGGCTGGCGGCTGGCCGGCAGGGCCTCCTGGGCCTCGCGGTGCCGGAGGAGTACGGGGGCGGCGGCAACGACGACTTCCGCTACAGCGTGGTCCTCGGTGAGGAGTTCACCCGCGCGGGCGCGCCGGGCCTCGCGCTCGGTCTGCACAACGACATCATCGGCCCGTATCTGACCTCGCTCGCCACCGACGAGCAAAAGCGCCGCTGGCTGCCGGGGTTCTGCTCCGGCGAGATCATCACGGCCATCGCCATGACCGAGCCGGGCGCGGGCTCCGACCTCCAGGCCATCCGCACCTCCGCCGAGGACAAGGGCGACCACTGGGTGGTCAACGGGTCCAAGACGTTCATCTCCAACGGCATCCTCGCCGACCTGGTGATCGTCGTGGCCAAGACGACGCCCGAGGGCGGGGCGCGCGGACTGAGCCTGCTGGTCGTCGAGCGCGGCATGGCCGGGTTCGAGCGCGGCCGCAACCTCGACAAGATCGGCCAGAAGTCCCAGGACACCGCCGAGCTGTTCTTCAACGACGTGGTCGTGCCGAAGGAGAACCTGCTGGGCGAGCTGGACGGCGCGTTCATCCACCTGATGACCAACCTCGCCCAGGAGCGGCTGAACATCGCCGTGGCCTCCATCGCCGGAGCCGAGCACGTCCTGGCGACGACGATGAGCTACGTCAAGGAGCGCGAGGCGTTCGGGCGTCCGCTCGCCAAGCTCCAGCACATCCGCTTCGAGATCGCCGAGATGGCCACCGAGTGCGCGGTCACCCGCGCCTTCGTCGACCGCTGCATCGTCGACCACGACAAGGGCGAGCTCGACGCCGCGCACGCCTCGATGGCCAAGTGGTGGGCGAGCGAGCTGCAGAAGCGGGTGACCGACCGCTGCCTCCAGCTGTACGGCGGCTACGGCTACATGACCGAGTACCCCATCGCGCGGGCGTTCACGGACGGCCGCATCCAGACGATCTACGGCGGTACGACCGAGATCATGAAGGAGATCATCGGCCGGTCCCTGCTCTCCTGACCCCTCCCCGGTCTCCGGTGGGAGACCCCCGCCCCGCTCCCTTTGAAAGGCTTCCGACGTGAGCACCGAAGCGTACGTATACGACGCCATCCGCACCCCGCGCGGGCGCGGCAAGGCCAACGGCGCCCTGCACGGCACCAAGCCCATCGACCTGGTCGTCGGCCTGATCCACGAGATCCGCCGCCGCTTCCCCGATCTGGACCCGGCCGCCATCGACGACATCGTGCTCGGTGTCGTCGGCCCGGTCGGCGACCAGGGGTCCGACATCGCGAAGGTCGCCGCCATCGCCGCCGGGCTGCCCGACACCGTCGCCGGTGTCCAGGAGAACCGCTTCTGCGCCTCCGGCCTGGAAGCGGTCAACATGGCGGCGGCGAAGGTGCGTTCCGGCTGGGAGGACCTGGTGCTCGCGGGCGGCGTCGAGTCGATGTCGCGGGTGCCGATGGCCTCCGACGGCGGCGCCTGGTTCGCCGACCCGATGACCAACTACGAGACGGGCTTCGTCCCCCAGGGCATCGGCGCCGACCTCATCGCCACCCTCGGGGGCTTCTCCCGGTACGACGTGGACAGCTTCGCCGCGCTGTCCCAGGACCGGGCGGCCGAGGCGTGGAAGGACGGCCGGTTCGACCGTTCCGTCGTGCCGGTCCGTGACCGCAACGGCCTGGTCGTCCTCGACCGCGACGAGCACCTGCGGCCCGGTACGACGGCCGAGTCGCTGGCGTCCCTCAAGCCGTCCTTCGCCGGGATCGGTGACATGGGCGGCTTCGACGCGGTGGCCCTCCAGAAGTACCACTGGGTCGAGGCCATCGAGCACGTACACCACGCGGGCAACTCCTCCGGCATCGTGGACGGGTCCGCGCTCGTCGCCATCGGCAACCGCGAGGTGGGAGAGCGCTACGGGCTCACGCCGCGCGCCCGCATCGTCTCCGCGGCCGTCTCGGGCGACGACCCGACCATCATGCTCACCGGCCCCGCCCCCGCCTCCCGCAAGGCCCTCGCCAAGGCGGGCCTGACCATCGACGACATCGACCTGGTGGAGATCAACGAGGCGTTCGCCGCGGTCGTGCTGCGCTTCGTCAAGGACATGGGCCTGAGCCTGGACAAGGTCAACGTCAACGGTGGCGCCATCGCGCTCGGCCACCCGCTCGGCGCGACCGGCGCGATGCTGCTCGGCACGCTCATCGACGAGCTGGAGCGGCGCGACCAGCGGTACGGCCTGATCACCCTGTGCGTGGGCGGCGGCATGGGCGCCGCCACGGTGATCGAACGCCTCTGAGTCCGCGCAGTTCCCCGCCGGTCGCGGCCGGCCCCGGCACCGCCGGTCCACGCCGCCGGGCCCGCCACGACGGCGCGCGCCCCGCGTGAACCGGGAAGGCAGCGCCCGCCCAGCGCAGCGGGAGCGGCCGGGAATCCGCCGCGACCGTGTCCCCGCGTCCCCCTCAACATCCTCATGGAGACCTCCAGATGACCGAGAGCAGCACGATCCGCTGGGAGCGGAGCGACGACGGCGTGGTCACCCTCGTCCTCGACGACCCCGACCAGTCCGCGAACACCATGAACGCCGCCTTCAAGGCGTCCCTCGCCACGGTGGCCGACCGGCTTGAGGCCGAGCGCGACACGGTCCGCGGCATCATCGTTACCTCGGCGAAGAAGACCTTCTTCGCGGGCGGCGACCTGCGCGACCTGATCGCCGTCACCCCCGACCAGGCGCAGCAGGTCCTCGAAGCGGGCAGCGACGTCAAGCGCGACCTGCGCCGCATCGAGACCCTGGGCAAGCCCGTCGTCGCCGCGATCAACGGCGCCGCGCTCGGCGGTGGCTACGAGATCGCCCTCGCCTGCCACCACCGGATCGCCCTCGACGCGCCCGGCAGCAAGATCGGCCTGCCGGAGGTCACCCTGGGCCTGCTGCCCGGCGGCGGTGGCGTGGTGCGCACCGTACGCCTGCTCGGCATCACCGACGCGCTGCTGAAGGTGCTGCTCCAGGGCACCCAGTACGCGCCCGCCCGCGCGCTGGAGGCCGGGCTCGTCCACGCGGTCGCCGCCGACCAGGACGAACTGATCGCCAAGGCCCGCGCCTTCATCGACGAGCACCCCGAGTCGCAGCAGCCGTGGGACGTCAAGGGATACAAGATCCCCGGCGGTACGCCCGCGCACCCGAAGTTCGCCGCCAACCTCCCGGCGTTCCCCGCCAACCTCAAGAAGCAGCTGAACGGCGCCCACTACCCGGCTCCGCGCAACATCATGGCCGCCGCGGTCGAAGGCGCGCAGGTCGACTTCGAGACCGCGCAGACCATCGAGGCCAGGTACTTCACGGAGCTGGTCACCGGCCAGATCTCCAAGAACATGACCCAGGCGTTCTTCTTCGACCTCCAGGCCGTCAACTCCGGCGCCAACCGCCCCAAGGACGCCCCGCCGTACACCGTACGCAAGGTCGCCGTGCTCGGCGCGGGCATGATGGGCGCGGGCATCGCGTACTCCTGCGCCAAGGCCGGGATGGAGGTCGTCCTCAAGGACGTCAGCGTCGAGGCCGCCCAGAAGGGCAAGGGCTACTCCGAGAAGCTGTGCGCCAAGGCAGTCTCGCGGGGCCGTACGACGCGGGAGAAGGCGGACGCGCTGCTCGCCCGCATCACCCCGGCCGCCGACCCGCGGGACCTGGCGGGCTGCGACGCGGTGATCGAGGCGGTCTTCGAGGACACCGCGCTCAAGCACAAGGTGTTCCAGGAGATCGAGGGCGTCATCGAGCCGGACGCGCTGCTGTGCTCCAACACCTCGACGCTGCCGATCACCACGCTCGCCGAGGGCGTACGGCGCCCGGTGGACTTCGTGGGCCTGCACTTCTTCTCGCCCGTCGACAAGATGCCCCTGGTGGAGATCATCCGGGGTGAGAAGACCGGCGACGTCGCGCTGGCCCGCGCCTTCGACCTCGTACGGCAGATCAAGAAGACCCCGATCGTCGTGAACGACTCACGTGGCTTCTTCACCTCCCGCGTCATCGGCCACTTCATCAACGAAGGTGTCTCGATGCTCGCCGAGGGCATCCCGGCGAGCACCATCGAGCAGGCCGCGGGCCAGGCGGGCTACCCGGCCAAGGTCCTCGCGCTGATGGACGAGCTGACCCTCACCCTGCCGCGCAAGATCCGCGAGGAGACCAAGCGCGCCGTCGAGGAGGCGGGCGGCGTCTGGGAGACGCACCCGGCGGAGGCCGTCATCGACCGGATGGTCCTGGAGTTCGAGCGCCCAGGCCGCAGTGGCGGCGCCGGGTTCTACGACTACGTGGACGGCAAGCGCGCCGGTCTGTGGCCGGGGCTGCGCGAGCACTTCGGGACCGGCACCGCGTTCACCGAGGGCACCGTCCCGTTCGAGGACCTCAAGGAGCGGATGCTGTTCGCCGAGGCGATCGACACCGTCCGCTGCCTGGAAGAGGGCGTGCTGACGTCGGTCGCCGACGCCAACATCGGCTCCATCTTCGGCATCGGCTTCCCTGCCTGGTCCGGCGGTGTGCTCCAGTACATCAACGGTTACGAGGGCGGCCTGCTCGGCTTCGTGGCCCGCGCGCGGGAACTCGCCGAGCGCTACGGGGAGCGCTTCACGCCGACCGCGCTGCTGCTCGAAAAGGCCGAGAAGGGCGAGAAGTTCAGCGACGCCTGACCCGGCCCCCGGACCCGGCTCGCGCGCCGGGTCCGGGACTCGCCCCTGAAGCCGGAGCAGCCGGAGCGCAGGAGTGGCTCAGCCGTCTTTGAGCCACTCCCGCAGCTCCTGCCTCAGGGACCGCTGGAACGCGGTCACCAGCGCCTGGACCACCATCGGCTGCATATGGGCGGAGAGCGACTTCATCGCGGCGACCCGCTCGGGGTCGGACTCCCGCTCCTGATACGGCTCCCACACCTCGTCCCGGAACAGCCTGCTCAGCTCGCGCGCCGCCGCCTGGGTGTGGTCGAGCACCACCGTACGGGCCGCCAGGATCGACTCCAGCGAGATCGGCACATCGAGCAGCCGCACCCCCAAGTGCAAGATCGCCGGATCGACCTGGAAGACCTCGGGGTCCTCGGTCCTGGCCAGCACGTTCATCGCGGCCAGCCGGTCGATGTCGGCTTCGCTCAGCGGGCGCCCGCAGCGCCGGTCCAGCTGCTCCCGGGTGGCCTCCCCGGCCGCGTCCGGCGTCCATGAGGCGACCAGCGCCCGGTGGATCGCCAGGTCGTGCGCGCTGATGTCCTCCGGCAGCTGCTGGAGGTAGCGCTCGATCGCCGCGAGGGTCATCCCGTGGTGCTGCAACTCCTCGATGAGCGCCAGCCGCGACAGGTGCTCGGGCCCGTACCTGCCCACCCGGCGCGGGCCGATCTGCGGCGGCGGGAGCAGGCCACGGGTGCCGTAGAAACGCACGGTCCGCACGGTCACCCCGGCGCGGGCCGCCAACTCGTCGACGGTCAGCCCAAGACTCCCGGGTTCGTCCGCTTCCGCTGTCACCGGCTGAGTCATCGGCTGCGCCTCACTCCCTGGCCACTCTCGCACCGTGTCTGGCCGGTCTCGGCCTTGTCCGACGCGACACCTGTCCATCAGAGTTCAACAGTATTGCTGTCTCACCGCTCTTGTGAAACCTTCCAGACGCGCAGTCCGTCCGGCATCCGCTCCGCTGTGACCGTTCGCGATAGTTGGCGGATGTCCGCGATAGTTGGCGAGCCGACATCAGAGAGCGATCAACTTACGCAGA